>JABDCK010000026.1:18466-18917 GCA_013288185.1 Gammaproteobacteria bacterium
ATTTTGTGTTTTTGTTTCTGCACGCGTTAATATGCGACTGCACAGCATGGGGGTTAAAGTCAAAGAGACAAATGCAGAAATTAATATGGTCACTGACAAAGTCATTGCAAATTCTCTAAATAATCGTCCCACGATATCTTTCATAAAAAGCAACGGAATCATTACGGCTATCAGCGATACGGTTAATGATAAAATGGTAAAGCCAATTTGTTTAGCGCCTTTCAAAGCTGCCTGCAACGGTCTTTCACCATTTTCAATATAACGGGCTATATTTTCAATCATAACAATAGCATCATCCACGACAAACCCTGTGGCAATAGTTAAGGCCATGAGCGTAAGATTATTTAAGCTAAACCCTAATAAATACATCACACCAAACGTGCCAACAAGGGAAAGCGGAATAGCAACGCTGGGGATAAAAGTTGCTGGCAAATTGCGTAAAAATACATAA
>JABDCK010000027.1:0-17958 GCA_013288185.1 Gammaproteobacteria bacterium
ACGTACCACTACTTCCATCCCATCTTCAGGGACAAAGTTTAAAAGGCGGTTATAGCCTTTAAACATCACACAGGGTATTTGTGCTTGTTCATCTTTCAGGGTGAAATAATGATGGCCAGAAGGATGACGCTTTACGCCAGAGAGTTCGCCTTTGATAGAAATGCGCTCAAAACTGGTTTCTAAGAGGCCGCGCGCTGCCTGGTTAAGCTGCGTAACTGTAAAGATAAATTGAGTGGACATACACAGACCTTTTCTTTTAGCGAAAATATAGTTAAAATATGCGATTAATTTTTGCTACACAGGGGTTACCCTTTATGCGGATTATCGAAGAAGCACTCACGTTTGATGATGTCCTCCTTGTCCCTGCCCATTCTGAAATTTTACCAAAAGATGTCAGCCTTAAAACACGCCTTTCCCGCGGCATTGAACTTAATATTCCGCTCGTCTCTGCAGCGATGGATACCGTCACAGAAGCAAAGCTAGCAATAGCCTTGGCACAGGAAGGTGGTATTGGCTTTATCCATAAAAACATGTCCATTGAAGCACAAGCCGAAGAGATCCGCAAAGTAAAAAAATATGAGAGTGGTGTGGTAAAAAATCCCATTACCGTAAAGCCTACCACGCGTATTGGTGAACTGCTCAAATTGGTTAAAGAATACGGAATTTCTGGCGTACCGGTGGTTAGCGAGAGAAATGAGTTGGTTGGAATAGTAACTCATAGAGATTGGCGCTTTGAAAATGACCATAATTTAACGGTTGCACAAATTATGACCCCCAAAGAACGCTTGGTGACAGTACCTGAGGGTACGGGTATTGAAGAGGTGGTAGAATTATTTAGAACGCACCGTTTAGAAAAAATACTTATTGTAAATGCAAATTTTGAATTACGTGGTCTTATAACGGTTAAAGATTTACAAAAAGCAAAAGATAAACCTTTAGCGTGTAAAGACGAATTAGGTCGTTTGCGAGTTGGCGCAGCATTGGGTACCGGTAAAGATTCTGATGAAAGAGCAAGCGCTTTAGTAGAGGCCGGTGCGGATGTGATTGTGATTGATACTGCGCATGGCCACTCTAAAGGGGTGATAGAAAGGGTCAAATGGTTTAAAAAACATTTTCCTAATGTGCAAGTGATAGCCGGTAATGTTGCAACGGCAGAGGGCGCGTTGGCACTGGTTAATGTGGGGGCCGATGCGGTTAAAGTAGGCATTGGTCCTGGTTCTATTTGCACCACACGGATAGTGGCGGGTGTAGGAGTGCCACAAGTAACCGCTATTTTTAATGTAACTAAAGCGCTGAGTAAACAAGGCGTACCCGTGATTGCAGATGGCGGCATTCGTTATTCAGGTGATATCGCCAAAGCCATTGCTGCTGGCGCCTCTTCTGTGATGGTAGGGAGCTTATTAGCGGGTACAGATGAAGCACCTGGTGAAACCATTCTTTATCAGGGTCGTTCCTATAAAGCTTATAGGGGTATGGGGTCACTTGGGGCGATGGCGCAGCGTCAAGGTTCCAGTGATCGCTATTTTCAAACGAATGAGCAAGGGGAAGAAAAACTGGTGCCAGAAGGAATTGAAGGTCGCGTTCCTTATAAAGGCAGTATGTTAAATGTCATCTATCAATTAATGGGCGGATTACGTTCCAGTATGGGTTATACGGGTGTATCGCATATTGATGCCTTGCGTACCCAAACGCAGTTTGTACGGATTACCAATGCGGGTGTCAGAGAAAGCCATGTGCATGATGTTGCCATTACCAAAGAAGCGCCTAATTATCGTACGGATTAATCATGCAACCAATACAACAAGATAAAATTCTAATTCTGGATTTTGGTTCACAATATACGCAATTAATTGCGCGACGCGTCAGAGAAATGGGTGTGTATTGTGAAATTCATCCCTTTGATTATGATCAGCATAAAATCAAAGCTTTTGCCCCCAAGGGTATTATTTTATCCGGTGGCCCGGAATCTGTGCACTTGGCAGATACGCCGCGTATAAGTGAGGCGGTTTTTGCCATGCATTGCCCATTGTTGGGGATTTGTTATGGGATGCAAGCCCTGGCCCATCAATTGGGTGGAAAAGTAGCGCCTGCACAAAAAAGAGAATTTGGTTATGCGCAAATAACACAGCAAGCACCCAGTCTATTG
Source organism: Gammaproteobacteria bacterium (assembly GCA_013288185.1). GTDB lineage: Bacteria > Pseudomonadota > Gammaproteobacteria > Berkiellales > Berkiellaceae > Berkiella. Next base: position 2,147 of record JABDCK010000027.1, read on the forward strand.
TTTGATAATTTGTTTAAAGAAGCAAAAAGTATTCAAGTATGGATGAGCCATGGAGATAAAGTAACCACGTTACCCGCGGGTTTTACCGTAATTGCAGACAGTCCCAATGCTCCGATTGCCGCCATTGCAGATGAAAGTCGTCATTATTATGGGTTACAGTTTCATCCAGAAGTGACGCATACCCCCAAAGGCCAAGAAATACTGGAGCGTTTTGTTTTAGCAGTATGCAAAATCAAAGCCGATTGGACCCCTATTAATATTATTGAACAATCCGTGGCGGTTATTCAGGAACAGGTGGGTAGTGAACACGTGCTGTTAGGCTTATCGGGTGGGGTAGATTCTGCTGTTGCGGCAGCCTTATGTCATCGAGCGATTGGTCAGCAATTGATTTGCGTTTTTGTGGACAATGGCTTACTGCGCTTAAATGAAGCCGAACAAGTGATGTCCACTTTTGCTGAGCATATGGGCGTTAAAGTGGTAGAGGTCCAAGCGGCAGATTTATTTTATGCAGCGTTAAAGGGTGTTCAAGATCCAGAAGAGAAACGTAAAGTAATTGGCCGCGTGTTTATTGAAATTTTTGAAAAAGAAGCGGCAAAATATCCCCACATTAAATGGCTTGCACAAGGCACTATTTACCCGGATGTAATTGAATCGGCGGGTGCACATACTGGTAAGGCGCATGTCATTAAATCCCATCATAATGTGGGCGGGTTGCCAGAAAAAATGCACTTAAAACTCTGTGAACCGCTCCGATTATTATTTAAAGATGAGGTCCGTAAAGTCGGGATTGCTTTAGGCTTGTCTGAAAAAATGGTATATCGCCATCCCTTTCCAGGACCCGGCCTTGGGGTGCGCATTTTAGGGGAAGTGAAAGCGGAATTTGTCTCATTATTGCGCGCAGCAGATGCAATTTTTATTGAGTGCTTACATGAATTTGATTATTACCATAAAGTGAGTCAAGCCTTTGCGGTATTTTTACCGGTCAAAGCGGTCGGGGTGATGGGTGATGCGCGGTGTTATGAATATGTGGTCGCATTACGCGCGGTAGAAACCACTGATTTTATGACCGCACATTGGGCACATTTACCGTATGAACTCTTGAGTCATGTTTCAAGCAGAATTATTAATGAAATTCCTGGCATTGCAAGGGTTACTTATGACATCTCAAGCAAACCACCCGCTACCATTGAATGGGAATGAACAAGATATTGCTTGGATGCGCTACGCCTTAACCTTAGCGGAGATTGCAAAAAATCAGGGGGAAGTGCCAGTGGGTGCGGTACTGGTTAAAGAAAATCAGATCTTAGGAGAGGGTTTTAACCGTCCCATTGCACTGCATGATCCTACCGCCCATGCTGAAATTCAAGCCATCCGCCAAGCTACCCAAAATATTGGCAATTATCGGCTCTCAGATACCACCCTGTATGTCACATTAGAACCTTGCATGATGTGTCGTGGAGCAATTATTCAAGCCAGAGTGTCACGCGTGGTTTTTGGCGCGCCGCTGTTGAGAAATGAGGTTAATCACCATGCACAAATGGTTGGTGGTATTTTAGCTCAAGACTGTAGTGAACAATTAACGCAATTCTTTAGGTTGCTGAGGAAATTTTAAAACATGCTTAGACTCATTGATAATGAAACGCATACTTTGGCAAATGGCATCCTATTTCATTATGAATATTTTTTAATAGCCAGTAATTTAACGAATGAACAAGAACAATTATTAACTGCAGTCCTTGCGGCACACTTGGCAAAAAATACGGATAATGCCGGCTTTTTATGGGTTGTCCCGCGCTTTGGTACGCAATCACCATGGGGTTCTAAAGCGCGTGATATTTTGCATAACGTTGGTTTAACGCAGATTGAGCGTATTGAACGCGCAGTGGTTTATCATACAGCGGGTGCACAGGGGCTAGCCGATAGGATGACAGAAACCGTTGTAACGCAATGGCAAGCTATTGAAGCTTTATTTGCCAAAGGACAACCCAAACCACTGGCAGAAATATCCCGAGAAGCGCTTGCCAACGCCAATGTGCGTTTGGGTTTAGCATTATCTTCAGAAGAGCAAGCCTATCTAAATACCGAATATCAAAAATTGGGTAGAAATCCGACCGATGTTGAGTTAATGATGTTTGCCCAAGCCAATTCAGAACATTGTCGCCATAAAATATTTAAAGCCAGTTGGGAAATTGATGGCAAGCAAAAACCAGAATCTTTGTTTGAGATGATAAAATTCACGTATGCGCATAATTCCAAAGGCATATTATCTGCGTATCATGATAATGCCGCGGTGATAGAAGGTTATGGTAAGCAACGATTTTACTGCGATACTACTGATAATATCTATCGCTTTCATACAGAAGCGGTGCATATATTAATGAAAGTGGAAACCCATAATCATCCCACCGCCATTGAGCCCTTTGCCGGCAGTGGTACAGGTCAAGGGGGTGAAATCCGCGATGAAGGTGCTACTGGCAGAGGGGCAAAACCTAAAGCGGGCTTGACCGGTTTTACGGTTTCGAATTTACATTTGCCAGAATATCCTCAACCTTGGGAAGGTCAAGCGCATTTTCCCACGCGGATTGCCACGAGCTTAGAAATAATGCTGAAAGGGCCCATTGGCGGAGCGGCTTTTAATAATGAATTTGGCCGGCCAAATATTGTGGGGTACTTTAGGACTTTTGAACAAGCAATGCCAAATTCCCATAAAGCCTATTTGGCCTATGGTTATCATAAACCCGTGATGCTTGCGGGTGGGATGGGTAATATTGCGGCTAATCATGTAAAAAAACAGGCGCTTTCGCAAAATTGTTTGTTAATAGTGATTGGTGGGCCTGCCATGAAAATTGGTTTGGGTGGTGGGGCGGCGTCTTCTATGGCACAGGGTACCCGTGAGGTTGCGTTAGATTTTGCCTCTGTGCAAAGGCAAAATCCTGAAATGCAAAGGCGATGCCAAGAGGTTATTGATAGATGCTGGGCGTTAGGCGCTGAAAATCCTATTTTATCACTGCATGATGTGGGCGCTGGCGGTCTTGCCAATGCTTTACCTGAAATTGTGCATGATTGTGCCCGTGGCGCTCTGATTGATTTACGAAAAATTCCTAATGCAGAATGGGAAATGTCACCGCTTGAGATTTGGTGTAACGAATCACAAGAGCGTTATATGCTCGCCATTCATCCCGATGCATTAACGCAATTTGCGCAAATTGCCAAGAGAGAGCGTTGCCCCTATGCAGTGTTAGGCATAGCCACGTACGAGGCGCAATTGACCGTAACGGACTCGTTATTTAACAATACGCCGATTGATATTCCTCAGGCGTTATTGTTTGGGAATGCTCCCGCATTACATAAAAAAGTGCAAACGCAACCTAAAATTTCCACAGCGCTCAACACGCAAATTATACCATTATCTGAAGCGCTATTGCGGGTGTTGCAATGCCCCACGGTTGCGGATAAATCTTTTTTAATCACCATTGGTGATAGAACCGTCTCAGGGTTGGTGGCGCGCGATCAAATGGTTGGACCTTGGCAAATACCCGTCGCAGATTGTGGGGTGACGGCAACCAATTATATTGATGTTACCGGGGAAGCGATGAGTATGGGGGAGCGACCCCCTATTGCCATATTGAATCCTGCAGCATCTGCGCGCATGGCAGTGGCTGAGGCCGTCTTAAATATCTGGGCGGCAGATATTCATGATTTATCTGCTATTCGTTTATCCTGTAATTGGATGGCGGCTGCCAATGGTACGATGGATGCAGATTTGTACCAAGCGGTTGAAGCGGTGGGTAAACAATTATGTCCAAGTTGGGATATTACTATTCCCGTGGGCAAAGACTCGCTTTCTATGCGCACCACTTGGCAAGAAGGGGAGCAGGCATATGAAGTGTACGCGCCAGTAACCCTGGTGGTTTCTGCCTTTGCGCCGGTTACAGATATTCGTAAAACCTTAACGCCAGAATTGAATACAACGGATGCTTCGGTTTTGTTATTTATTGATTTAAGTGCGGGGCAAAAGCGCTTGGGCGGGAGTATTTTTGCCCAAGTTACCACGCAAATAGGCGAGCAAACGCCGGATGTGGATGCACCGCTGCTGGTGAAAAAAGCATTGCAAACGCTCAAGCAATTAAAAGAGGATAATCGAATTTTAGCATATCATGATAGAAGTGATGGTGGTTTATGGGTAACCTTATGTGAAATGGCCTTTGCCAGCCACTGTGGTTTGGATATTGATATTACGCATTATGCCGGGTTGGATGCATTATTAAATGAAGAATTGGGTGTGGTTATCCAGGTTTTAGAAAAAGACTGTCAAGAAATTTTAACATTATTTTCAGAAATAATTCCTATTGCCACGGTCAATACCACGCAGCAAATTACCATTACCTGTGAGGGTAATACCCTATTCTCTGCATCACGCCAAGAGTTGCAGCGTTTATGGTCCAAAACGAGTTTTATCCTGCAACGGTTACGTGATAATCCAGCCTGCGCAGAGCAAGCGTATGAAAAGCTGGGTGATAATAATGATACGGGCTTATTTGCAAAGATGGCACCTTTGCCTCCTATTGCGCCTTATCGCGGTATTAAACCAAAAGTGGCCATTTTGCGGGAACAAGGTGTGAATGGTCAGCTTGAAATGGCTGCGGCCTTTACGTTGGCGGGTTTTGAAGCCGTGGATGTAACGATGAGTGATTTGTTGGCAGGTAAGCAGCTTGCGTCATTTCAGGGTTTGGCAGTGTGTGGTGGATTTTCTTATGGCGATGTTTTGGGCGCAGGCAAGGGTTGGGCCAAAACGATTTTATTTCAACCCAAATTGCGCGATGGTTTTTCAGACTTTTTTCAGCAACCGAATACTTTTACCCTGGGGGTTTGTAATGGTTGTCAAATGCTATCCTCTTTAAAAGAGATAATTCCAGGTGCAGCGCATTGGCCAGAATTTACCCGCAATCACTCCAATCAATTTGAGGCTAGACTGAGTTTAGTGGAGGTTTGTAAGTCACCTTCTATACTATTAGAAGACATGGCAGGATTTATTTTGCCCATTGCTGTTTCGCATGGTGAAGGAAGGGTTGAACAATTAAACAGTGCCTCCCATCTTGCGTTACGCTTTGTAGATAATGATGGAAAGCCTACCCAAGATTATCCTGGGAATCCTAATGGCTCTCACCATGGGGCAACGGGCTTTACGACTGAGGATGGCCGGGTAACTATTATGATGCCGCACCCAGAACGCGTTTTTAAAAGCTGGCAGCTTTCCTGGCATCCAAAATCTTGGAATGATGATAGTCCATGGATGAGATTATTTATCAATGCGCGAAACGGGTTAAAATGAAATGCTGAAATTTTATACACATCTTGACACGAAATCTGGGGAGGAATGGATTGAAACCTCTCTGCAGGGTAAAGCGGTTCTTTCAACCCCTCTTTTAAATAAAGGCACCGCTTTTTCTGAGCAAGAGCGGCTTGCGCTAAAATTACTAGGTAAGTTGCCGTATCGTATTGAAACATTGGATGAGCAAGTAGCGCGTGCCAAAACGCAATTTAAGCGTTATGAAAACGTTTTGCAAAAATATATTTATTTGAATAATCTCCGTGATAAAAATGAAGTACTGTTCTATAAATTATTATCTGAAAATTTGGCGGAAACTTTACCCTTAATTTATACCCCTGGGGTGAGTACCGCGGTCAAAGAATTTAGTCATGAATTTCGTCAGCCACGTGGTCTTTATTTTTCTTATCCGGATAGGGAGAGAATGGGAGAGATATTAGATAATCGTACCCATGCAGAAATAGACGTCATCGTTGCGACAGATGGTGAGCGCATACTGGGAATTGGCGATCAGGGTATTGGCGGGATGGATATTCCTTTAGCAAAGCTGGTGGTGTACAGTCTTTGTGGTATTAACCCTTACAAAGCTTTGCCGATTATGTTAGATGTGGGCACAGATAATCCTAACCTTTTGAATAATCCGTTGTATTTAGGCTGGCGCCATCCACGCATCAAAGGTGAAGCATATGATGAATTTATCAAAAAATTTGTCCACACGGTACATCAAAAGTTTCCAAAATGTTTATTGCATTGGGAAGATTTTGCGCAGCAGAATGCCAGACGCATTCTAGAAACCTATCGCACGCAACATTGTACCTTTAATGATGATATGCAAGGGACCGGCGTGATTACTTTGGCGGCGTTATTGTCAGCTATTCAGAAGACGCAACGCCCCTTTAAAGATCATAGAATTGTTGTTTTTGGAGCAGGGACTGCTGGGGTTGGGATTGCCGATCAAATTTATGGGGCACTTTTACGTGAGGGGATCTCGCCGGAGGTAGCACGTAAACAATTTTGGCTGGTTGATAGACCGGGCTTACTTACAGAGGATTCTTCCAATATTATGGGCTTTCAACAACCTTATGTGCGCGCCTCACACGAAGCGCAAAATGATTTATTTGCCGTTGTTAAAGCCGTAAAGCCCACTATTTTAATTGGGTGCTCTACAGTAAAAAATGCATTTTCTGAAGAAATCGTTAGGGAGATGGCTAAGGAAGTGGAATATCCCATTATATTTCCGCTTTCCAACCCAACCGATAATTGTGAATGTGATCCTGGCTTGCTTTTAGAATGGACGCAGCATAAAGCGTTGGTGGCAACCGGTAGCCCGTTTGAGAACGTAGCACAATGTAATAATGCCCTCGCTTTTCCAGGCATTGGTCTTGGCGCTATTGCCAGCAGAGCAACCCAAGTCACAGATAACATGCTTTGGGCTGCCGCTACTGCTATTGCAAAATATTCAAAGCATTCTTTGCTACCGGCGATTACAGAAATTCAGCCACTTTCCCATGAGGTTGCGAATGCGGTTGCTGCGCAAGCCGTTGCCGATGGGGTTGCTACGGTTACACCACACGTTGCCCAAAACATCTGGCGCCCTTATTACCGCACTATTAAATTCAAAGCTCAATCTTAATGTTTTTGCTGGGTGGTTTTATAAGTGTTTTATCATCATCACTTACCACAAAAGGCAACATGCGTTTTAATATGGTATCCCGCTTAATAAATTGATGAAAAAATGCGGCGATAATATGAAGGCTAACTAAAGCCAAAATAAGATAGGAGCCCCACAGATGTGAGACAGAGAATGCCTTGCTCAATTCACCATTTTTAGTCAAATAATTGGGTATGGTAAATAGACCAAAAAAGGCTACCGCATAGCCTGCAAAAGACGACATTAAAAAACCCGAAACCGGTTGAAATAGCATAATTACATATAATAAAAAGTGCGTGCTCTTTGCGGCAAAGACCTCCATGGGCGTCATACTTAATGGCATAACCGGGCGTGTCCCCACATGGCGCCATAAGATCATGATGAGCGCCAGCACAAAAATACATACGCCTAAAGATTTATGTAACAAAATATATTGCAGTTTTTGCGGGGAACCGGTAGGGAAGAACTCCCGCCTATAGGCGAGGAAAAACTCCACAATAAATAAAAGGAAAATGGTCCAATGTAATAATTTTGTTATCCCGCCAAATCTATTGGAGGTATTTTTGAGCCCCATTTTCAACCATCCCTATATAAGCAAAATTATTGCAATGTTCTTTCTAGTGTACCAGCACAGTTTCAGATGAAAAGTATTTTCAGTAAAAAACAACCATGACAATCGATATATGTCAGCATTCTATCTTGAAATTGTTAGGCTTTCTATGCTCAAATTAAGATATGAGTGCAATAAAAAACAGTGTAAGCATTTTCTGGCAGAAAATAAAAGCCATCCTTTTGGGGCAGCAATTGCGTATGCTCGCCGGTCAAGCGCAAAATGCGTTTAAGACCCCTTTAAGTATTGTTCCCCAAGAGAAAAAATCTACGCTCAATGATTGGCTCAAGAGCGTTCAAGCGCTGCATGAGCTTGTTCAAAAGCTTCATGGTGAAATTGATGTAAATAATACAAAAGACTTTGATCTAGAATTGCTGGGTAGTGCAACGTATCTTTTTCATGTTGATAATATGCTGGCAAAAATCCGTGAGCATTTGTTGCACTTACGTTATCTGCAGGACAGATATGCAAATCAAAATACGATAATTAATAATATGGAGTTTATCCAAGTTTCGCAAGCCTGCATGCAATGCCATCATACCATGCAGAATTTAATTCAGTTTTTGCAAAAAATGCCTAAAAAGCGCGTCTATACAGAAGAGTTTGTTAATTTAATCCATGCGTTAGAATTAGATTGTGCATCCTTAGATAATAATATGCATATGTTAACCTATTTTGTTCGCCAGCAAGATGCGCTGGTGTTGCCAGATACCGTGGCGCCCAGCCCGTCATTTATCACTACCGAACAGTTATGCTTACGGGTGAAGTCTATCACCCATCCAGAACATGCTAAATTTGTTAACCAAGTGATAGATATCTTTGAGATGCTGAGTAGATATTATGTTATCACCAGACGTTCTGTAGTGAAGGGTGCTGAGCAAAAAATAGCACAAAGCACCTTGACGCTCATTGCATTGTTTTCAGAAAATGAGCCTCCCAGAAAAGAAATATATTATCAATTACATCAGATTTTTAACCAAATTGAATCCATCCGTTTTAGCACCCATCGGGAAAGCCGTAGTGCACAAGATTTATTTAAAGCAGCACGTACCGCGCGCCACAATTTACGTAAGGCATGTGCGGCAAACCCGCTGACCCATGATTTTTTACAAGAAATTGAAGTAAGACGCATTTCTCGCTCGAATGTCCGTCAAAACCAACGATGAAGCTTGACTTATAACATCAAAAAAGACAAAATTCTAAGTTAATTTCAAAGCTGACCCCAGTAAAATAAAGTTAAATAACATGATAGGACATGTGGAGTGGGTATGAAAATAGGTATAGCTATGAGATCTTCCGCTACTACATCTGATAAAGATAATCAAGTCGCTAAAAAGTTAGTGGATAAAATTTGGGAAGAGGATGTTTTTAACAAAGAGCGCGCTTTTAAAAAACTGCGGGGTTCTTCATTTAGTAATCCTCTTAAGAATGCTACTGAGATTTATAATTTTATATCCGCGCAACAAAAACCTTTTCCTCAAACTAATGATTCAAAAAGCTGGATAGAAGATTTGGGTCAACGTTATAAATATGCTTATGCGCTTCATTTTCTATATTACAAAATTGTTCCGCTTGTTAAAGAAAATAATCCTCGATATATTATGGCAAATTTGATTCTGCATAAATTATACATGTGCTCAAAGTTAAGCATTGAAAAAGTTGCAAAATATTTTGAAGAGGCTGATTCGATTGATGGTTCACAAGAGATTATTTCTATTGCCAATGGCATTATTGGCTTGCATATACAGATAATGCCAGAAATTGAAACACTTTCATTGGAAATATTCAAGAAAGAATTTCCTATAGATTTGAAGTCTGTTAAAAACGATTTTTTAAATGAGAAGCACAATTTTTTTGTAAATATATCATGTAGCATTGTTCTTTATAAATTTATGTATCGAACGGAACAAAATACCCGTAGCGCTCAATTGCTAAAACAGATGAAATTAGATTTAAACCGCATAAGAAGGGATCTCTTGCCGAAAATTCCAGAAGAGTATAAAGAAAGTATAGTTGCTAAATTTGAAAATGATTGCAATAAAATAAATGCGCTAGAATCGGGACTTGAATCAGCAAAGCGTAAAGGTGCTTTTTTAAAAAAAGCTAATAGAATTGCCAAAGAAATTATAAAATTAGCAAAAGATGCAACGTCGGATTGGGCATATATACGGGAACAATTTAACGAAGATGGTATTGTTGATCGTGTTGTTGGTAGCATTGTTTGCTACCAAACTGCCGAGTTTAGTAGAATTTTAGATGACATTTCAACTGAGGAACTTGAATCTGTAGCGCATAAAAACTTGCTGCAAGATGCTTTGCGTGAGGTAAATATTGCCTGTTTTGTTAAGGATAAGCTTTTGCAAAATATTGATATTGATGAGAAATCAATTACTGAAATTAATGGTTATCAGTGGATTATTGTCTCAAGGACTTATAATGAATTGCTTGATTTTTATAAGCGCAATCCAGTTTCTTTTACTGAAGATATTGATCTTTCTCAGGAAACTGGCCGAATATTTCAAATCATTGATGCCATTAGTCCTGCATATCAAGAATTAATTTACGGTATGCTTGCTGAGAGAGAAAGGCCTGCTTGGAAGACAGCTTTCCTTTTGGATTTTCTTAAAAATCCAGATACCTTAACTTTACCTATAAAGGTACATATTCTTCATTTTGAATACTTATTCTTAAAGAGGGAAAGTGATGCTGGAGAACGCTGTTTAGCGGAGGCACGTCAGTCTTTAAGACGATTTGAGCGCAGGGTTATGCCTTGTTTAGACGATGCTACATTTAATTCAATCAACTTGAAAGAGCGTGTACATAAAAATATAAATCATGCTAAAGCAATTCAGCATGAAAGAGAGCTAGCGCTGCGCGCCGAAAGAAAATTTTATCCGAAATTGATACACCCGCAAAGTTTGTTATTAATAGCTTCTGCGGTGAGACAAACCTTATATAAGTCTTCAGATTTTGTTCCCTATGGTGATTCAGCTGAGGCGATAGAGCATCAAGATTTTTTAAAATCTTATATGGAAGCCGAACTAGATTTAATATATGAATTTCTCGTAGAAGAACTGCCACAACCACTGGATGTGGATACTGATGAGTCGCATACCATTAAATTGATTAATCGCGGTTTTTTTGCATTAAATCATATTTATCCCCTATGTGTAAGTGACGATAGCAATGTGGGAATTAATTATCAAAAATTAGTGCTGATGCTTTGGGATAAGTTATCTGAAGATTATGCTTCACTTTCTTTTAAGGTATATAGGGATAAACTTTATCCGCAATATGAAGTTGTGATAAATAATATTATGGACCCTTTAATAGAAGACAATCTCAAATACTTTTTATCTCCAGTGGAAAGTGAGCTTGCGTGGGGACAATGTTGTTTTGAGATAGGTGATATTCAAGCTGCTGAGCAGAGTTTGGTGCTTGCGCGTGCACGACGGGAAAAGATTAAAATTAATGCAAAAGAACTGGATTCACGTATCGCAATTTTTGCTGAAAAAGTTGCAGCACAAAGCCGCTTGCAGCATGCTATTGAAGCATCATCGCTTGTGGTAAATTCGGATGCGAATATCCGAAAAATGTCTAATCAAATAGTATATCAAAAGGCGAGATTAGCATTGCCTGCAGAAATTCCTGGCACAGTTGCAGTTATTGAGAAAATACAATTATTACAAACGCAAGTTATGCAGGGTGAGTTTGACTGTGTGCTATTGCTTAATGAAACTGAGCAATATTTATTGAAGGTAGGAAAAGGGTATATTTTTAATGCTAAAGTAATGCTAGAGGCGCTGTTGCTTTGTAAGGCATGGAAAATGTACTTTAGTGCAGGCAAGGGGAATGCTAAAATTATTGGTGCATTTAATGCCTACCTTAGTTTTCTTCATGATAATGTTGCGCCGGCAGAGGACATTCACCGTAAACTCAAGAAAATATTGCTTTCTCAACCGTGGTTAAAGAAGCCTTGGCAGGTTGATACGCTGTTGGCACTTTATCATTATCTTTTAGATACCAAGGAAGCGCGTCTTGCATTTTCTGAAAGCATAGTTTTAGAGCCTGGTGCAAATATTGCAGTGCAATGTTTTATTGCGCTTTTAAATAAAGAAGAAGATACTGTATTTCCAAGCGATTTATGGCTAGGACTCTGTGCTGCCCCACAGCCAAAAATGCTAATGAATATGTTTGCTGCTTATCATTCATCTAACCCAATTGTGCAAGAGTTTATTGCGGCAATGCTTGTTTGTGCACAAAATTTGCAAGCCCATGCTGAATTTTTTGAAGCAAATTTTCTTTTGAAGCAATGTACGTTATTAACGGGAGATGCGCTAATATCCCAGCTGCAGGAATGTGAACAACAAGCGCAAGATTTTACGAAAACGGTGGCACAGTTTGCTTCTGTTTTACAAGCGCCACCAGTCCCCATGCAAGAAGATGATAGGGAGGTGCGGTTACCGGATGAGACATTACCCATCTGTGAACGGATAAAACAGCCGGGCGTTTTAGCATTATTTTCTCGCACCATGATTTCTCGAAAGGAGGAATGGCTGCGATTTTTTAAAACCCCAGCTGCTAACCAGGAACTGGAAGTTTTGCGCGGTGCCATTTATGCCTATAACAGGCAATATAAACCCGTTGTTCCCCCCAAGCACAGACTCATGCCAAAATTTGCAACAAGAATGAAACGGGTAAAAATAGCCCGCTTAGATCGAGTTTTTCATCCCAAATATGTTCGCAGATACACGGTAAAAAAGCAGCCAGCGTCAAAGCCGCCAATGAAATATATTGATGTTCCTTGGGAAATTAATGCGTTAATGTCAAAACTTACCGCGCGGGGATTTAAGGCATATATTGTTGGAGGTTATGTCAGAGATAAGTTAAGGTCAAAAAAGGCACGTCCGGATGATTGTGATATAACCACGGATTGCCCCCGTGAATTAATTCCAGAAATCTTGGGCGAGAGCTGGCGCGTAAGTGAAAGAGTTTTTTCTAAACGCATAAATATCAATACGCGTATGCTAAAAGTGCAAATTGATTGTGGTTTTACAGGTTCAATTGAAACTGATAGTCTCAGACGAGATGTGGAAGATAATGCCATATATTGTGATAAGGATGGAAATCTGGTAACCGATGATACGCCATTAATTTCACCCTTTCTTGAACCCATTGGGGATCCCAATATTACTTTTAAAGAAGATCCCGTAAAAATGTTGCGTTATATACGCGATCTTCTTCGTTCAGGTAAAAGAGCCACAACCCCTGCACTGCATGCACTTGATATGCATGCACATTTATTAGCAGAGCTCCCTTTTGCCTATTTTCATTTTCAGTTAACAAAAGTATTTAAGACGGGTAAAATCGTAGACGTGCTAAAATGGTTACGTTATCTGGTGCCTGGTGTTACCGCGCATTATGAAAAGTTTGATATGCAATCGCCGGTTATGCAGTTTGTGTATGCGCAATTGCAGAGTAAACATTTTGAGTTTAATGACACAAACATTAGCGGGCTACTAATATTGCCTGAAATTGTTAAAAATTGTGAATCTTCTCAAGACTATAGCCAAGCCAAAATAGATACTTTGATTGATGCCTTTGCGAATTCTTTTAAGGATGCCGACACTCCTGATGCCACGGCCAAAAAATATCAACTTAAAGCGATGGTTCCACATTATTTAAAAATGGCTTTTATATCACATTTGACAAGACGGCTACCATTAAGTGAACGAGAAGCGTTTAGGCAGTATTTTATCGGAGCCTATAAAGCCATTACTCTGGATTTGCCAGCACTGAAAAATAGGCTAAGTCAATTTACTTTGTCGCGTTGTAATCGTATTAAACATAGCCGTTTTGATATTTTGAGATGTCTGCAATCTCCGTTGGATACCGCTAAGGTTTATGCGCCAGTATTCCAAAATAGAAGAAAACAACCCTCTGTGGATTCCCTTTCAGAAAAGTTAGGGCGTATATCATTATTACCATAATCCTAAATGACAAGGCGGTGTAGGTATGATAAGAGGTACAAAATCTACCAATATATCTGATAAAGATAATCAAGACGCTAAAAGGTTAGTGGATAAAATTTGGAAAGAGGATGTTTTTAACAATGAGCGCGCTTTTAAAAAACTGCAGAATTCTGAAAAAGATTTATTTAAGAAACCTCTTGATCATGCTATTAAGATTTTTAATTTTATACGCGCGAAAAAAAAGCCTTTTCCTCAAACGAATGATTCAAAAAGCTGGATAGAAGATTCGAAAGAACGTTACAAAGATGCATATGCACTTCATTTTCTATATTACAAAATTGTTCCGCTTGTTAAAGATAAAAACCGCGAATATATTTTAGCAAATTTTATTTTGGATAAATTATATGCGCGCTTAAAGGAAAGTATTGCAAAAGTTGGCATATATATTGCAGATGTTGGTGTGACTGAAAGTTCACAAGAGATTCTTTCTATTGCTAATAAAAATATTGACTTGCATATAGAAATAATGCCAGCAATTGAAACATTTTCACTGGAAATGTTTGAAAAAAAATTTCCTGAAGAATTAAATGATATTAAAAATGAATTCTTAAATTTGGAGAGCAATTTTTTTGTAAATATATCAAGTAGCGTTGTTCATTATAGATTTATGGTTATAACGCAACAATATGCACGTGGCGCTCAATTACTGGAACAGATTAAATTAGATTTGAACCGCATAAGAAGCGATCTTTTGCCGAATATTCCAAAAGCGTATAAAGAAGGAATAGTTGCTAAATTTGAAAGCGCTTACAATGAAATTAATGCGCTAGAATCGGGAGTTGAATCACTTGAGCGTAAAGGTGCTGTTTTAAAAAAAGCGGAGAGTATCGCTCAAGAAATTATACAATGTGCATCAAACGTAACGACGGATTGGGAACATATACGGAATTTATTTAATGAAGATGGTATTGGTGAATATGTTGTTGACAGCATTATTCGGCACCAACTTGCTGAATCTAAAAGAATATTAGAAGTTATTTCAACTGAGGAACTTGAATCTGTAAAACATAAAGAATTGCTGCAAGGTATTTTACGTGCGGCAAATATTGCCTGTTTTGTTAAAGATAAGCTTTTGCAAAATATTGATATTGATGAGAAATCAATTGCTGATATTGATAATTATCAGTGGAATATACTCTCAGTGACTTTTGGTGAATTAGTTGATTTTTATAAGCATGATCCAGATTTTTTTACTGATGACATTGAACTTTTTCAGGAAACTGACAGAATATTTAAAATCATTGATACCATTCGCCCCGCATATGAAGAATTAATTTACGGTATGCTCGCTGAGCCAGAAAGGCCTGTTTGGAAGACAGCTTTCCTTTTGGATGTTCTTAAATATCCTGAAGGCTTAACTTTACCTATAAAGGTATATTATCTTCATTTTGAATACGCATTCTTAAACGGTAAAAGTGAAACTGGACAAAGCAGTTTAGCAGTTGCACGTCAGTCTTTAAGTCAGTTTGAGAGTAGGGTTATGCCTTATTTTTGCTATGGTACATTTGTTACCATCAATTTACAAGAGCGTGTACATAAAAATATAAATCATGCTAAAGCAATTCAGCATGAAAGAGAGCTAGCGCTGCGTGCCGAAAGAAAATTTAATCTGAAATTTTCAATACATCCGCAACGTTTATTATTAATAGCTACGGTGGTGAGCCAAAGCTTATATAAGTCTTCAGATTTTGTTCCCTATGGTGATTCAGCTGTGGCGATAGAGCATCAAGATTTTTTAAAATCTGATATGGAAGCTGAACTACATTTAATATTTGAATTGCTCGTAGAAGAACTGCCTCATCCACTGGATGTGGATACTGATGAGTCGCATACCATTAAATTGATTAATCGCGGTTTTTTTGCATTAAATCATATTTATCCCCTATGTGTAAGTGACGATAGCAATGTGGGAATTAATTATCAAAAATTAGTGCTGATGCTTTGGGATAAGTTATCTGAAGATTATGCTTCACTTTCTTTTAAGGTATATAGGGATAAACTTTATCCGCAATATGAAGTTGTGATAAATAATATTATGGACCCTTTAATAGAAGACAATCTCAAATACTTTTTATCTCCAGTGGAAAGTGAGCTTGCGTGGGGACAATGTTGTTTTGAGATAGGTGATATTCAAGCTGCTGAGCAGAGTTTGGTGCTTGCGCGTGCACGACGGGAAAAGATTAAAATTAA
>JABDCK010000027.1:18058-18495 GCA_013288185.1 Gammaproteobacteria bacterium
GCGTGGGGACAATGTTGTTTTGAGATAGGTGATATTCAAGCTGCTGAGCAGAGTTTGGTGCTTGCGCGTGCACGACGGGAAAAGATTAAAATTAAGGTGGAAGAACTGGATTTACGCCTCGCAATTTTTGCTGAAAAGATTGCGGCACAAAGCCGCTTGCTGCATGCTATTGAAGCATCATCCCTTGTGGTAAATGTGGACGCGAATATCCGAAAAATGTCTAATCAAATAGTATATCAAAAGGCGAGATTAGCATGGCCTGCAGAAATTCCTGGCACAGTTGCAGTTATTGAGAAAATACAATTATTACAAACGCACGTTATGCAAGGTGAGTTTGACTGTGTGCTATTGCTTAATGAAACTGAGCAACATTTATTGAAGGTAGGAAAAGGGTATATTTTTAATACTAAAATAATGCTAGAGGCGCTGTTGCTTTG
>JABDCK010000028.1 GCA_013288185.1 Gammaproteobacteria bacterium
AAATAAAACATGTTGAGGTGCAAAACACTCTCACGCATATTGCCATTGCTTTAGAGAAATATTATCTTGAAAATCAATCATACCAAAATGCCACTATAGAAAATTTAGGGTTTATTCCCCATTATGAAGATTATCATATTAGCCTTATCACCACTGCGACAACCTATACCATAAAGGCAGAGCCGCTCACAAAAAATGGCGCTGCAACACTTTTCGTATCAGGCTAGAAACAAAACTAAGATTGAATTTCTGTTGAAATGAACAGTATATCAATTCTATATTTTAACAAGATATACTTCGAATTGCTTTATGGACAAAGCCTTGAGTGAAGGGATTCGATTTGTTGTGGTTAATCATAGCAAGGAGATTGAATATGGCTTACGATAATAGCAATACTTACAAAAATTCCGTAGCTAGCAATGATGCCTATAGTGGCGCTAAAAAAGCATTGGTCGTTGGAATAAATTATGTTGGAACATCATACGCACTCAATGGCTGTGGGGATGATGCTTACAACATGTACCAACAATTTAAACGTAATGGTTTTAGTAAAATTGTCGTAATGACGGATGCATTAAAGGGAAATGTACGCAACCCTACCAAAGAAGACATCCTGTATCAGTTTGATCGCATGGTCACTACTTCCGCTCCAGGAGAAACCTTATTCTTTACCTTCAGCGGTCATGGAAATCTCCAAGATGGCACCACGCAAGGAGAAGGGCCGGGTAATGAAGATAGTATTATCTTTACTGCCGACAATCAAACCATTATTGACACGGAACTCAATGCGATTGTTGAGAAATTGCCTACCGGTGTCAGATTGTGTGGTTTAATTGATGCCTGCCATTCTGGAACGGATTGGCTTTTAAAGAACAATCTCGATACCCATGTGGATAACACCGATCCTACCCCTGAGTCTTATAAAGTTCTGGTGGCTGGTTGTGGAGACACTCAAACTTCTGCGGATGCAGATATGGGACCCAAACCAGATGGTTCTGGTGAAGATTGGGAAGGCGCTGCCACTGCGTCTTTGTTAAATCAATTCAAAACGAGAGGATTTTCCGCGGTTACCGAGGATTTATTTAGTGGAGATGTAAATAAATTGAAAGCAGTACAGCAAAATATGCTGGACTGGATGACCCAACAAGGTTATACCGATCAAAACCCTACCATTACCTTTGAAGGCACACCTGTACAAGTTGCAGCACCTGCGCCCATTTTAAACGCTTTCAGTCGCGCAAGAAGCGGTTATCCTTTACGCCACACTCCGCAACGCGAAGAACGTAAAAATGAGTACAAAGCTGTCGCTGTTGCTAGAATGAATGTTTAATTTTAAAGGCTCGCTTGATGTTCAGGCGAGCCTTTTTACGCTTCATTTTCTTTAAATACATTCTTAATTTTGACATCCCGCAATAAGGGCAACATTGAAAAAGAAACATGTTCTTCAATACCATGTACTTCTTTAATTTCCTTCACTTCCCGATGTTGCGCTAACGCAGAAATCACTTGCTTAACTAAGGTTTCAGGTGCAGAAGCCCCGGCCGTGATCCCCACAATTTTCTTGTCTTCAAACCATTGCCAATCAATCATCTGTGGGCTATCTAATAAATAGGCAGGGGTCCCTAAATGTTCTGACAATTCGCGTAACCGATTAGAATTGGAGCTATTAACAGAACCCACCACTAATACCACATCACATTGCGTGGCTAAAGTCTTGACCGCATCTTGACGATTTTGGGTAGCATAACAAATGTCATCCCGCTTAGGACCAGAAATGAGCGGAAATTTTACTTTTAAGGCATCAATAATTTTTTGCGTATCATCAATAGATAACGTGGTTTGCGTCACATAATAAAGATGCGCTGGGTTTTTTACTTGTAATTGTTGCACATCAGTAATATTTTCTACGAGGTAAATCCCCCCTTCCGGGTTTTTATATTGCCCGAGCGTTCCTTCCACTTCCGCATGGTTGGCATGACCAATTAAAATGCATTCATGGCCCTTTTTACTTTGACGCACCACTTCCATATGAACTTTGGTCACCAATGGACAGGCCGCATCTAATACCACCTGAAAATCTCGTTCTTGAGCTTCTTGACGCACTTGCTGGGAGATCCCATGGGCACTAAATATCACCACGCTGCCATCCGGGATTTCATGTAATTCATTCACAAAAATAGCACCCCGGGCCTTTAAATTATCTACCACGAAACGATTGTGCACTACTTCATGGCGCACATAGACCGGTGAGCCAAATTTTTCCAAGGCAGCTTCTACAATATCTATCGCCCGCTCAACTCCTGCACAAAAGCCACGGGGATTTGCTAAATAAATAGTCAAAGGTTCAGGATGTTGCATTCTCACGCTCGCTTGAAAATAAAATGGTTTTAAACATCATCAATGCACCCAGCGTAATAAAGCTATCGGCTACATTAAAAGTGTACCAATGCCAGGTATAAATATAAGTATCTATAAAATCAATCACATGGCCATAAGCAATCCTGTCATACAAATTACCCAAGGCGCCACCCAAAATAAAAGCCAACGCATAAGACGTCCATTTATCATTTTTGGGTGTTTTCATTAACCAAAATGCAATGCTAATACAAATTAAAGAAACAAATACCGTGAGCAATAAGGGTATTAATCCTACTTTACTGTTAAATAAACTAAAGGCAACCCCCGGATTATAAGCCAAGGTTAACTTAAACCCCGGTATCACCGGCACCACTTCTCTAAACGATAAATGCCGCAGTATTAACCATTTGCTGCCTTGATCCAGCAAAAAAACCAACAGGACTATCCCTATTCTAAGCATAATGACGCAGCTCTCCTGATTGTTGACTATCTATATTGGATACGCAGCGCCCACAAATACCGGGGTAATCCCTATGGTGATTAACATCCTTTTGATGATGCCAGCAACGTGCGCACTTTTCATATTCACTGACCGCTACCTGCACCCATAATTCTGGCAGCTCTGTGGGTTGCGCTTCAATCCCGTCTTTATAATGCGCCACGTGGGCACCGGAAGTAATTAATACAAAACGCAATTCATCCTCTAATTGCGTTAAAAGACCATAGAGGGCATCTTTGGCATACAATGTCACCTGTGCATCTAATGGCGCACCAATTTTACCCAAGGTTCTTTGACCTTCTAATGCTTTATTGACTTGATTTCTTACTTGCATCATTTGCTGCCAAAAGGCATTACCCATGGGGGCATTTTCTGGTAACCGTGGCAAGTCTTTCATCCATTCCGTTAAAAACACAGAAGGTTCTTTTTCCCCTGGTAAATATTGCCAAATCTCTTCTGCCGTAAAGCTTAAGATAGGCGCCAACCAGCGCGTTAAAGCATGAAGAATATAATACATGGCCGTTTGCGCAGAGCGTCTGGCCAGGCTATTTTCTGCCGTGGTATATTGCCTATCTTTAATTACATCCAAATAAAAACTACCCAACTCTACCACGCAGAGATTATGGATTTTTTGATAAATCGTGTGAAATTGATAAGTATCGTATGCTTGGATAATTTCTGCTTGCAATCGGGAAACACAATCTACTATCCAGGCATCCAATGCTAACAATTTTGCCGCAGGCACCGCATGTTGGGCTGGATCAAAACCATCCAAATTTGCCAATAAAAATCTAGCGGTATTGCGAATGCGGCGATAAGCATCAGACATGCGGGTTAAAATTTCATCTGAAACATGAATTTCACCTTTGTAATCAGTTGCGGCAACCCATAATCTTAAAACATCTGCCCCCAAGGTTTTAGTCACTTTTTCAGGAGAAACCACATTGCCTAAGGATTTTGACATTTTTTTGCCTTGTGCATCTACCGTAAACCCATGGGTAAGTACCGCTTTATAGGGTGGGCAATCCATCATGGTCATGCTGCTCAATAACGATGTTTGAAACCAGCCACGATGTTGATCAGAACCTTCCAAATATAAATCCGCTGGGAATTGCAGTTCTGGGCGTTTTTTCAATACTGCCGCATGACTGGTCCCAGAATCAAACCACACATCTAAAATATCATTGCTCTTAATATAATCTGTGGTATCAAAAGGCAATGTGGCTAAATCCAAACCAAACCACGCCTCTACCCCTTGTTTTTCAATGAGCGCGGCAACATGGGTAATAATTCTCGCTTGCTGTGGATGCAGTTGTCCCGTTTCCTTATGGGTTAATAAAGGTAAAGGTGCGCCCCACGTTCTTTGCCGCGAAATACACCAATCGGGGCGTCCTTCAATCATTAATTGCATCCGTGATTGCCCCCAGCTCGGTACCCATTGCACTTTTTCAATGGCCGCTAAGGTATTTTTTCTTAAATCATGACTTTCCATGCTGATAAACCATTGCGGCGTGGCCCGAAAAATTAATGGGGTTTTATGGCGCCAACAATGCGGATAACTATGTGATAAGGTGGTTGCATGCAATAAATTATGATTTTCTTTAAGAATTTCAATAATTTTATCATTCGCTTTAAAAACAAATAAACCACCCACTAAAGGGATCTGAGGTAAAAAACAACCATTCGGGCCCACCGGCGTATCAATAGGTAATTGGTACTGTAACCCTACTTGATAATCTTCTAAACCATGGCCTGGCGCGGTATGCACGGCGCCCGTTCCTGCATCTACCGTAACATGTTCCCCTACAATAAGCGGAACTTTTCTATCATAAAAAGGATGTTGTAATAAATGATGCTCAACTTGTTTTCCTTGAAACGTCGCCAATACTTCATAATCATTACATTCATACCGCTGCAGCGTTTGTGCTAACAGTGCTTTTAATATTACTACCGTAACCGTTTTAATATTTACTAAGACATATTCCATTTCTGGATGTAACGTTACGGCATGATTCGCTGGCAATGTCCAGGGCGTAGTAGTCCAAATAACAACAGAGATTGCTTTAATAGGGGTTTTTTCTGCATGCACCGCTTTTAAAAATGCCGGCACATCAATAACGGGAAAACCCACATCGATTGCAGGAGAGGTTTTATTTTGATACTCTACTTCTGCTTCCGCCAAAGAGGAGCCACAATTTACGCACCAATGCACCGGTTTTGCGCCTTGTTGTAAATATCCCCGCTCTAGTACTTTACCCAATGAGCGGACAATATCCGCTTGATAGGCGTAATCCATCGTTAAATAAGGGTTTTCCCAATCCGCTAAAATACCTAAGCGTTTTAAGGAGGCTTTTTGTAAAGCGATTTGGCTGGCGGCATAATCCGCACATGCTTGCCTAAAAGCAGTTGGCGTTACATCTACATTTGCCAAACCAATCTTTTTTTCTACATTTAGCTCAATGGGTAAGCCATGGCAATCCCAGCCAGGCACCAAGGGCGCATCATAGCCACTGAGTGCTTTAGACTTAATAATGATATCTTTTAAAATGGTGGTCAGTGCATGGCCAATATGAATATCACCATTGGCATAAGGTGGCCCCAAATGCAAGATAAATTTCTTCTTGCCCTTGGATTTTTCACGCACCACATGGTACAAATCGAGCGCTTGCCATTTTGCCAAGGTCTCCGGTTCTTTTTGTCCTAAATTTGCACGCATCGGAAATGCGGTATTAGGCAAATTTAAGGTGTCTTTATAATCTATTTTTGTCATTCACCACTCGCTTTATATCTAATGCGATCTGTTGTCGCAATTGTTCTACATTCTCAAAACGCTTTTCATCGCGTATTTTATGTAAAAATTCAATGCTGATGCGCTTGCCGTATAGATTACCGGTAAAATCAAGCAAGTGCGTTTCCGCTACATAATTTTTTCCATCCACCGTGGGCCGGGTCCCTATATTGGTCACTGAACGATAGATTTTCCCATCCACCTGCGTGCACGTTGCAAAAACGCCTTTTAACAGTTCTTGGGTACGATGCATTTTGCAATTGGCCGTGGGAAAGCCTAATAAACGTCCTCTTTGTAATCCCTTCACCACACGCGCTTGCATACTGTAATTTCTACCCAATAAGGCTTTAACCGTTGATAAATCATCATTCATTAACGCTTGACGTACTTGCGTACTACTAAACCCGGGTAATTTTTCAAAAATACTCACTTCAAAACCTGTATTTTTCAGCAACGTGATGTCCCCTTGTTGCTGATGACCAAAACGAAAATCTTCTCCGCCCATGAGGGTATGGATGTTAAAAGTTTTCACCAAGTACTGTTCAATAAATTCCTGTGGTGAAAGCTGCGAAAATGCGCGATTAAACCGCAAGCAAATCACCTTATCCACCCCCCAGGATTTTAATAAGTCTACTTTCTGGCGCAAGGTCATTAAACGCAAGAAAGGGATATGCGGTCGTAAAAAAACTTGGGGTAGTGGCTCAAAAGTAATCACCATGGCCGGCAATTGTAAAGCACGTGCCTTGGTTACCAACTGCAAAATCAAGCTTTGGTGTCCCAAATGGAGCCCATCAAAATTACCAATGGTGGCTATCATGAACTCACACTTTCCAGGCGCAAATGTGAAACACGCAAGCCTGATAACCACAGGCCGCCCCCATACGCTAACATGGCCGCCCCTATTAAAGCACTTAAGCCCATCATGCGCTCCACCCCACCCCATTCTAGCCATTGCGTGGCAACGGGCGTAAACCACAGCAGCACTGCCGCCATGGCGCTATTGGCTAATATCAAACGTAGACTAAAACTCTTCCAACCGAGTAAAGGCCTATATATTTCTTGACGCAATAACACCCACAGTAAAACCGCCACATTAAAAATAGAAGAGAGCGAGGAAGCAAGCGCAAGCCCGGCATGCGCCAATGGTGCTATCAGCAACGCATTAAAAATGACATTGATAATCATCGCTGCAATGGCAACTTTAACGGGAAATTTTGTATTTTGTCTGGCATAAAATGCAGATACCAGGACTTTGACGGCAAGAAAGCATACCAATCCTATGGACAATGCTATCAGACTTCTGGCGGTCATGGTCACATCAAAAGCATTAAATTTACCATAATGAAATAAAGTGGTTAAAATGGGAGTCGCTAAAAGGATTAAACCTATCATCGCGGGCACACCAATTAATAAAATCCAACGCAAAGCCCAATCAATACTCGCTGAAAAATGCTCTTCACTCTTTTTGGCATAGTGGTGTGAAAGATGGGGTAAAATTACGGTCGCTAATGCCACCCCAAAAATCCCAATCGGAAATTCCAGTAATCTGTCGGAATAAAATAACCAAGTTAAACTACCTACCGGCAAAAAAGATGCAAACATAGTATCAACTAACAAATTGACCTGCATCACGGAAGCACCCACCAATGCGGGTACCATTAAGGTTAAAATTCGCCTTACGCCCGGATCGCGCCAATCTACCATGGGACGCGGAAACAACGATAATTTTGCTAAAAAGGGCGCTTGAAATAATAGCTGTAGCACTCCTGCAAATAATACGCCCCAGCCTAATGCTTTAACGGGCTCCGTAAAATAA
The DNA here is from genome assembly GCA_013288185.1 of Gammaproteobacteria bacterium. GTDB lineage: Bacteria > Pseudomonadota > Gammaproteobacteria > Berkiellales > Berkiellaceae > Berkiella. The sequence continues at coordinate 7,462 of JABDCK010000028.1, forward strand.
CTGCTAAATAAAACGGCCGCTGCAATTAAGCAAATATTCAGTAATACCGGGGTCAGGGCTGGAATGGCAAATTTGCCATGTGCATTTTGAATGCCGCTGGCAAAGGCAGTCAGGGAAATAAAGAAAATATAAGGAAAAGTCACTTGTAATAAGTGGGCGGCTAAAGTGAAGCGATCATCCTCGCTATCAAATCCAGGGGCAAAGAGATGCACTAATAGGGGCGCCCCAATCACTCCTAAAAATGTCACGACCAGCAAAACAAGGCTCAGAGATCCAAAAACTTTATTGATAAGCATTTTGATTCGTGGAGTCTCTTCTGATGTACGATACTCACTCAGCACTGGCACGAAAGCTTGTGAGAATGCCCCTTCTGCAAATAAGCGACGCATAAAGTTAGGAATTTTAAAGGCCAATAAAAAAGCATCATAGCCACCGCTAGCGCCAAAAATACTGGCCAAAACCATATCGCGCACAAAGCCAATAATGCGTGAAATAAGAGTCATTCCGCTTACCAGCGTTGTTGATTTAAGTAACTTATTTTTCATGGTACTCTTGCATTATACATTGACTTTTCTGGTCAAAATGAGGATTATGGCAAATTTTACGCTATCTGTAACGAAAACAAGGAGCCTTCCTTTGGCCAACACAAAACAAGCATTAAAACGTTCTCGCCAAGCTGAAAAACATCGCCTCAGTAATCAATGGCAAAAGTCACGTATGAATACTCATATCAAACGTGTCATAACTGCAATTGATGCAGGGGATGCCAACAAAGCGCAAGCGGAATTACGCCTAGCAACCTCTATCATGGACCGCTTAGTGAAAAAAGGTCTTGTTCACAAAAACAAAGCTTCCCGGCATAAGAGCCGCCTAAATAAGCGTATATTCCAACTAACAAAAGCAGCCTAACATTCATCTTCCTCTGTAACAATCTCCTGGGCAGGAGATTGTTGCAGATGCGTCATTATCGCTTCGCATAAAGGTTCTGTTCCAGCCTTAGTCAATGCAGAAATTGCAAACACGGGTCCTTGATAGTCCAGGCGCGCTATAATATCCTCTATGCGTTGAGCTGCATCTGTAGCGGTAAAACAATCAATCTTATTAAAGACCAGCCATCGGGGCTTATTGGCTAATTTTTCACTAAATTCTGCAAGTTCATGCTCAATTGCACGAATATTTTCAACCGGATCTGAAGCATCCCATGTCGTAATTTCCACCAGATGCAGCAAGAGAGAAGTACGTGCTAAATGCCTAAGAAATTGAATGCCCAACCCCTTACCCTGTGCGGCACCGGGCACCAATCCGGGGATATCTGCCACCACAAAGCGCCGCTGGCCCGATAAAGAAACGATACCCAGATGTGGGTGTAAGGTAGTAAACGGATAGTCTGCAACTTTAGGTTGCGCCAAAGAAATGGCACGAATGAGCGTGGACTTACCTGCATTCGGCAAGCCTAATAAACCAACATTGGCTAATAATTTTAATTCTAATTGTAGCTCGCGGCTTTCACCGGGCTTTCCTGGGGTGGTGTGTCTAGGCGCACGATTGGTAGCGCTTTTGAAATTAACGTTCCCTAATCCCCGCTTACCCCCCTTTGCAACTAATAATTTCTGCTGTGGAGCGACTAAATCGCCTAAAATTTCTCGGGTATGCGCATCACGCACGATGGTGCCAACGGGAACCCGAATAATACAATCATCCCCATGACGCCCACTGCATTGACGTGCGCCCCCGGCCTCACCACTTTTTGCACTAAATTGAGTTTGATAGCGGAAATCAACGAGTGTATTTAAGCCTGGGGTTGCCACTACATAAACGCTGCCCCCTCGGCCACCATCACCACCATCCGGTCCACCGCGGGGCACATATTTTTCACGTCTAAAGCTCGCCGATCCATCGCCGCCTTTACCGGCATGTACTTTGATAAGGGCTTCATCTACGAACTTCACACAAACACCTTTTACTTTGCTTAAAAATGAAAAACCCCTGCAAGCAGGGGCTCAAGAGAAAAATTGCTGAATTGGAAGGGTTTATTGTGCAGCCGCTTCTTCAGGAACGATACTGACAACACAGTTTTGCTGCCGACCTTTGACCACAAATTCAACCCGTCCAGATACTTTCGCAAATAAGGTATCATCACGTCCTTTACCCACAAACATGCCAGGGTGAAACTTGGTACCGCGTTGACGGATAATAATGCTACCGGCATGTACCCACTCGCCACCATAACGTTTAACACCTAAATAACTTGGGTTGGAATCACGTCCGTTACGTGTACTTCCACCCGCTTTCTTATGTGCCATAACACCTTCCCCTGCTTTTATCCGATACTGGTAATTTCAACTTCAGTAAAATTTTGACGATGACCTTGCTTGCGACGATAGCCTTTACGACGTCGCATTTTTATAATGGTGATTTTTTCACCACGGCCGTGGCTAACAATTTTTGCAACCACTTTGATCTTATTGAGGAAAGGCGCACCAATTTGGATTTTATCGCCATCACCCGTCAAAAGAACCTTATCGAATTCAATTGAATCACCAGGTTCCCCAGCGCAGGACTCAAACCTACAAAGTTGACCAACTTTAACGCGATGCTGCTTACCTCCGGCAGCGATAATCGCGTAGGCACTATTTGGCGTATTCACTGTTCTGCTCCAAAAATTACTCTAAGGGCGCAAATTTTACGTTATTCCATAGGGTGGACGCAAGACCCAATAATCGCTTATAGTCTGCGGTCTAATCATAGGTTGCCATGACAATGCCACTAACGCGAATTACTCACCTCGTTGAGGCCGAACTGGGGGCCGTAAATGAAACGATTCTACGTTGCCTGGAATCCCCCGTCGATGTTATCAAGAAAATTGGTCACTATTTAGTGGATAGCGGCGGCAAACGCATCAGGCCGTTAGTTCTACTACTCACATCTAAAGCTTGCAACGTTCAAGGTGATGCACCTCTCACGATGGCTGCCATCCTAGAATTTATTCATACAGCGACCTTATTTCATGATGATGTGGTCGATGGCTCAAAACTGCGCCGTGGTCGTCCAACCGCTAACCGTATTTGGGACAATGCTTCCGCCGTACTGGTGGGCGATTTTCTCTATTCCCGAGCGTTTCAAATGATGGTCACTTTAGATAGCATGACTGCCATGCGCATCCTAGCAGATGCTACGAACATTATTGCTGAAGGAGAAGTTTTACAACTTTCTCATCGTTTCCAACCAGATATTGATGAATCCCGTTATTTACACGTTATCCGCTTAAAGACCGCCAAATTATTTGAGGCAGCCGCTCAATTGGGCGCAGTGATGGCGCACCAACCTTCCTCCATTGAAAATGCCTTAGCACAGTATGGTTTACATTTGGGCACTGCTTTTCAAATAATTGACGATATGTTGGATTATTCTGCGCCCAGTGAAACCTGGGGCAAAAGTATTGGCAATGATTTAGCGGAAGGAAAAGCGACCCTGCCATTAATTTATGCCTTAACGCAAGCCAACGCTACCCAAGCACAACATATTCGCCAAGCCATCCAAACCGGCAATTTAGGTGATTTATCCATTATCCAAGAAGCCATTGTTTCAACCGGTGCGATTGATTACACTATGCGCCGGGCTGCTCAAGAAACAGAGCGTGCGATTGATGCTTTAAGTTGCTTACCACCTTCTCCTTATCGTGAAGCAATGGCAGCACTCGCTAAATTTGCCATTTCTCGTAGTCATTAAAATTCTTCCGTCGGGGTGTAGCTCAGCCTGGTAGAGCACTGCGTTCGGGACGCAGGGGTCGCAGGTTCAAATCCTGTCACCCCGACCAATTACAACATTAACAAAAATTTTAAGAGGTACCTCATGGCCTATTCCAAGCCCCAGATTAAAGCCTTTGCCACACAGGTTGCAAATCATTTAACCCATGAAGAAAAAACACATAGAAAAATTATTAACATATTAATTGAGCGTCTTACCAGCCAGACTCTTGCTAACCCTAGAGCAAAAGAATTCAAACTTAATAGCAATATTCTACGAAAATCACCTCAATATTTTACACTGATAGACATACTTCTGCGTGCAAACATTACTTTTCCCAAAAACCACCATTTTACGCTTAGTCACGATGGCACAGTAAGAATTAATATTAATGGCAATAGAACTTTGGTTTACCCTCGTAAACCTAATCACCGTCAAGAAAAGTTTTATTCCATGCCCTTAGAGGATGCAGCAGAAGTAGCTAAAGATTCCAGAGAAGAATTGCAAAGCAGTTTACGCACACCTTCAGCGGATACAGAAATTGAAGAATATTTAAAAGAAGAGTTTGGTTCCATGTGCTTAGATGCTGAATCAGTAGCAGAGGCAGATGATGCTTTTAGTGACCGTGTCACAGAACGTTCAGAAAAAGATTCGCGAAAAGAATTGCGAAGCAGTTACTCCTCGGCTTCAGATGCAGAAATTGAAGAATATTCAGAAGAAGAATTTGGTTCCATGCCCTTAAATGCTGAATCAGCAGCAGATGCAGATGATGCTTTTAGTGACCGTGCCATGCCTTCAGATACAGAAATTGAAGAAGAATCAGAAGAAAACGTTGAAAATGATCCCGTACTTTTTCTCTACCATCTTCGAAAATCAGAAGGACGTCTAACAAGAACGCATGATACAACCCCTCGGCTATCTGCTGTGACTGATGACCCACCGCGTTCTAAACAGCGTAAAAGAATAAATAATATTCGACAACATTATTAATTGTAGGAGTTGTTATGCCACATCCTAAAGAACATATGTTACGTATCATGTCTTTTTTAGAGACAAAAAAAGATCATTTAATATTACGTAATATTTCAACCCATTTTGCACATATCCCCGTGAAGGAACGCTTAAAATTACAACTTGGCTATACTAATCATCCCGCTTTTGAAAAAATTGATCAGATAGATCTCACTTACCAATTAAAAACTGGCATGAGTGCTTCTCAAGCACTTGACGACTTATTAACCACTTATGAAATGACAGTTGATTGTCAAGTTGTAGCATTGCTAGCCACTTACTTAGCAATTTTGCAAACCATGAAAGAAATCCATGGGGAAAGTTTGGGTATAGCAAGATTTGATGCTTTTTATGGTTCGAGCACTGAAATTACTCCTGAACCCAATCGATTATTATTAACTCCCTATGGTCCTCGTACGGGCACGCATCATTTACCGGGAAAGGAAAAAAATTTCCCTCTTCAATCTCTTTCCCCTACCAATTTTTTTCCTTTTGAACCGCTTGCGTTTGTTATTGATTTGAAACAGGCTATAGATAAAAGCACGATGAGAGCACAATTAAACATAGGAGATTCTTTGCAATTTTCTGGAGCACCTTATTACTCAAACATTCACTTACGCGGCTCTGCAAGCGGTAACGTTTGTGTCGTTACTTCGCTTAACCCTGTAAAAGTAAGAACCTTTGGTTATGATGAAGAATTAACAGAAGATATGCTCGCTGAAAACCATATTCGCGCATACGCTGAACCCGCTTCAGAAGAATCAATCGCTGCGGGTTCAAGTTGGCTTGCTAGAGTAATACATCCCACCGTTAATAGAAGCGATATTCTAGGAATCGAAACAATTTTTCATACATTTAACGACCTTCGGTTACAGTGTCTTTTGTATGCTCCCATAGAAATAGTTAAAGAAGCTTTTGACAAGTATTATGAACAGGAAAAGCTGCTTATCCATATGCGGTGGATAGCACCGTTTGAAGAAAAATTAGCTGCTGCTCCTAAAGGCACGGAATTTAAATTGCGCCGTGGGTTTTTGGATGATGCGCTCAAAAAAGAGCGCGCTTATTTACCTTCTAGAGGACCTTCTAGAGAGACTCCACCACCATCAGCCACCGAGAAAAAGGAAACTCCCTTTGGATTTAAGCCTGGATTTTTAAAATTTCCATGATGGCAACACTCCTGAAAGCGGTTGAACTTGAGGATTACCAAATCGTGGAGATCTGTTAGTTTGGCCATAACTCCAAAGTACCGTAGTAGGAGCATTAACTGCATTAGCGGTTGTATTGCGCGGTGATACTTTATTTTCAAGCTTTACCACAGATTCTTTTGTTAACGTTAACTCTTCTTCCAAAGCTTGCGCATACCTTTTATGCACCTCATTATTGACGCGCGCATTTTGCGACTCTGCTTGTAAATTTTTCACATTCCTTAATAACTGCGCAATCAAATTAGTCTGCAATCTATCTTTTACTACAAAATTTTGCTCTGCTAAACGTGCACCCTCTTTTATTTCATAATTTTCTCTTTTCAATTCTTCATTTTCTTGCGTTAATTCTGCTATAGTATTTTTTTGATCTATATAAGCATCTGCTAAGACTGAAACCACATTTTGAACATCTCCAGTTAATTCATCTAAACTACGCTGTGCTAATATATCGGCAATATCATCTTCAATTTCATCCCTTTGAACTTTTGGTTTTACTACTTGCGTATTACGCAAGGCTTGGGTAAGCTTTTCATTTTCATCAAGCGTTTGCCTATATTGTCCTTCCAATTCACATAAACCTTTTACTGCTCTTTGCGTATTTATTTTTTCTGCAAATAACTCTGTTCTTAATCGCTGAATTTCAGCTCGTGCTTCTTCAAGCTCTCTGCGTTCATCTGGACCTTTTTTCATTATTTCCATCCTATTAGAATTCTGACTGGTTTTGGCTTATACAGGAAAAATTATAAACCAGTTGAGGTATGGTTAATATTGTGTATTATCACCTATAGTGATATTCATCACTTAGAATAATAACTTTATCCGCTTTGTTACCAAAAGGACTATCAATTTCCGCTGGTAGGATGTACTATCTGGCCTGATCGTAATCAGGGGGAGCGCTTCATGCCCTTAGTCATTATACTTTTCGCCTTATTTGCCAGCTTGTTTACCCTGAGTAAAACCGCTTTAGAATTTTCTGAGCCCTTTTTCTTAATTGGCTCACGTATGACATTTGCAGGAATTTTGTTATTAGCCCATCAATTTTTTATGAATCGCGCTGCTTTTAAAATAAAACTTGTGCATGTTTTTCCTTTGTTAATGTTAGGCTTGGTCAGCATTTATATTACCAATATTGCTGAAATCTGGGGTATTCAATACATGAGCTCCGCTAAGGCCTGTTTAATTTACAGCCTTTCCCCTTTTATTGCGGCACTCGTCGCCTATTTAATGCTGAAAGAAACACTGACCACTAAAAAATGGTTGGGCCTGTGTATAGGATTTCTAGGCTTAACGCCTATTTTGTTCACCCACTCTTCTTCCGCAGAACTGGCAAAAGATTTATTCTTTTTCTCATGGGCTGAAATGGCCTTGATTATTGCTGTCTTTGCCAGTGTCTATGGCTGGATATTACTTAAAAAGATTATTAATGATTACCGTTATACGCCCATCATGGCGAACGGCGTGAGCATGCTGTTAGGCGGCATCTTAGCCCTGGGGCACTCTTATTTAAGTGGTGAAACCTGGGCACCCTTCCCCATTATTAATGAAAAATACTATGCCTTTATGGAATGCGCCTTATGGATGACGCTTATTTCCAACGTGGTTTGTTATAACCTGTATGGTTACTTACTTAAAAGATTCTCGGCCACATTTATGTCTTTGGCAGGTTTAGTCACCCCACTATTTGCCTCCTTATTTGGCTGGTACTTTTTGCATGAAGCTATCACTTGGCATTTCTTTGCCTCCATGGCGCTCTTTTCCGTTGGTCTTGCTATCTTCTATCAAGATGAAATTGCCAATAACTTCACTCCAGAGGCTGCACAAAGTTCCTAATGAATGAGAAAGCCGATTGCCACTGTCATACCCTCTTCTCGGATGGTTCATTAAACCCAGTGGCATTATTAGACTTAGCCAAAGAACAACAACTCTCTGGCTTAAGTATCACAGATCATGACACTATCGGTGCTTATGATACCGCTCTTCCTTATGCCAAAACTTTAGGGATAACCTTAGTCTCTGGTATTGAAATTTCTGCAGAACATCAAAGAACTAGCATTCATGTGCTTGGGTATGCCTTTGATTTAAATAATCCGGACTTACAAGATTTTTGCCTGCGGTTACAAGCAGATCGTGAGCAAAGAAATCAAAAAATCCTTGAAAAGCTTGCCGCTTTAAAAATGCCTATCACCATCGATGAGCTTAAAGCTAAATTCCCGCATGGGACTTTAGGCCGGCCTCATATTGCAAAAATGATGATTGCCAAAGGATTTGTTCGCACCGCCAAACAAGCGTTTGATAGATATTTGGGGAACAAATCACGCTGCTATGTCAGCGGCTTACAAGTGGAAGTAGAAGTTGCCATTGAACTAGTTCAACGCGCTGGTGGCTTTGCGGTTTTAGCCCATCCTCATTATTTACCCAAACACGTTGCCACCCAAATGCTCACTAAATCTTTTGATGGCGTTGAAGGGCATTATGGGCATTTATCGTTGAAACAAGAACAACCATGGTTAGATATCGCCAAAGAAAAATCCTGGTTAATCACGGGAGGTTCTGATTTTCATGGTGAAAAGAAATCATTCCATGCTTTAGGATGCTCATTCACCCCCAGTGAAACTTTTGCACGCTTTGTGGAGCGTTTTACTAGTCATTAAATTCCTTTTCGTGCAGACTCCGTTTTCGTAAGAATTTGTCTTTCATCGCCGAGATAATATAATTTTCTGCCATGATCCGCTTCTTCTATTAATACAGGAACGGCACGAAGGTCGTCGACTTTAATTTTGACATGGGTATCATCGTCTGG
>JABDCK010000029.1 GCA_013288185.1 Gammaproteobacteria bacterium
TAATTTCAAGGTTGTTAGATGGCCTGGTCGCTACTCTCATAATGGATCAAATGCTGAAAAAAACCCTCCAACTGGGCATTCTCTTTAATTAGCACCAGTTTTTCTTGATTTAATTTTTCTATCATTGCCTGAGAATTCGATATTATTTCGCTTAAATCTTCTAAATAAGAAGTTTGCGCAATTAAAGCTGCATTTTTCTTTTCTAATTCAATTAATCGAATGTTTTTACTTTCCATATTTTCTTGAAAGTCTTTTAATAAATTTTCTTTTTCTGTCTGTAACCCTTGCAACTGTAACATAACTTCCTGCTGCTGATTGGCTGCACTTGCTAATTGATTTTTATATTCAATCCGTTGCTGTTCTATAGCTAATGTCTGTTCGGTTTGTAATTGTTGCATGGCTTGTTGATAATGTTCTAAGTTTTTTTGCATAGTATGTGCTAACTGATGCAAGCGTGCGTTTTCTTCCTTGGCATTTTTAAGTTGACGCTCCATGCCTTCATAACGTTCCATTAATTGCACTAGCGCTTGTTGCTCATGATGGTATAATGTGGATAGCTCTTCTTTGTTTAGCTTCTCAGATTCTTTGAGGAGCTTTTCTTCAATCAATGCTGTATTGGTTTCCAGTAATTCTTTTTGAAGCTGATCAATAGATATTTGTGCTTCTTTTATTTTTTCTTCCATGGTGATTTGAATTACTTTGATACGTTCATCTGCTTGCGCATGTAACCGCTCCCATAAGCCTTTCACCAACGCGCTGAGATCTTGAGGGAGCTGTCCCTCCTGCTCACTTTGGCTGGCACGCCACGCTTTTAAATGGTTTGCAATGGTTGTTTTACTGCCGGTTCCTAATAAAGCTCGAATACTATCGACGGTTGGTGCCTTACCCTGCCCTTGCAAACGGTGTGCGGCTTCTTCTATTTCTGAATAACCTATTCCAGCTCTACCCATAACTTACTCCTTTAAATTTTATAATAACGTATTACGTAACATGTAATATAGTGGATATTTTGAATTTGTAAATATAAAAAATAGATTATTATTACTATCGATAATAACCCTTATCGATAGTAATAATCTAAAAATTGGATTATGCTATCGTAATGGAGGCAAAAAAATGAAATCAGAAATTAAGTATGTGCAAGAAACAACGCTCACAATATTGCAAAATGTGAACCCATACTTACATGCGGCAACCAGTGAAAACACGCGAAAAGCCTATCAACAAGATATTCGGCACTTCATGGTTTGGGGTGGTCTATTACCAACAACCCCAGAGATTATTTTGCAATATTTGCAACACTATGCTGAAAAATTAAATCCTCAAACACTTAAAAGACGAATCATTGCAATTAGACATTGGCATACTTATCAAGGATTTAATGATCCAACCAGCCATCCTTTAATTATTAAAATGTTAAGTGGGATCTCTCGTCTGCACGGCACTCCCCCAACCAAAGCACCCACATTATCCGTTGAGCAGCTGATTAAAATCGCAAATTATCTATCTGCCCAGGGCTCTCTGGCTGCTTATCGCGATAATGCCTTATTGCAAATTGGTTTTTTTGGTGCTTTTAGACGCAGTGAACTAGCTGCGCTAAAATGGGAAGATATCAATTTTGTTGCTGAAGGATTAGTAATTTTGATACCACGCTCAAAAACAGATCAAGAAGGCAAAGGTCTAATTTGTGCTATTCCTTATGGTAATAAAGTGCTTTGCCCTGTTGGTGCGCTGCAGCAATGGCGCAAACGCTCAAATATCACCATGGGTCCTGTTTTTAATCGTATTAGCAAAAACTCCCAACAAAAATCAAGCGCTTTATCACCGGTCAGTATTAATTGGATTATTAAAAAATACGCGCAAGTGTGCGAACTTCCTGATGCGAAAAGTTATAGTGGACATAGCCTACGGCGAGGATTTGCAACCGCAGCAAGTAGAAAAGGCGCATCTTTTAGTGCCATTATGCGACATGGACGTTGGCGTCATGAAGGAACTGTGCACGGCTATATTGAAGAAGGCCAACAATTTAAAGATAATGCAGTCAATTCTATTTTAAAAGGATAACTGGTATCATAGAATCTTTATGTACCTAAGGTACAGATAGATGAATATAATAAAATCTAAGCTTAAGAAATATTGTTTAGTAAGTGCGCTACTCTCCTCCTCTTGTTTCTATTCTTCCAACTTGTTTGCGGTACTTAAAAATCTAGATGCTGGTGCAAATGGTCAGACCTCTAGCAACGCAAGTTATTTACCCACCAATGGGTATAATTTCACCGCTGCCAATGTAAGTTTTTCTATAACCGCAAGTAATAATATTGGTAAAACCGGGGCAATTTCCGTTGACAATAATAATGGCGGCGGCGCATTAACGGGTGACGTTTTAACTTTTCTAGGCAGTTCAACGGTGAGTGGAACCATTGGTCCTACCAATCCTATTGGAACCATTAATCTAAAGGGTGCCGGTGGGACCACGGTGACTTTGGGCGGCAATACCAATATTGGAAGTGGAAATTTAAATTTTGTAACCGGCGCTGCTGCGGGCACTATTTTAAGTAACTCCGTAACGCTGACCATAACGGGAAATATTGATAATACTACAGGTGCCGATGGTATTGGTACATTAACATTTCCACATAATGCCACCGTTACAGGCACCATAGGTGCCACACATGCGCTTGCAGCCATCAATTTAACATCCAATACGTATAATTTTAATAATAATATTAATCTTGGCACAGGAAATATTAATTTCAGTGGTAATAATGGGGTGATGAATATTTCTGGAAATATTACTGGAAATATCTCAACAGTAGCCGCACCACTGAATGTTGGGATAGTAAATTTTTTAACCAATAGTACGGTTACAGGAACCGTTGCCGCAGCAAATGAAAGAATTGGCATGAATCTAAAAAACCCGGGTATTGTGGTTAATTTTGAAAGTCCAATTTGGGTTAACATTAATAATTTGAATTTTTCAAATCTTGCAACAGCAAATACCACCATAAATTTATCAGATGGTGCTAATGTTTCTGCTGGAGGCTCAAGCGGCGTAGGTAATATCGATAATACTACGGGTAATCCTAACGTTGGGACGCTTAACTTTTTAGGAAACAGTACTGTTGTTGGCAGTATTGGTTCCTCTAATTCTCTTTATACGCTGACGTTAAATGCCGCAAACACAACGGTTGTGTTAGATAGTACTGTTAATGTAGGTACAGGTAATATTAACTTTATCAATTCAAGCAATGCAAACACAACACTGGATTTATTATCCAGCAACATATTTAATACAAACATTGACAATCTGGTTGCTGATGGGGTGGGTTCACTTATTTTTGATGGTGGTTTGTCTTATACAATTAACGGTACCATTGGTGCAACACATTCTTTGTATCTTATCAATTTTACTACCGCTAATGGAACCCTGAGTTTAACGCAAAATGTGAATGTGGGTGCTGGCAATTTGAATTTTTCAGGGAGTGCGAATAGTTCATCACTCATACGTATATCCGACGGTGTTACTATTACCAGTAATATTGATAATACGACAGGTTCCAACAACAATGGAATAGTAATATTTTTAGGGAGTAGCACTGTAACAGGAACCATAGGTGCTACTAATTCGCTCAGCCAAATTGATTTAACAGGCGGCGCTGGCACTGCGGTGAATTTACAAGGCAATGTCACCGTTGGGACGGGAAATTTAAACTTTAACGCAGGGGCTGCTGCAACCTCTACGTTAAATCTTTCAAACAATGTCACCGTCACGGGCAATATTGATAATTTCACAGGTTCCAGTGACAATGGTACATTAACATTTTTAGGGAATGGTACGGTAACAGGAACCATAGGTGCTAGCGATTCGCTTAACGCGATTAATTTAACAGGCGGTGCTGGCACCACGGTAAATTTACAAGGTAATGTCAAAGTTGGGGCTGGAAATTTAAATTTTGCCACAGGGACTGCAGCAACTTCCACGTTAAGCCTTTCAGATAGTGTCACCGTTACGGGCAATATTAACAATACGACTGGTAGTAATAATTTTGGGACGTTATTATTTTTAGGAAATGGGACGGTAACCGGAAAAATAGGTGCTACCAATTCGCTTAGCGCAATTAACTTAACCGGTGGTGCTGGCACCACGGTAAATTTACAAGGTAATGTCACCGTTGGGACGGGAAATTTAAATTTTGCCACAGGGACTGCAGCAACTTCTACATTAAGTCTTTCAGACGGGGTCACCGTCACGGGCAATATTAACAATACGACTGGTAGTAATAATTTTGGGACGTTATTATTTTTAGGAAATGGGACGGTAACAGGAAAAATAGGTGCTACCAATTCGCTCAGCACTATTAATATCACGGGCAACACTGGCGCCACGGTGAATTTACAAAGTAATATCAAAGTTGGAACTGGAAATTTAAATTTTGCCACAGGGGCAGACTCTACTTCTACGTTAACACTTGCAAACAATGTCACCGTCACAGGTAATATTGATAATACAACCGGTTCCAATAACAATGGAATATTGACATTTTTAGGCAATGGGACGGTAACAGGAACCATAGGTGCTACCAAAACGCTTAGTGCAATTAATTTAACAGGCGGTGCTGGCACCACGGTAAATTTACTAGGCAATATCATGGTTGGTACCGGTAACTTAAATTTTGCATCAGGAAGTTCGCCCAGTACTGCGTTAAATATTGCTAATGGTATAACTGTAACGGGTAATATTGATAATACATCCACGGTACCAGATACAGGCACCTTAAATTTTGCAGGGAATGCTACGGTGACAGGTACCATCGGAGCCACGCTTTCTCTTTTTGCTATTAATATTCAAGGCGTCGCTGGAACAGTCGTTAATCTACAAAATAATACAACGGTGAGCAACGGAAATATTAATTTTACCGCAGGGGCAACCACCGCAACACTCAGCCTTTCTAATAAAGTTACCGTTAATGCCAGCATTGACAACACTTCCGGTACTGCAGGAGAAGGCACCATAGTGTTTTTAGGTGGTGGTACTATTACAGGCTCTATTGGCACCATTACAAATTCAATTTATGCAATCAATTTAACAGGCGGTGTTAGCGCCGCGGTAAATTTACAAAGCAATGTTACCGTTGGGGCTGGAAATATAAACTTTGCCACTGGCTCCACATCATCTTCTATGCTAAATCTTTCAAACAATGTCACTGTCACCGGCAATATTAATAATACAACAGGTTTTGATAACAAAGGAATATTGACATTTTTAGGCAACGGTACGGTAACAGGAACCATAGGTGGCACCAATACGCTTAGTGCAATTAATTTAACAGGCGGCGCTGGCACTGCGGTGAATTTACAAGGTAATGTCACCGTTGGGACGGGAAATTTAAATTTTGCACTAGGAAGTGCACCAAGTTCCGTGTTAAATATTGCTAATGGTGTAACGGTAACAGGTAATATAGATAATACATCCACAGTACCAGACACGGGCACCTTAAATTTTACGGGCAATGCTACGGTGACAGGTACCATTGGAGCCACGCTTTCTCTTTTTGCTATTAATATTCAAGGTGGTGCAGGAACAGTCGTTAATCTACAAAATAATACAACAGTGAGCAACGGAAATATAAATTTTGCGACAGGAGCTGCAGCAACTTCTACATTAAGTTTTTCAAACAATGCTATCGTAGCAGGTAATATTGATAATACGACAGGTAAAAACAGCATTGGTACAGTTTCCTTTGTTGGTAGTGGCCAAGTCATAGGAAATATTGGTGTTAATAACTCTATCAACTTGTTGACGATTAATGCTTCGGGTGGCGCAAATCAATCGGTAGAATTGGATGGGACTACGTTAAATATTGATACAATCAATATTAATGATGATGGCTCTGGAATATCAGCGCAAGGCTCTCAATTAATCCTAAACAATACTACGGGTCCATTAACGTTAGGCGGAAACATCAGCGCAACCACCAATAATGAAGATAGTATTAATATCAAAGGTACCAGTCTTGCCACCATCAATGGTAGCATTGGAACAAATACCATTAAGCTTAATATGATACAAGTCGGTGCTTCTGCACCTATTATTTTTAATCAAAATGTATATGCAAATAATATTCAAATCAACGGAAATAATACGGTTACCTTTGGGGTAAACGGTAATACAACTAGTGGTACTATTACTACAACAATGCCTAATCAAGGTTCAATCATTTTTGATGGTAGCTTTTCTGCTAATGGAGCTATTGGTACTAATCCTGATAGGCTAAATACCATTACTTTACATGGCAATGCCATGTCTAGCGTTAATTTTAATGATTATCCAGTTTTTACAGCACAAATGAATGTGGATAATGAAGGTACCCTCGCTGTATCAGGTAATCAAACTATTGATGGCGCCTTAAACGTAACCAATGCATCATCCATTAGCTTAGCAATGAGTTCTGCATTGACTATAGGAAATACCCTTGGCGCAGGCACTTTAAATCTTGATGCCGGCACTATGTTAGTCATTAATATGGGAAATAATTTAACAACCACGGGAAATATTACCACCCAGGGGTTAGCCACTGTCAGCAAAGATGCCGTATTAGTTATTTATAATCCACCTTCTAATAATGGAACAAATGCAACTTTGCCATTAATTGTTAGTAATGGTGGTGGCGCAGCACTTAATCCTATTAAAATCAGTTCTCCAAGTATGTTTACTAATTTTAAAACTGTTGTCAACGGAAACCAACTTGATTTGTTAGTTACCTTTTCTTCATTTTCAAGCGCTGCATCTCAAACGAATACAATAGGAGTTGCTTATGCCTTGGAAGCACTTGACTTAGCAACTACAACAGGTTCCTTAGCAGCGCTTTTACAGCAAATTTCTTCATTTACGAACGATGATGACTTCAATGCTGATTTAGCAACACTAGCTCCTACCGTTGATGGGGCGGTCATGCAGCAAAGTTTTAGTATACAACATAAAATTCTAAAGATGATCAATCAGGGCTTAGATAGGCCTTATTTTGGCTTGCAATCAGCAAGCGGACAAAATAGCGGCGATAATCAATGGGGAAATTACAGCAGTTGGATTAGCATTTTTGGTCAGCATGCCCATCAACAAGTGAAACATGAAATTGCTGGATATAAAGATAATACCTGGGGTATTTTAATCGGTCATGATTTTGAAATCTCTGATAATGCCATAGTCGGTGCTGCAGTAAGCTGGGCTTCAACAGATGTTATTAACTTCATTTCAATTGATTCCAAAACGCAGATTAACGCCTATCAAGGCACGTTATATGGCCAATATCAATTTACTCAACCTCTGTATATTAATGGTTCTGTTGCTGCCGCTTATAACAACTATCATGCGGCGCGTAACATTATTTTTGGTAAAGTAAGACTCACACCAAAAAGCAATTACCATGGAACAGAGTATGGTGCTCAGGCCGAAATGGGTTATGTATTAACAGAAAATAATATTCACACTATCCCTCTCATATCGCTCTATTATTCACATTTGGATTTAAATAGTTACACAGAGAAAAATGCTGGTACCGCTAGTCAAAGCGTAAACGCTGCCTCGTATAATATGCTGCTTGCAGGATTAGGGGCAAAATTTACTTTTGAATATGATCTTGCTTTAGTACTTTTACAACCTGAGATGCATTTTAATGTATTCTATGATTTCTATGGTGATACTATGCAAACAACTTCCCAATTTACGGGTGGCGGTCCTGACTTCTTTACTGCCGGAGTCAAACCTGCACAAACTAGTTATAATATAGGTGGAACCATAACGAATTATATGAAATGTTTTAACCTCAAAGTTATTTTAAGTGCTGATCTTGAAGCGAGAGAACAATATACCGGTAGCGCAGGCTATATCAGATTTGAATACGACTTCTAAGGAATTTAACACGCAATAAAAAACCGCGCCCTATCATCCTGATAAAACGCGGTTTTTACGTGGTAATGACTAAGCAGCTTTCGCTTTCTTAGACACTCTACGCTTACGAGCTTTCGCTCTTGGCTTCTTAGCAGCCTTTTTAGCAACTTTGCGCTTAGCAGCTTTCCTTCTTGCTGGCTTTCTGGCCTTGGTAGCCGAAGCTTTTTTCGCAACTTTACGTCTTCTTTTGGTAACTTTGCGCGCTTTGGAAGCAGAAGCTTTTTTAGCAGCAGACTTTCTCTTAACTCGACGTTTACGTGCTTTTGGAGCAGAAGCTTTTTTAGCTACGGCTTTCTTAGCAACCTTACGTCTTCTTACTTTACGTTTTTTCGGAGCAGCGGCTTTTACACCAACTTTCCGTCTCTTTACGGTAGACTTCTTTTTTGCTGCTGACTTTTTACGAACGGCCATTTAGTATCTCCTCATACTGGGTAACTATCCCAAATCTAGCACATAAGATAAAAAAAATAAAATATATACAGACTGAATGTATTAATTTATCAAATTTTTTTGAAAAAAAGTACAATTCACTGGATCAATGTACATGTTTTTTAGGGTTTGCCAAGAAATATTTTACAAACTGCGTTGCTAACATGATTCACATTTAATGAAAATTACTGATTGTTAGGATGGTGACTATTCCGTCTTCGCTCTGCGAGCTTCGCCGGACAAGCGCTGTCTCCCTTTTTACAAAAAGGGATTTTAATGCACATACACCAATGATAATGGTATAAAACAGGTGGGCGGTTATTTGCGTCATTTTGTCCTTTTTGTATTGTATACTGGTAGTAGCTATGTTACTTTTAAACCTAATCTTTAAATTGGTTAAACAACTTATGTTACATTTTATCCGCCCTATTATTATTCGAATTGCGATTATTCAATCGCGGGGGCTGACTTTGCTTAAATAAAACACAGAATACAGCAAAAAAGCCCCCGCACCCCGGGGGCTTTTTTTTTGAGGTTTAGAAAATTAAATTTGGAGGATACCGTGAATAATCAACGCTACTTACCTTGGATCATGTGGTTCTTTCCCCTGGCATTTTTTGCCTTCCAATTTATCCTGCGGCTCTTCCCAGGGTTGGTGATGCCGGATTTATTACAAAAATATCACATCAGCGCCACGGATTTTGGCCTCTTTGCTTCATTGTATTACCTTGGCTATGCCAGTATGCAAATCCCCATGGCGCTTTTACTGGATAAGTTTGGACCGCGCAACGTCATCAGCGCTAGCGCCTTCCTATGTGGAGTGGCAACCTGGATGATGGTTTTATTTGATTCATGGAATGTTGCGCTCTTAAGCCGATTATTAATCGGTATAGGCTCTGTTGTGGGATTTTTGGGAACCTCCAAAGTTATTTCTCAATGGTTTGCCAAAGGGCGTTATGCGCGCTTGGTAGGGCTCACATTTAGTTTTGGCTTATTAGGCGCCGTATATGGCGGTGCGCCCGTTAGCCTCTTGATAGGCCGCTTGGGATGGGAAAAAGTGCTAGAAGTCTTAGGAACCGCAGCTATCCTTCTTGGCGTCTGTATCTTTACGTTTGTACGCAATAAACAACAGGATGCTGTCAAAAATCCGCCCCTGGTTGCTTCCTTAAAACAACTCTTATGCAATCGTCCTTTATTAACCCTAGCTTTTGCAAACCTCTTGATGGTAGGGGCACTAGAAGGCTTTGCAGATGTTTGGGGAGTCCCCTATTTGATGGCTGCCAGAGATTTAACCAAATTTGAAGCAGCCAGCTTCACCAAGTACATTTTTATAGGCATGCTCTTTGGTGGCCCCCTATTGGCATATTTCTCAGAGAAATTTAAAGCCCATTATGTAGTCACAATGCTGTGTGGTGTTTTTATGGCGCTTTTATTGGCGACCCTGCTCGTTTTTAATAGCATGCTACCCGATTGGACCCTGGTACTGTTCATGTTTGCAATAGGATTATTATGCTGCTATCAAGTAATTGTATTTGCGATAGGCACTGAACTGGTATCTGCTTCCTTAATGAGCATAACGGTTGCTTTCTTAAATTGTATCAATATGTTTGGCGGTTCATTTTTTCATAGTGTCATAGGCAGGTTGATGGATTATTTTGAACAAGGAACCATGCTGAATGGGGTTAAAGTCTATTCCGTTGAAGCGTACACCTGCACTTTGGCATTGATCCCCTTGGCTTCACTCGTTGGGGTCGTATTAGTATGGTGGAGTAAAAAAGCTAATTGCCAAACAACCGTAATGGGTGCAATGCAACATGACCTATAACCAGACTCCCTATTGTTTTATACCCTGTTCACCATACAATAGAAGTATCAGGGGAAACGAAAGGGGTGTTTTATGGACAAGTCAGTAAGTACAATGCCACGCTTAAGTGCATGTGCATTGGGTGCAGCTTTTGGTGTGATTACAGCATTAGGAACGCTGATAATTGGCATATTAGCAATGCACTTTAAAATAGGTCATGCATGGGTAACTTTGCTTGGCTCAGTTTATATTGGTTATGCGGCAACTTTTAAAGGTGTCATTGTTGGTACGCTTTGGGGCTTTGTCGATGGCTATATTTGTGGAACGGTGATTGCGTGGGTCTACAACTATGTCGTAATCCATTGCAAATGCAGAAGATGCCATATAGAAGAAGTGAAATAATCAGTATACTTATAGTTTCACAAAAGCGCTTTTCTATTTTAAAATGGAAAGGCGCTTTATTTGTTTAAATCCTACGACTGCTTTTTAATGGCGGGCGCTCACTATCATCTTCAGCTACTCTTTTACCTACTACGACTGGTGCAGCACCAGCAAATGGTGAACGCAGAGTTTGTCTAGCAAGAAATTCATCAAGCTGAGGTTTTGATTCGATCTGTGCTTGTCTAATTCTTTTTTCTAGTCTTCGTTTAACGTATCTACCACCCTCTTCCAACGGTAAATTTAAAGTAATGCGTACAAAATTCGCTAAAACAACATCCAAATCAGGATCAGAATCCACTTCTACATCCATCGGATCTCTTTCATCTTCAGCTACTCTTTTACCTACTACGACTGGTGCAGCACCAGCAAATGGTGAACGCAGAATTTGTCTGGCAAGAAATTCATCAAGCTGAGGTTTTGATTCGATCTGTGCTTGTCTAATTCTTTTTTCTAGTCTTCGTTTAACGTATCTACCACCCTCTTCCAACGGTAAATTTAAAGTAACGCGTACAAAATTCGCTAAAACAACATCCAAAGCAGGATCAGAATCCACACGCTTAATGGGGCCAACATCCGGCTCAACATCCGATTCTACATCCAGTTCTACATCCGATTCTACATCCAGTTCAACATCCATCGGATCATCGATCTCTGGAACTGCAGGAGATACTCGGTACTTTTTTAACTTGGGGACGACAGCAGCAAAATCTTCTTGCGTTTCTTCACGTCTACGCCTTCTAATTCCATCCAACATATAGGTATATCCTCTCATTTATTTATATTAGCAGATATCCTATCATGGGTTGTACAGGAGAAACTAGTTAGCCTTCTATTTTTCAGATAAAAGGTACGAATAGACTGACGTGCGTACAGAGAAACATGGTAATACCACCAGAAATAAACCCTATTAAATGCCCTTCCCAAGAGACGCTTGCCTCCGTTGGGAACAAGCTCAGTAAGATACCACCAAAATAGTAAAACGCGATTGCAGCGCAAAATAGCGTCGTAATAGTAGGATGCTCATAAGCAGATGCTAAGATATAACCAAAATACCCGGCAATAAGAGCACTTGCACCAATATGGTTGCCGCGGCGTCCAAAGATCCACACGCCTAGGCCAGATAAAAATATTATGATCCCCGTTGCCAAAAAAAAGTTATTGAAATTGAGTGTCATTGCAAATATGCCGAGAAAAAATAGCGGAATAGAATTGAAAAGCAGATGATTAAAATCACTATGCAATAATGGTGCAAAAACAATGCCAATCAACCCACTGAAACGACGTGGCCTTATCCCTAAACGATTAAGCTTTTTACCCGTACGCCAGTTGATAAGATTAAAAATCCACAGTAGCGCCAATACGCCCAGCATAGGTGCAATGTATTGCCTGGACGTTTGCGTAAAATACTCTATTTCCGTACTTAATTCGCTGAGCATTGATTTTCCTTTGGATTTTCTGTAAATTTTTATTATAATCAATATATAATTAGTCAAGCAAACAGTCTTTTATTATGCAAAAATATTCACCTGATATTGAGCCCCGTCGCTTACAATTTTCCACACCCCCATTGCCTAAATATTGGCATAGCGGCTCTGACATTAAAACTTATCATTTTAATGCCCTTGCGCTTTTTTCTACCGCCTTTAGAGCGCTTGGTGGTTTTAAGCTTAAAAAAAGCGTTATTGGAAGTTGAAGATCCAAAATTAAAAGCAGAAGTTGCCAGTTTGGTAGCGCAAGAAGCCATTCATGGTTTAGCGTTTCATCAGTATAATAAACAATTTTTGCAACATTTTCCCTTACCGCAAAAAAACAACATGCGGTTATTTAGATTAGTCGCGGGAATATTTAATAAATTTTCAGACACTTTTCATTACGCTTTGTCAGCCGCCGGTGAACATTTTACCGCTATTGCAGCAGATCTTTTTTTGCGCGATGCAAAATGGTTTGCAGGTGTCTCACCTGAACACAGTAGCATTTGGCGCTGGCATTGCATAGAAGAGATAGAACACAAATGTGTCGCTTTTGATGTATTCCAATCAAGAAAAGGCAGCTATTTTATTCGTGTTTCAGGCATGTTTGTTATGACCTGTGTATTTTTAAGTTTATATCTTAAACCCATTTGGGGTATGATGAAACAAGATAATAAACATAAAGACTTTCAATTTTATAAACGTGCTTTTATATATTATTGGGGAAATGAGGGTTTATTTCGTACTCTTTTAAAACCCTATTTTGCATACTTCAAACCCAACTTTCATCCCAGTCACCATCAAAATTTGCATTTGATTGAACAATGGAAAACCTTTTTTAAAACCGCCTCAAAAGAGGAAATTCTCACCGGGCTACAATCCATTGTGCCACCGCTCTACTAAATAATTCGCAGCATATTCTTGTGCGCTCCTTGCTTGCGCAATTTTAAACGCATGACGTAAAAAACCATGAATCATCCCTGGCATAGATATTCCGTGAGAGAAAACACCCGCATTTCTTAATTTTTCCAGGTAATAATAGGCTTCATCTCTAAGTGGATCATATTGAGCAGCAATAATGAGCGTGGCGGGTAATCCTGCAAATTTTTGTGTCAATAAAGGCGAAAATCTTTCATCCTCTATTGCAGCTGAGGCCCCATATTGCGCTATTGACCAATCCGTAAAACATTTATCCATCAAATAACCATGTCCATAAGCTTGCCGTGAAGGGTATAAATAATATTGATGGTAATCAAGGGAAGGATAAAATAAAACCTGCTGTTTTACCCAGGTATTTTTTTC
Source organism: Gammaproteobacteria bacterium (assembly GCA_013288185.1). Lineage (GTDB taxonomy): Bacteria > Pseudomonadota > Gammaproteobacteria > Berkiellales > Berkiellaceae > Berkiella. Next base: position 13,394 of record JABDCK010000029.1, read on the forward strand.
ATTTTTTAAATGATTCGCTACAGCGGCTGCAATATTGGCCCCAGAACTTTCACCCCAGAGCGCAACCCTTTTTCCATCAATTTTTAATAGTTCTTGGTGATTATATAAATATTCTATACACGCTATGCAATCATAAAATGGAATTGGAAACTTATATTCCGGCGCTAATCTAAGCTCTAATGCTGCAACATGACAACGCAAATACTTACTTAAATAATAACAAAAATAATCCGTATCATTTGCATCACCGGCACAATAAGCACTGGCTCTTAAATAAATAATCAAAGGGGATTGATGAGAAGATTGTGCACGATGCAATCGTATGAAAACATTAGGCGCAACAATAATATTTTCATAATTTGAAAAAGCAAGTAGCGGTGGCCGATGCTGCGCCATATAGGCGCGCACCTGGGTAACTGTTTTTAAATGTAAATCACCATGCCCTTGCGCATAGGCACGGCGAATAACCCGCTGGATAAAGGGATGGACCGGCAATTATCCTTTACCTCGTGTTTTCTTCACGCCCTTGGAAAAATCTTTTTCAATAAAATCAATAATCATCCCTGCTACATCTTTGCCCGTAACACGCTCTATACCCCGCAAACCTGGCGATGAATTCACTTCCAATACCAAAGGACCATGCGCAGAACGTATGATATCAACACCAGCCACATCCAGGCCCATCACTTTGGCTGCGTTGGTTGCCAATGAGCGCTCTTCTGGCTTTAACTTTACCGGCTCTGCCGTGCCGCCGCGATGTAAGTTAGAACGAAAATCTCCTTCTTTGGCGGTACGCTGCATTGCAGCAACCACTTTATCCCCCACCACAAAACAACGAATATCCGAGCCATTGGATTCCTTAATATATTCTTGCACTAGGAAATTCGCATTGAGGTTTCTAAAAGCATTAATAACCCCTTCCGCCGCGGTATCCGTCTCTGCCAAAACAATCCCTCTGCCATGGGTGCTTTCCATAAGTTTTACAATCAAGGGTGCCCCCCCAACAAACTCAATGAGTTTATCAGTTGCATTGGCAGCATGGGCGTATCCGGTTATGGGCATCCCAACCCCTTTACGCGCCAATAATTGATGCGCGCGTAACTTGTCTCTTGAGCGGGAGATGGCAATAGATTCATTTACAGAATAAACACCACCCACTTCAAATTGACGCAATACCGCAGTGCCATATGCGGTCACTGAAGCGCCAATCCGCGGGATAATGGCATCAAATTTTAACACTTGCTTTTTATAATGTACCGATGGCTGGTTAGCAGTAATATTCATATAACATTTTAGAACGTCAATAACCTGAACCTCATGACCACGGACTTCTGCCGCTTCTACTAAGCGTCGCGTTGAATAAAGTTTCGTGTCACGTGACAAAATACCAATTTTCATATTGAATCCTTAAATGTTAAATATAGGGGTTGAGATCGCCTTGGATTGCGCCCACTTTCTGGTTCCACCGTCTCTCCCACGCTGTTGGTGAAAATCGCTTGTTCCAATCAGCAAAAAGCTTTTTTTCACGTTCACTTAAACGAATACCGTATTTATCAGCCATATATAAATGAACGCGCGCAACAAATCCTTTCACTTCATCGCGCGGCTCCACAATCTGATAATGCTCATCAATAATAATAGGGCAATGGTTAACATTAAATTTGTGTTGTTTATTTTCAGGATAAAATTCCCCAAAATGATAATTAGATCGAGCACTATTCACTGTGCGAATCGCCGGAACTAAATTATGCAAATCGGCCTCCATTTCTTGAAATTTTTTTTCAATTTTCTGACAGCAGCTTCTCCCTTTATATTTTTTACCATTATTATCACTGCACAGCGGCTTTTTCCAGCAGGGAAATTGCTTTCCATACCAGGATGCCGCCACCACATGCTCCCAAGTAATTTTCTTGTCTTTGCGTTTATCAACGGGAATATAGCTGCAGGTTTTATAATTGATCACACCGTATTTATCATATTTGCAGCCACAATAAAAAGTTTCCCGGTGCTCTTGCCAAATCATTTTGGCGATTTTTTTCGCCTCGGTAAAGTTTTGACAAGTCTGAGCACTACAAAAAGCAGAATATAAGAGAAAAAATAGTAAAAACTTAACGCGCATGCTGATAGCTCCGGGCACAAAGCTCAGGTGAATAAGGTTTTAAATGCCCCTCATCTTCTAGCCGTTGTACGTATGCACCCATATCAGGATGCGTCATTAAGTACTTCAACAAAACTAAATTTAGATGCGAGCTCGCTTGTGATTTTAATTCTGTGAATAATAAAAC
>JABDCK010000030.1 GCA_013288185.1 Gammaproteobacteria bacterium
GAACGCGCGGATTTGGGTTTGATTTCAGCGGTTATCATTTCTTGTGTAGTATTGGCGTATTCTGTGGGTGGACGTATTTCTGCTTGGGCAATTTTGTTACCTTGTGGATCCCAGATACTGGCGCCGCCATTAAAATAGCGTTTTTGTTGACTAATGGGGTTTGTTTCTATGCCATTGCGAGTTGCTGCAATAACCCACGCGCCGTTTTGCGCGGAAAGATATTGAACGTTCGTGATATTGGCATGATCGCCACGGATAGTATTCAAGGACTCCCCGGGCATAATCCTGTCAGATGCGCCCAGCCAGGCTATCACATCCGCTTGGTGCAGTCCGGCAAGCCGTGGATACTGCCAATAAGTATCATCCGTGCAGATTAACAACGTTAGTCGACCGAGTGGTGTATCAAAGACCGGAAAGCCAAGGTTGCCTGGCGCTGCCCATTTTTGATCATAGGCATTTAAGCCAACCTTTCGATATTTGCCCAGATAGCCATTGGGACCAATGAGTGCCGCGCTATTATAGGCAAGTCCTGTTTCAGGGGAGCTTTCCGCAATGCCCACCACGATATACATTTGATATTGTTTAGCAACCGCTGCTAAGGCTTCGGTAGTTTTGCCGGGAATGGTATCAAGCGAGGGTTTGATCATATCAAAGGTATCAAACAAATAACCGGTGGTGGCTTGCTCTGGAAAGACCACGAGTTTGCTGCCTGCTTTGCCGGCCTTAGCGGCTGCTTGAGCAAGGTTTGTAATGTTGACGTCTAAATTGCCCCAGACAGGATCAAAAGCAATCGCCGAGGCGGAATATTTTAGCATAACCGTGTCATCTGCCTGAGCCCCTGTGGTGGCAAGCAGTGTTGCACACACCAGTAACCAGAGGATTTTCATGGGTGTCTTCCTTGCATTTTGTTCAAGCATAGGAAAAATTAGGCTTAGTTGCAATTTGTGATTATTGGCGATAAGGTGCCGTCATGAAATCATTCGTTGAACAGCGCATAGAATCGCTAAAAGGAACCGTTGAGAGAGTTACCTTTCATAGCGAGGAAACTGGCTTTTGCGTCCTGCGAATCAAAGTCAATGGTCATCATGAGCTGCAAACCGTCATCGGCAATGCATCTTGCATTCGCGCCGGAGAGTTTATTGAATGCCGTGGCATTTGGCTCAATGATAGGCAACATGGCCTGCAATTTAAAGCGGAGCATTTAAAGGCGATTGCACCCACAACGCTGGAAGGAATGGAAAAATATCTTGCCTCAGGGATGGTAAAAGGTATTGGAGCCGGATTTGCCAAGCGTCTGATTCGTGCCTTTCAAGAAAAAGTTTTTGATATCATTGAAAAAGCGCCGCATCGTTTATGTGAAGTAGAAGGGATCGGTGAAAAGCGTAAGCAGCGCATCATAGATGCTTGGCTGGAACAGCGCATGGTGCGTGATATCATGATTTTTTTACATGCACATGGCGTTGGTACTGCGCGGGCTGTGCGTATTTATAAAACCTATGGGAATAAAGCGATTGACACGGTCAAAGAAAATCCTTATGTCCTAGCTCAAGATATTCATGGTATTGGTTTTAAAACAGCAGATGCACTGGCACAGCGGTTAGGCATAGCCAAAGATTCTATTTTACGTGTGCGTGCGGGGGTCACTTATTGTTTGCAAGAATATACTTCTAATGGGCATTGTGGTGTTGAAAAAGCAAATCTTATCAAAAGTGCGATGGAGACACTGGAAGTATCAGAAGAATTGATAACCCAAGCCATTAGTGATGAAAGCCAATCCGAGCGTATTACGGAAATAATGGTGGATGATAAAGCCTGCTGCTTTTTGACTTCTCTTTATCTTTCTGAAAAGGGCATTGCCAAAGAATGTCAACGCTTATTACAAGGCACCACTGCCTGGTCAAACATAGACACGGAAAAAGCGATTACTTGGGTACAGCAAAAAACGCAATTAGCACTTTCTGCTTCGCAACATCAAGCCGTTGCGCTTGCACTGAAAAGTAAAATGATGATTATTACCGGTGGACCGGGTGTTGGTAAGACCACCATTGTGAATAGTATCATTAAAATTATTAAAACAAAAAGTGCGCGCATATTATTAACCGCGCCCACCGGCAGAGCCGCAAAACGCTTGTCAGAATCCACCGCTTGTGAAGCAAAGACCATTCATCGCTTATTGGAGTTTGATCCTTCTTTGCGTAAATTTAAGCGTAATGTGGAAAGCCCGCTGCAAGCAGATTTTCTGGTGATTGATGAATCTTCTATGGTGGATGTGGCTTTAATGAATCAGTTATTACGCGCCATTCCGGATAATTGCGCGTTATTATTAGTGGGAGATATAGATCAGTTACCCTCTGTAGGGCCTGGCATGGTATTAAAAAATATGATTGAATCTGAAACGGTGCCCACCGTGCGGTTAACGGAAATTTTCAGGCAAGCAGCCAGCTCTAAAATTATTACCAATGCGCATCGCATTAATCAAGGTAAAATTCCAGTGGGTGGCCAAAAAGGCGATACCGCATTATCTGACTTTTATATGGTATTGTGCGAAGAAGTTGAAGATATTAAAGCCAAAGTGATTTCTTTGGTGACGCAGCGCATCCCACAAAAATTTAAGATGAATGCGTTGCGGGATATCCAAGTGCTCACGCCAACACGCAGGGGAGGCCTTGGTACGGCTTCTCTCAATATTGAATTACAAAAGCAATTAAATCCCCAAACGCATGTGATAAATAAATTTGGGCATTCTTATGGCATGGGCGATAAAATTATTCAAATCATTAATAATTATGATAAAGAAGTTTTTAATGGTGACATTGGTATCATTGAAAAATTGGATATGGAAGAAAGTTTATTATGGATAAATTTTGATGACAGATTAGTGGAATATGAATTATCAGAGCTAGATGAAATTAATTTAGCCTATGCCACTACCATTCATAAAAGCCAAGGCAGTGAATACCCTGTCGTGGTTATGCCAATTGCGATGCAGCATTTTATGTTGCTGGAAAGAAATTTACTATATACCGGCGTAACGCGTGGGAAGCAGTTAGTGATTCTGGTGGGGCAAATTAAAGCCATTGCTATGGCCACTAAACGGCTGCAAGCACAGCAACGGTTGACGTATTTGAAAGAATTTTTACAGCAATCAAAGGCCTTGTAATTTTTTAACAACCAGTTCATTTTCTTCTATAGCCTGTTCAAGGCCTGCAGCAAAGGCAACTGGGTGACGATAGGCAGAATACAGAATAAAACTCCCCGCATAACCAGACCATGTTTTAGCGGCCATCCCCGCTTTTAACGCCGTTAATTCCCCTGTGTTTTTAATGGCTGCAATTTTCTCCGGCGTATCATAGAAACTCGCTGCGTTATCTAAATAATTTTGACGCTGACTTGCTAAAATATTGCCCATCATCGCCGTTAAAAATGTCATGGCAATATTATAAGGCATCATAAATGCAAAAGTTAACGTAGGGGTTGCTTGTGAAAATTTTTGTGCAAGTTGAAAGATCGTGGTGTAAAAATAAAGTAATGCGGCGGCTTTAAATAATTCTTTGTTTACTATAAATACGGGAATAACCACCACTAAGGGTAACAAGGAAAACGCTACACTTAGACCCAGCGGGACGGCAACAGCCGGTAAGCTGATGAACAAGCCAAATAATAAATTTGAGAAAATAACTCCCCTTGTCCAAGAATTTTTCCGTTGTTCAAAGCTTTTATTTCTTTTGAGTAACCGGGCAATCTGTGCTTCATTTTCTTGACTAAAAAAAGTATGGGGTGCTTGTACTTGCGTTACTTTTGAAAACATTTTTAATTGCGAAAGTAGGATTGCAATGGCTTTAGTTTGTAAAGATGCGGGGATCTTCACGTATTCGATTTGAAATTGAAAATTCTCTTTTTTAGTACGAGACTTTGCATGCAAATTTTTAAAATACAGTTGAAATTGTTGTAACATTTGGGCTTCATTAGCAAACTGTATGGTTTGTGCCTTAAAGGCATTTACACGGATTTGATAGGGTTCTTGGCCCAGAATTATGGGGTCGCTCATGCGCATGCCTATTTATAAATAGTATAATTAGGCAGTAAAGTAACAATATATTGTTATTAAGTCAAAGAATTAATTATTACTAGTTGACTTTCAAATTTTGATATGTCAGGATACGCCATGATTATAAATGAGTTTTCTAAATTAGGAGTATGTTATATGAAAGTATTGGATAACCATGAAGTCCAGAGCGTTTCTGGTGGCATAGCTACTTCTTTTATTGCTAGCTTTCTCTCGGGCATGCAAGAGTTTGATATGGGCAAGACAGTGATGTATTGCACTGCTTGGAATGGGGTATGCGGCTTTGTTACTCTTGGCGCTCTTGGTGGTCCTATTGGTATGACAATCGGGATTGCTGTTGGTGCGGCTTATGGTGTGGCTGAGGGCGTTATCGGTTATACGCTGGGCAGCTTTTTTGCCAAAGGCGATACGCACGCCAAATAAGTATTTGACCAATCGGGAACTAATTGAGAATATGGAATTGCAGTCAAGTATTGGTCACTAAATAATAGAGGGATATATTATGAGAGATTTAAATATTGATGAAGTTCAAGACGTTTCCGGCGGGTTCTTAGTTATGGCTGCTAGCTTTTTTTCAGGCATGCAAGAACTTAGCTATCATAAGACATTGATGTGGGGCGTTATTGTTGATGGTGCTTTTGGCGTGGCTGCCGGTCTTTTGGGTGGTCCTGTAGGTGTAGTTGTTTCTGGCGGGTTTGGCGTTGTGACCGGTCTTGTCGAAGGTTTTATCGGTTATACCGTCGGCAGTCTTTTCGCAAAAGACGATAAGCCAAATAAGTAAAAGTAACTTAATAAAATAAAAAGCATACTTGACTAACTTTCTAGTTGATGTCAGTATGCTTTTTTATTTTATTTTACTTACTAAAGGTGGTGTATGAGAGAATTAAACAATACTGAAATTCAAGACGTGTCCGGTGGTATTATTGCAACGTTCTCTAGCATATCTTCTGGGATCAGTGATTATGGTTTTCAGAACACATTATTTAATTCCATTCTTTTGGATACCACGCTCTTCACTATTGGTGGCGCTTTTATAGGTAGTTTTGGCCTTGCTGCAGGTCCAGCCGTGCTCGTTACTATTCCAATTGGCGCGATGACTGGTGCGGCCGTAGGATCCTTTGCAGGCGTGGTAGAAACAATGATTGGTTACCCTATTGGAAAAATAATTAGTTTTCCATTTAAGTTATTCTAAAATTCATCATCACAATAGTTGTGCCAAGCATGACTAAACAAATAGCCAAGGGCAAAGCGGAAATGGTTTTGCCCATAATGGCCAATGAGCCAATTAACCCCCCGCCCATAAATTCCAAACAACCCAATAACGCAGAAGCGCTGCCGGCATTTTCTTTATAAGGCATTAATGCGCCTGATGTACTGGCACCTAACATCATTGCCGCGCTACTACTTGCCAGCAAATTGGGAATAAATAACACATAATAGTGCGTGTAATTGAAATGGCCATAAGCCATGGCTAAACCGCTCAGTAACATCATCCCTGCAGCAATGCAGGTGCTTTTTCTAAAGCCCAGATAAAAAATAACTTTGCCGGCCAGGATACCGGTGACTAAAAATATGCAGGCGTTGGCACTAAAGAGCAGGGCAAACTGTGCTTCAGACAAACCAAATTGCGTCATAAAATAACGCGGGGACAGGGAGAAATATCCAAACATCGCCGCCTGCGTTGCAATCGCACAAAAGCAAAAATACAGAAAGTGTGCATTGATAAATTTCCATGAAATTTTAGTGCGCACGCCAAGCGGCTTCGTTTCTTTTAAACCATAAAGGCCAAGACCTAACATGCCCAACCCGTATAGTGTGAGGACGAGGAAATTGGCACGCCAACCATAATGCATTTGTAAAAAAGCGCCGAGAATGGGGGCGATAATAGGGGCAATGGACATCGCGCCTTTTAGCGCAGTAAAGATAATAGTTGCCGGTTTGCCTTCATATCGGTCTCTGACCATCGCCAGCGATACCACTTGTGTGCCGCAAGCTCCTAAAGCTTGGAGTATTCGACCACCCATAAAAATGCTGAGGGTGTCAGCGCTAAAGCAGATAATACTGCCGCCACTAAATAAAATAATGCTCACTAAGAGAATGTTACGCCGACCCCATCTGTCAGAGGCCGGACCCATAAGCAGCTGCCCTAAACCATAGGTATATAAGAAAACGCTCATGGTAAGTTGGATGCTCTGGCTGGAGGCGTCAAAGGCGTTAAGCATGGAAGGAATAGAGGGTAAATAAAGATCAAGCGCTAACCCCAATGGGAGTACAAAGGGTATGAAAAGCAGTAGGGTAGTAATAATGGGGTTCAATTTGGTATCCTAAAACCTAAAATAGGCGGTAGTTAATTAACTCATATTGTTTAATAAGATTATGATAACCGAAAAGACAGGCATATTGTTAGTAAATTTGGGTACGCCCGCGTCTCCCACGAAGAAAGCGGTGCGTCAGTATTTAAAAGAATTTTTAGATGACGCGCGCGTAATAGATTTGCCCTGGGGGATACGTAAAGCATTACTCCATGGATTTATACTGCCTTTTAGACCGGCCAAGTCAGCACAAGCGTATTCAGCAATTTGGGATAAGGAGCAAGGCTCTCCTTTATTGTTTCATAGTCAAGCAATGGCGCTGGCGTTACAAGCAAGCTTGGGTGAGGATTATCAGGTTGAATTAGGGATGCGTTATGGTCAACCTAGTATTTCCCATGCATTTGAAAAGCTTATGGATGCACGTTGTACGCATATTATTGCCATTCCGTTATTCCCACAATATTCCAGCAGTGCCAATGGTTCTGCGATGGAGAAAATATTGACGCTTGCGGCATCAAAATGGAATGTGCCAGCAATAACCCTGCGACAAAACTTTTATAATCATCCCGATTATATTGCCGCACAAGCGGCAGTGATTGCTCCGTTTTTAACGCAAGCCATAGATGGCGTACTTTTCAGTTATCATAGTTTACCGCAACGGCATATTGATAAAAGTCAAAGTGACTGTGCTGCGGTATGTGTAAACCATCAGGAATGCCCTGAAATTACCAGTGCAAACAACCGCTGTTATCGTGCGCAATGTTACGCAACCTCTCATTTATTGACAAAGGCGTTAAATCTCGTGCCCGAAAAAATAGCGGTTGCTTTTCAGTCGCGTTTGGGGCGAACCGTTTGGATTGGTCCTGAAATTCACAGAGTTATGCGCACCATGCGCACACGGCAAATGAAAAATATACTGGTTGTTTGTCCTTCTTTCGTAGCCGATTGTGTGGAGACGCTAGAGGAGATTGGCATACGGGCCAGGGCAGAATGGCAAAAATTAGGCGGTGAAAGCTTTACCTTGGTGCCTTGCATGAATCAACATCCAGCCTGGATACAAGCCCTGAAAAACTTAGTACTATAACTTTATAGATTTTGGACGATGAAGAATAACGGAGGTATCTAATCTTACAGGGTAGTTGTAAAATTATATTAACCAGAGTGCAACGACATCGGGAACCGAGGTGGACTAAATGATACGCCAACGAGAAGAAGCACGTGATGAACTCATTTTACGCATCTGCGCTTTGGTAAAAGAAAACCTTCCCGAAAAAGAAAGCAACCTCATTTCCTCTTTTGTAAAGCAATATTACTTAAGTGCTTCGCCTGATGATTTACTCGCATTTAAACTTGTCGATCTGTATGGTGCGCTCGTGTCTCATTGGCATTTTATCCAGCACCGAAAACCGCATGAAGCAAAAATTCGTGTTTATAATCCGCAATTTGAACAACATGGCTGGCAATCAACCCATACCGTTGTAGAAATTGTTTACGATTATATTCCATTTTTATTTGAATCGGTGCGTATGGTACTTAACCAATATGGATTAAATGTCCATTTGATTTTATATTTAAATGGTTTAAAAGTGATGCGTGATGCCAAAGGGGACATTACGGATCTTTTTATTGATAATAATGACCATGATAATGCAACCACTGAAATGCCAATCTTCATTGAGGTGGATAGAATTAGCGATCCGAAAATTCTGGAAGATTTACGACATTCCTTGCACCAAACGATAGAAGATGTGACCTCGGCGGTGAAAGACTGGCAAGCGATGTCAGGTACCATGGAATCGATTATTGAGGATTTAACCGGCAAGCTTGTTGAATCACAACAAAAAGATATTGATGAAGAAATAATTGAATTCTTAAAATGGATCAATAATCATCATTTTACTTACCTAGGTTATTGTCAGCGTAAATTAGTCTCAAACCAAAATAATTACGCATGGTTGTTAGATAAGCAATCCTGTTTGGGTATATTGCACCGCGAGGGTGAAACCTATTTTGAAGCTTTTCAGGAAATGCCAGAAGCGGCGCAGGAACTGGCGCTTTCTGCGCAACCCATCATTCTTGGCAAAACTGATAAAATTTCTACTATCCACCGTCCCACACATACAGATTTTATTGTTGTTAAAATTTTTGATAAAAATGGCAAAGTGGTTGGGCAACACCAATTTATAGGATTGTATACCTCAGCGGCCTACAATCGTAGCTTGCAAGGGATCCCGCTATTAAGGCTTCGGGTAAAACAAATTCTTAATCGGGCAGGATTTTCTTATGAAAGCCATGACGGTAAAGTATTGGTCAATATTTTAGAAACCTTGCCGCGGGATGATTTTTTTCATGCGTCCGTAGAAGAATTATATGATTTAGCCATTGGAATTTTATATTTACAAGAACGACAACGCATTCGTTTATTTGTTAGAAAAGATCCCTTTGCCAGACTTTTTTCATGCTTGGTCTTTGTGCCGCGTGAACGCTTTAACTCTAAATTACGCGAAAAAATGGAAAAGATACTCATGGAAGAGCTTGGTGGGTATCAGATAGATTTTAGTACACGCTTTTCAGAATCCATTTTAGCCAGAATACATTTTATTGTGCGCTTTAAAGATGATAAGGCGAAAGATTATGATATTGAGAAATTGCAAGAAAAGTTAGTACAAATTGGCCGTACCTGGGAAGACAATTTAAAAGATGCTTTGTTGGATCATTTTGGAGAAGAAGAAGGCAACCGTTTATTTCATAAATATCGCAACGCTTTTCCGGTTGGCTATCGTTCTGATTTTAATACACGCACCGCGGTTTATGATGTGCAACATATTGAAAAGCTATCAGATAAAAATCCATTAGAAATGAGTTTTTATCAGCCACTCGATGAACCGGAAGGTACCTTACGGTTTAAATTATTTAGTCCGGGGTATTCCATACCTTTATCAGATATTGTGCCGATGTTAGAAAGCATGGGCTTACGTGTTATAAATGAGCGTCCACATGAAATTGTTCCAAGAAAAAGTGAAAAAATTTGGATCAATGATTTTGGTATGATGTATGGTTCTCGTAAAGATCTAAATGTGGATAGCATTAAAGAGATATTTCAGGAAGCATTTTATCATATTTGGTATGGCGTAGCGGAGAATGATGGTTTTAACCGCTTAGTGCTAGGGGTTGGACTGAATTGGCGTGAAGTCGCGATGTTGCGCGCGTATACTAAATATTTATGGCAAACGGGCTTTACCTTTTCGCAAGCTTATATTGAAGATGTGCTTGCGGGCGTCCCTGCGATAACCCATGATTTGGTGGCGCTCTTTAAAATGCGTTTTGATCCGGATTTGACGCAAGAAAAGCGCAACGAGTTAACAAAAGCGTTACGCTTAAAAATCAAAGAAAATTTAGAAGAAGTAAAGAATATTGATGAAGATAGAATTATCCGCAGATACCTCCAAGTTATATTAGCCACCATTCGGACTAATTTTTTCCAAACGGATGAGCAGGGTGATTTAAAATCGTATTTTTCATTCAAATTTGATCCCTCTACCATTCCGGAATTACCTTTGCCGCGGCCGATGTATGAAATATTTGTCTACTCTCCCCGTGTAGAAGGGGTACATTTAAGAGGCGCCAAAGTTGCTCGTGGTGGTTTGCGTTGGTCAGATAGGCGTGAAGATTTCAGAACGGAAGTGCTGGGTTTGTTGAAAGCGCAACAAGTCAAAAATGCAGTGATAGTTCCGATGGGGGCAAAGGGAGGATTTATCCCGAAGGCCATGCCCCATAAAGCTTCACGTGATGAAGTGATGCATGAAGGCATTGAATGTTACAAAATATTTATTTCAGGTCTTTTAGACGTGACAGATAATTTGATTGAATCAAAGCTTGTGCCACCGCCCAAGGTTGTGCGTTATGATTCAGATGATCCTTATCTTGTGGTGGCTGCAGATAAAGGTACGGCGACTTTTTCAGATATCGCCAATCAGCTTTCCAGTAAATACCATTTTTGGTTAGATGATGCATTTGCCTCAGGGGGTTCATCTGGTTATGATCATAAAAAAATGGCTATTACTGCACGCGGTGCTTGGGAATCGGTTAAAAGACACTTTAGGGAATTTGAAATTGATATCCAAAAAACTGATTTTACGGTGGTGGGTATTGGTGATATGTCTGGAGATGTATTTGGCAATGGGATGTTATTGTCACGGCATATTAAACTGATCGGTGCCTTTAATCACGCTCATATTTTTCTAGATCCACATCCAGACCCAGAAATTAGTTTTAATGAAAGATTGCGGCTCTTTAATCTCCCGCGCTCTACCTGGGAAGATTATAATGTTGAATTAATTTCCAAAGGAGGTGGAGTTTTTTCTCGCTCCAGTAAACAAATTCCGTTATCTCCAGAAATGCAAGAATTATTGGGCATCAATAAAGATAAAATTGTACCGCATGAGTTAATTAGGGCCTTATTAAAGGCTAAGGTTGATTTGCTTTTTAATGGTGGTATTGGAACTTATGTTAAAGCTTCCTTTGAGCATAATGCTAACGTGGGTGATAGGACCAATGATGCCCTAAGAGTGAATGGTAATGAATTAGGTGCGCGGGTGGTGGGTGAAGGTGGCAATTTAGGTTTTACTCAATTGGGTCGAGTGGAATATGCTTTAGCAGGTGGCAGACTGAATACGGATGCGATTGATAACTCCGGTGGGGTTGATTGCTCTGATCATGAAGTGAATATTAAAATTTTATTAAATACCGTTGTATTAGCCGGCGATCTTACCGAGAAGCAACGTAATTTACTATTAGAAGAAATGACACCAGAAGTTGCAGAGCTCGTATTAGAGAATAATCGCAGCCAAATTGAAGCGATTAGCGTGGCGGAATTCAATGCGCAAACGAATGTACAAATGCATTGTCGGTTAATTGATCATCTTGAACAACATGCCAATTTAGATAGAGCCTTGGAGTTTTTGCCTTCTAATGAAGAACTATTAATTCGTCAGCAAAATGGGCATGGCTTAACCCGTCCGGAATTTGCGGTTATTCTGGCTTATTGTAAAACTTTACTTAAGAGTGAGTTGCTTGCTTCTGATGTGCCAGAAGACAGTTATATTGCTCTTGAGTTGGAGACAGCATTTCCCCGCGCGGTGGTTGAAAAATACAAAGAAGCGCTTTTTTCTCATCGCCTCAAACGAGAAATTATTACGATGCAGATTTCCAATTCAGTGTTTAATGATATGGGTTTAGGATTTATCCATCGTTTGCAAGATGAAACCGGAGCCTCCGTTCCTGAGATTATTCGAGGCTATATTGCGGCCAGAGAAATATTTAGAGCGCGGAAATTTAGAGATGCGGTTAATGCATTAGATTTTATTGTGCCGGCAGATATTCAAGTTAAAATGTTGCATGAATTGAATCGCTTGGTCCGCAGAGGTACGCGTTGGTTTTTACGTCATCGCATTGGCACCATGAATGTGAGAGAGGATATTGAACATTTTACACCCAAAATGCAATTAGTTAAATCTGGATTAAAGCAAGCTTTGCAAGGTAGTTCAGAAGAGTATTTACTTGAATTCACTAAAGAACTAATCGATGTGAATGTACCACAAGAGACGGCGCTGCTCACCGCGCAAATGGGTGCGATGTTTTCTGCGCTGGATATTGTAGATGCGGCTATTAAGCATGATTTATCGGTTGAAGATGTCACCATCACTTATTATGCGGTTGGGGCACGCTTGGAATTGGGTTGGTTTAGAGAGCAAATCAAGTTACATCCGGTTTTAAATCATTGGGATTCACTGGCGCGTGCCGCATTACGTGATGATTTAGACCGTCAACAGAGAAATTTAACGGTTGCCGTGATGTTGATGCAGCAAGATGTTTCAGATATTGAAGCGCAAATTGATGCCTGGATGGTACAATATAAGGTGATGATTGATAGATGGATGCATATGGTTGCAGATCTTAAAACAGTACCCAAACGAGAATTTACCATGTACTCTGTGGCATTGCGGGAATTGATGGAATTAGCGCAGATTAGTCTAGTGGAAAGTAAACAAAAGCGTAGTGCATAAGAACACAATTAATGTTATACCAAGTAATAAGACCTCTATTGTTTTCCTTTGATCCAGAACGTGTGCATGATTTTACCTTGAATACCCTCAAAGTGCTCCATCATGTAGGTTTTTTTAATTTATTTAAAAACCAACCAGCTGTGCCAGTACAATGTATGGGACTTACTTTTCCCAATTTTGTGGGTTTGGCGGCAGGCTTAGATAAAAATGGGGAATGTTTACCTGCCTGGGGCGCCTTGGGTTTTGGTTTTGTTGAAGTGGGAACGGTAACGCCGCGTGCGCAACCGGGTAATCCCAAACCCCGTTTGTTTCGATTGGTGCAGCAGCAAGCCATTATTAATCGGATGGGATTTAATAATAAAGGGGTGGAACATCTGATTACTCAGATCAAAGCACATTCCTTGCGTTGTCCTCTTGGGGTGAATATTGGTAAAAATAAAGATACGCCCTTGAATCAAGCCGCGCAAGATTATTTGGTTTGTTTTGAAAAAGTGTACCCCTATGCTGATTATGTTACGGTTAATTTATCTTCGCCGAATACCCCCGGTTTACAATCATTACAGTATGGAGAGTCACTCAACAGCATTTTAGCGCCCTTGAAACAAGCACAGCATAAATTATCTGATAAATACAGTAAAAAGGTGCCGCTTGTCGTGAAAATTTCACCAGATTTAGCAAAAGAGGAACTTGCCCCTTTGATTGATCACTTAGTCTCATTGGGGATTGAAGGGGTTATTGCGACTAATACCACGATTAAACATGCACAAGAAGAAGGGGGATTAAGTGGCGCCCCGTTATTTGATCCATCAACCGCAATAGTAAGTCATATATATAACCAAGTCGGCGATGCTTTACCCATCATTGCAGTAGGTGGGGTGATGGGTGCAGAGCACGCAAAAGCTAAATTAGTTGCCGGTGCAAAGCTTGTTCAATTATATACCGGTCTCATTTATCGTGGGCCAACGCTCGTTCGTCGCATAATAAAGTCTGTTAGCTATAGATAGTTAGAAAATCGGATTCCTTGGTGTATAATCCACTCTTTGTTTCTCGATAAAGAGGTGAATTTTTATGCTAGTTGGTGAACTTAAATTGGATGCGATAACTGACGCAGATAAGACTGCGGTAACGACGTATATTGCGCATATCAATAGTCTAGATAAATCAGATAAAACAACATTTCAAACCTCAGAAAAGGATTTAGCAGATAATCGCTTATTACAATGGATTATTGTGCATAATCAAACTGACTTGCTCAACAACCTTTCCAGAGAAAATCTAAATCTAGATGCACTCAATCAGGAAGGTCAAGCAGCGGTACATTTTGCTGCGCAAAAAGATGATTGTGTGGCTATGCGTTGGCTTTTAGATATAACCGATGCAAAAAGTGAACACCGGGCAGATATATTTGTTACCGATAAAAATAATTTAACCCCCTTTTCATTAGCCTGTCAATGTGGGCATTTACCCATTGTAGAATTTCTTTGGGATATTGCCGATAAAAAAGAGTATTTAGATTGTCTCAAAGCAGTACAAGAAGCGGTGAATCATAATCAGCAAACTGTACAAGATTTCTTGGTTGCCAATAACATTGAACAAATTATTTCACCTAAAAAAGATTTTTGGGAAAGTCATCAAGAAACCGTGAAAAAAGCGCAGGACACTTATACTTATCAAGGAATTAGGGCAGCACGCATTGCATTGAATGTTATTCCTTCTTCCTTACCGTGGTTTGCTTTAGGACCGTTATCAGGCCTTGCCGCGGTTGCAGGGAATATGATTTATTATACGGGCGCGTATTCACGTGTTCTGCCTGAGATTGGGAAAATTAAAGGATTGGAATGGGTGCCAGAAACACCGGGCGTGCGCTGGGTACCAGGTCTTGTACATGCCGGTGTGCAGCTAAATCAATTTTGGAGCTCTCCCTTGGCAGTGATTGGTGGCGAGTTGGTGTCGCGCACGTTAGTAGAAGCGGCAAGTCGTTTTAGTTATACCAGCAATCCAGAAGTTATGGGCGCGCTTTATGGTTTGGGTGAATTGGGTGGTGCTTATGTAGGGAATCGCATTGCCAGTGAGTGGCGTTCTGCAGTCTCTGGTCCTTTAGATGAGTATCCGGATAGTAACCCTGCCACCGCTAGTACTTCACTGACTACCTCATTGGATGAAATCAAGGAACAGCTCATTCAAACGGAAGATTGGGAAATTTTCAAAAGTGACACAATGATAATTTGTCATAATGCAGCCTCTGCTTTAACCAACGGTGAGGAAATATCTATTACAGAGGATAATCATTTCCTTTGGCGTTTACCCGTAAGATTGGAACCACAAGCCCCTATTAAAGTCAATAGTACTTTAGTGAATACTCAATTTCATGCCAATTATGAAATCAAATTTAATTTAATTAAAGGAGAGAATGCTGCGCCCACGGTCGGGGATTTTAAGATAACACCGGTAGGCGATATAGCTTCTTCGACTATTGGGACTAGAGCCATTGCGGATATGATGCCAGCACTTAAAGAGAAAATTAATCGTACCTTGGTAAAAGGGCTGGATAGTTTTGTGCCCACGCAGATGAAAGTGTTGAGTCAAGATTATGTGATTGAGCCGACTATTGATAGACAGGGCATTCATTTTAAATTTCAAGGAACGGGGCATCTGCAGTTCTCTTTAAATCCACAAGAAGTTAAAGATCTGATTAATGATAAATTTGCTAGCAAGAAAGAAGCAGGATTCAGCATTAGCAAGGTGAACAATGTGAGCTTTCGTGGGAATAAAGTGGAAATTAAATTAGAGCTTAATGGGATTAAAAAGAATCCCGTTCCTATAACCATCCATGCAATCCCAACTTACTCACAAACACGCGGGTTGCAATTTTCCGATCTGACCATTGTGCAACGGTATCGAAACACTGAATGGCAAAACGTGCTCATTGATTTGTTTCATGGCCCCTTGAGTACCATGCTTACCAACTACTTGCATGTTAAAATCAATCATCAATTGGGTGGTTTGCAAACGCTCATTCAGCCAGTGTTGGAAAAGCGCAGTGATAATCTGCAAAAATCAGCGTCATTAGTGGACGTTGATGTAACGCAGCTGCAAATAAATGATGGAAA
Organism: Gammaproteobacteria bacterium; assembly: GCA_013288185.1. Classification (GTDB taxonomy): domain Bacteria; phylum Pseudomonadota; class Gammaproteobacteria; order Berkiellales; family Berkiellaceae; genus Berkiella. The sequence goes on from JABDCK010000030.1 coordinate 15,554, forward strand.
TCTTGAAGCAG
>JABDCK010000031.1 GCA_013288185.1 Gammaproteobacteria bacterium
TGTTGCAACAGCGTGCCGAGTCTCAACCTATTGGGACTTTGAACTGTGGTTCTGTATTTAGAAATCCAAAAGGGGATTTTGCAGCTAGACTGATAGAAGAATGTGCGCTAAAAGGATACCAAGTGGGTGGGGCAATGATATCGCCTAAACATGCAAACTTTATTATTAACTGTGGGCAAGCCCGCTCACAAGACGTAGAAACATTAATGGCAACGATTCAATCCTGTGTCTGGGAAAGATTTGGCGTCCAATTACAATCAGAAGTAAGAATTCTGGGAACAGAAGGTTAACGGCGTATGACGAATTTAATTCAAAATTTTCAAAGCTTTACTGAGCAACCCTTAGCCCGCGCTACCCGCCCTCTGGTGCATGCGAAGGCTTTTGGGAAAGTTGCGGTTTTATTGGGTGGCCGTTCTGCAGAGCGCGAAATTTCACTGCAGAGCGGACAAAATATTTTACATGCGCTCTTAAGCCAAGGGATTGATGCCCACCCTGTTGATCCAGACGAGAAGTTAGTTGAAAACCTTGTTTCCGGGCGCTTTGATCGGGCTTTTATCGCGTTACATGGCAAAGAAGGCGAAGATGGGGTTATTCAAGGATTGCTACAAATGCTGGGGATCCCTTTTACCGGGAGTGGGGTTGCTGCTTCTGCTTTAGCCATGGATAAAGCCAGAGCCAAGTTGGTCATGCATGGACTGGATGTGCCAACGCCGGTGTTTGGCGTGGCGAAAACATTAGCGCAAGCGCATGAACTTGCGCTTAAAATTGATTTTCCGCTTTCTGTCAAACCCGTTGCGGAGGGTTCCAGTCTTGGGGTAACGCGGGTAGCCAAAAAAGAAGAATTAGCCGCGGCTTTTAAAAAAGCCGCCTATTATGGTGATGTGATTGTAGAAAAATGGATTGATGGTAAAGATTTCTTTGTCAGCATTATTGGTGATACCGTATTGCCGGCGGTCCAAGTGCAGGCAGCAGGGGAATTTTATGATTACAATGCCAAATATGAATCAGAAGCCACACAATATTTATGTCCACCACCCATTTCATCGCCAGCACAGCAAGAATTGAGTGAATTAGCTTATCGTGCGTATCGAGCATTGGGATGTGAACAATGGAGCCGTGTTGATTGCGTCCAAGACAGCCAAGGAAAATTCTGGGTACTGGAAGTAAATACTATTCCCGGCATGACGTCTCATAGTTTGGTGCCGATGTCTGCGAAAGCGGCGGGTATAAGTTTTGAAGCATTAGTCATGACAATTTTAGAAATGACCCTAGTTGGTGAAATTGCTCATGAAAATTTTAAAGCGGGTTAGTCAAGTTATAGGTTGTATTTTAGTCTCTTGCGCAGTCGCTTACGGTTTTTTTTGGTGTTTAGCAGCGGTTAATTTTCCCATTACCTCTGTCAGGTTTATTGGGGAAAGGAAATATCTCAATCAGCAAGATTTGCAAATGAGGATTGTTTCAGAAGTAAAACGCGGCTTTTTTAGATTAAAAGTTTCAACCTTGCAGCAGCAATTGTTATCATTGCCGTGGGTTAAAAAAGTGGATATTAGGAAAATATGGCCAGATGAGGTCGTTATTCATTTTGAAGAGCATATCCCCGCGGCCTTTTGGGGCAAAACAGGGATGCTAAGCACAATGGGTACTTTATTTTACCCGGACCTTTCTTGCTTTACGCTGGTTAACTTGCCCTTATTAGAGGGGCCGACAGGAAGGGATGCATTGGTTTGGCAGCAATTTTTAATGATGGAAAAAATGTTGACGCCGTTGAATGTGCGGATTACGCATTTAGTGTTAGCACCGCGCGGGGCTTGGCATATGCAATTATCTAATGGTATCACGGTTGTTTTGGGAACCAATGATGTTTTGGCGCGCGTAAAACGATTTGCAAAGGCTTATGAAAAACATTTATATACGCGAAAGCAAGAAGTGGTTTATGTTGATTTGCGTTATACAACGGGTATGGCGGTTGGCTGGAAAACTCGTTAGTTTTAGGATGAGGGGACAGGTTTTTTATGTATTCAATGTCTAAAAAACCCGAAAAAAATTTAATTGTAGGCCTTGATATTGGCACTTCAAAAGTGGTTGCTATTGTTGGTGAAATTACTTTTGAAGGAAATCTCGATATCATTGGGATGGGTTCCTATCCATCTGTGGGCTTAAAAAAAGGCGTGGTGGTCAATATCGAATCAACCGTACAATCGATTCAACGCGCTGTACAAGAAGCTGAACTGATGGCAGGTTGCCAAATTCATTCTGTTTATACAGGAATTGCAGGTAGTCATATCCGTAGTTTAAATTCCCATGGGATTGTTGCTATTCGCGATCATGAAGTGACGCAAATGGATGTCGATCGGGTGATTGATGCCGCTAAAGCCGTTGCCATTCCTGCGGATCAAAAAATTCTCCATATTTTGCCGCAACAGTTTATTATAGATAAGCAAGATGGTATTAAAGAGCCCATTGGTATGTCAGGTGTACGCCTTGAAGCCAAGGTGCATATGGTCACCGGCAGCGTGAGTGCGGCACAAAATATTATTAAATGTGTGCGTCGTTGTGGATTAGAGGTGGATGATATTATTCTAGAACAATTGGCGTCTAGTTATGCGGTTTTAACGGAAGACGAGAAAGAATTGGGGGTTTGCTTAGTTGATATTGGGGGCGGCACAACGGATATTGCTGTTTTCACCCAAGGTTTTATTCGCCATACCGCCGTTATTCCTATTGCCGGTGATCAGGTCACCAATGATATTGCCGTTGCATTGCGCATACCAACTCAAAACGCAGAAGCCATAAAGATTAAGGATGCGACAGCATTAGCCCGACTAGCAGATCCAAACGAAATGGTTGATGTTTCAGGGATACCGGATAGACCCATGCGGCGTTTATCACGTCGCACGCTCGCAGAAGTGATAGAGCCGCGGTATGAAGAGTTGTTTAGCTTGATTAATGATGAGTTGCGGCGACATGGCCTTGAGGAGTTAATTCGCTCAGGGATTGTTGTCACGGGGGGTAGCGCCAAAATGGCAGGCGTGGTGGAATTGGCAGAAGAGGTATTTCAAATGCCTGTTCGGTTAGGTTTGCCACGATTTGTGACCGGTTTGGTTGATGTTACACGCAACCCGATTTACTCTACAGGTATTGGCTTGCTCCTTTATGGTCAACAGCAACAACTTGAGCGACAAATGAGTACGTCGACTTATCAAGGGTTGCCAGGTGTGTGGGGCCGTGTAAGGCGTTGGTTCCAAGGGAACTTTTAGCTTCAGATGATGATTAAGGAGACAAGATGAGCAGAATGTTTGAATTGATGGATAGTTGTCCTCAAACCGCAGTGATTAAGGTTATTGGCGTTGGTGGCGGTGGCGGTAATGCCATTGAGCACATGGTAGCCGCGGATGTGGAAGGTGTAGAGTTTATTTGCGCCAATACCGATGCGCAGGCCTTGCGTCATTCTTCTGCACGCACCGTGTTGCAGTTAGGCACTGATGTTACAAAAGGCTTAGGTGCGGGCGCAAATCCAGATATTGGTCGACAAGCTGCCCTGGAAGACGTGGATCGTATTCGTGAAGTATTAAAAGGTGCCGATATGGTTTTCATTACCGCCGGGATGGGTGGCGGTACCGGAACGGGGGGCGCACCGGTTGTGGCTGAGATTGCAAGAGAGCTGGGTGCTTTAACCGTTGCCGTGGTCACCAGACCCTTTCCTTTTGAAGGGCGTAAACGCATGATTTTGGCGGATGAAGGTATCCGAGCATTAAGCCAGCATGTTGATTCTTTAATCACTATTCCTAATGAAAAATTATTAACCGTATTAGGTAAGAGTGTTACTTTACTGGATGCATTCCGTGCGGCAAATAATGTTTTGTTAGGTGCTGTACAAGGAATTGCGGAGTTAATCACACGTCCAGGATTAATTAACGTGGATTTTGCTGACGTGCGTACGGTCATGTCAGAAATGGGTATTGCGATGATGGGAACCGGCATTGCACGTGGTGAAAATCGTGCGCGGGAAGCCGCGGATGCTGCAATTTCCAGTCCATTGTTGGATGATATTGATTTAGCCGGCGCCAAGGGTGTATTGGTTAACGTGACGGCGGGCATGGATCTTTCTATTTCTGAATTTGAAGAAGTCGGTGAAGCAATTAGGCACTTTACGTCTGATAATGCGACCGTTATTGTTGGAACCGTAATCGATCCGCAAATGGCAGATGAATTGCGAGTTACGTTAGTGGCAACCGGTCTTGGTACGGTGAGCCAAACTGGCTCTTCTTGGATGGAAGAAAAAGAGAAAAGTGACATGCGTGAAAATCTGCGTGGGCAACGGCAGCCAAACATAAGAAAGCCAACAAACACTTCCACGCCAGTACAACGTGCAAAAGAAACGGTGGGAGAAGAGCTCGATTATCTTGATATACCTGCGTTTTTACGTCGCCAGACAGATTAACCAGGAGACTAGGGTGTGGTATGATGTGAGCGGCTAATCAGAGCTGTTGCATATACAATGCGGATAGGAAAGTAGGCAATGTCAAGACAAAGAACATTAAAGAATGTAATCAGGGCCACAGGGGTTGGTGTCCATACGGGAGAAAAGGTTTTCTTAACCTTGCGACCAGCACCTGCCAATACCGGTATCATATTTAAGCGCACAGATTGTGAGCCAGTGGTTGAAATACCTGCGCGCGCAGAATATGTAGGTGATACAACATTCTGTACCACACTCGTAAAAGACGGGGTCCGCATTGGAACCGTAGAGCACTTACTTTCCGCGCTGGCGGGCTTGGGCATTGATAATGTCATTATTGAAGTGAGTGCGCCGGAAGTACCGATTATGGACGGTAGTTCCGGGCCGTTTGTGTTCTTAATCCAATCTGCAGGGATACAAGAACAATCCGCCAAAAAATGCTTCATTAAAATTAAGAAACCTGTTGAAGTGCGTGAAGGGGATAAATGTGCGCGTATTGAACCCTTTGATGGCTTTAAGGTTACTTTTACCATTGATTTTGATCACCCAGTGATTCGTAATGGTGGTCAATGCTCTACTTTGGATTTCACTTCCATGGCTTATATTAAGCAAGTGAGCCGCGCGCGAACCTTTGGTTTCTTATCCGATTTTGAATGGTTACGGGCCAAAAGTTTAGCGTCTGGAGCCAGTTTGGATAATGCGATTGTATTGGATGAATACCGTGTATTGAATGAAGATGGGCTGCGTTATGATGATGAGTTTGTCCGCCATAAGATTTTAGATGTGGTGGGAGATTTATACTTAATGGGCCATGGTGTTATTGGTGCTTTTCATGGTGTGAAATCTGGCCATACGTTAAATAATAAATTAATTCGTACCTTATTAGCACAAGAAAATGCATGGGAAATTGTAAGTTTTGGTGATGAATCGCCTGTTACCTATACTTCCCCCGAATTTTTAGGAAAAGAAATACCCGTTACTTGTTAAGTGCGTGTTGTATGATACGTTCCAAGCTGTGGACCAACCGTTCTGATTCAGGTTGATTTTTTAGCGTATCTATTAAGGCTTGCAGCTGTGCGGCATTAATAACGGGAAGCTTTAGTGGCGGGTGGCTTGGCGCTGTTACTTCCGGTGTTTTGATTTGGTGGCGATGGGTTTCAACTTTCACTTGAATAGAACAACAACCCGCCCACTGCACAGATTCTCTGAGCTTACTGAGGATGGTTGGGGCTTGATAACGCAAGCGTGTCGCCCAAGCGGCAGAATCTGTAAAAATCGTCAGGATACCTAAATGGTAGCAACCCATTTGGCAATGTTCAGCAAGTTCAGGCTCGAGCATTTGTGAGAAAGAAGCCTTGAGATTTTCAATAGACTTCGCTTGCTTAATCAGTTTGCCAACAGTGGTTTCTGATTTTGCCAGTAAGTCATGAATTTTAATACTAGATGATGTCATACTATGGATTATAAGCGATATGGATTTAGGGCGTCAAAATGGAATTTATATCAGTTATCATGCTTTGGTAATTGGCCTAATCCTTGCACTGTGGAGTGGTTATAAATTTGCCGCATATTTTATTGGCGATACCTCACACTGGCAGGAATACGTCCAAAGTGATCGCCTTAAATTGAAAGAATTAGAATCACGGACGCAGCAGCATCTGCGGGTTTTAACGCAACATGTAGGTCGTATAGAAGCTAATCTCATGCGTATCAACGCATTGGGAGATAGGTTAGTAGAATATGCCCATCTAGATCCCCAAGAATTTGTTTTCAAAACCGAGCAAGACAAATCATCCACCTTGACTATAGAAAATGACACTTTATTATCCACCATCAAAGCGTTTGATGCCGTATTGGAACGGCGTTATGTGCAAATGACAGCCTTGCATCAAGCTTTACAAGTCCGCGTAGGACAGCATGAACTTTCATTTTCTGGGGTAGGAAAATTAGTGCGCAATGGCTGGATCTCTTCTTTTTTTGGTACCCGGCATGATCCTTTTACCGGTCGTAAATCCTGGCATGGAGGAGTGGATATTGTGGGTCAGGAAGGGGCGGAAATTCAAGCGCTGGCGAGCGGGATAGTTAGTTATGCAGCTGAAAAAGGTGCGTATGGTCAGCTTATTGAAATTAATCATGGGAATGGCTTAGCAACACGTTATGGCCACAATAAAGAGCTATTAGTGACTTCAGGGCAGCTGGTCAAAAAAGGCCAGGCCATTGCCTTATTGGGGTCAACTGGACGCTCTACGGGGCCTCATTTGCACCTAGAGGTGCATAAAGATGGTGAGGCGGTAGATCCCGGGCTTTACTTCCCAGATCTACGTAAACAGGGCTAGTTATGGTATATTTAGTTGTATCTATCATGAGGAATGGCTGAAAAACTATGTTTTCTGGATTTTTAAAAACCATTTTTGGTAGTCGTAATCAACGGCTGATTAAACGGTATCGCAAGACCGTAGAAAAAATTAATGCACTAGAACCCACTTATGAAAAACTTACGGATGAAGAACTTGCGAATAAAACACAAGAATTTCGAGAACGATTCCGTAAAGGTGAAACGTTGGATTCACTTTTGCCAGAGGCTTTTGCCGTTGTCAGAGAAGGCGGCAAGCGTACGCTCAATATGCGTCATTTTGATGTGCAGCTTATTGGTGGTATGGCTTTACATGAAGGCAAAATTGCAGAAATGGGCACGGGTGAAGGTAAAACGCTAGCCGGAACCTTAGCGGTTTATCTCAATGCTTTGAATAAACCTGTCCACTTAGTGACGGTGAATGATTATCTTGCGCGCCGTGATGCGCATTGGATGGCACCCTTATATCGCTCGCTTGGTTTAACGGTGGGTATTGTGGTACCCAGAATGCGTCCAGAAGTCAAAAGAGAAAGTTACCTTTGTGATGTGGTATATGCCACGAACAATGAATTAGGTTTTGATTATCTGCGTAATAAAATGGCGCAAAGCCCTGATGAATGTTTGCAAAAAGAATTACATTTTGCCATTGTGGATGAAGTCGATTCTATTCTCATTGATGAAGCCCGCACGCCCCTGGTTATTTCAGGCGCTGCAGATGAAAGTTCAGATTTATATGTAAAAATGAATGAAATTGCGCCTCACTTGAAGCCGCAGGAAGTCAAAGATGGCCCGGGTGATTTTACCATTGATGAAAAAGCGCGCCAGATTTATTTAACCGAGGAAGGCCATTTACACGTTGAAGCGTTATTAGTAAAAGCGGGTTTATTGGTCTCAGGTAAAAGTTTATATGATCCGGTTAATATTGGTTTATTGTACCATTTGAATGCAAGTTTGCGTGCGCATGCGGTGTTCAAGCGTGATGTGGATTACATGGTGCTTGAGAATGAAGTGGTCATTGTGGATGAGCATACTGGCCGCACCATGATTGGTCGGCGCTGGTCTGATGGCTTGCATCAAGCAATTGAAGCCAAAGAAAACGTCCCTATTCAAAGTGAAAATCAAACATTAGCGGCTATCACTTTTCAGAATTTTTTCCGTTTGTATGAAAAGCTGGCGGGCATGACGGGTACTGCAGATACCGAAGCGTATGAATTTCAACAAATTTATAATCTTGAAGTAGTGGTAATCCCCACCAACAAGCCTTGTATTCGGATAAATGCACCGGATGTGATTTATCTTACCAAAGATGAAAAGTTTGGCGCTATTGTTGAAGAAATTAAAGAATGCGTCGCCCAACAGCGCCCGGTGTTAGTGGGTACTATTTCTATTGAAAATTCAGAATTGCTGTCACGCATTTTGACGCAACATAAAATCAAGCACCAAGTACTAAATGCAAAATATCATGAACAGGAAGCAGAAATTGTTGCTGATGCGGGCCGGCCTGGTGCTGTCACCATTGCAACCAATATGGCAGGTCGTGGCACTGATATTGTTTTGGGTGGTCATTTAGATGCAGAAATTAGAGCATTGCCAGAGCCAACTCCAGAAAAAATTCAAGCGATTCGTGAACAATGGCAACAACGGCATGAATTGGTCGTCAAAGTGGGTGGTTTGCATATTATTGGCACGGAGCGTCATGAATCACGGCGCATAGATAATCAATTACGTGGCCGAGCCGGACGTCAAGGCGATCCGGGTTCTTCTCGTTTTTATTTATCACTAGAAGATAACCTTATGCGGATTTTTGGTTCAGATAAAATGGCTAATTTGATGCGCAAATTGGGGGTTGAAAAAGGGGAAGCGATTACGCATCCTTGGGTCACTCGCGCGATTGAAAATGCACAACGCAAAGTGGAAGGTCATAACTTTGATGTGCGCAAACAACTCTTAGAATATGATAATGTGGCAAACGATCAGCGCACCGTGATTTATGCACAACGTGATGAATTAATGGCTGCAGAAGATATTTCTGAGAATATTAAAGGCATTAGAGAATCAGCACTTGAAACACTGATCGCAGAATTTATTCCTCCAGACAGTATAGAAGATTTGTGGGATGTGGCAGGTCTTGAAAAAGCGCTTGAGGCAGAATATGGGCTTAAATTACCGTTGCAGCAATGGTTGAAAGAGGAAGCCAATTTACATGAAGAAATGCTTAAAGCACGCATTCTAGAAAATGTAGTGAACGCATATGCGCAAAAAGAAGCCGTTGTGGGTGCACCTATGATGCGTCGCTTAGAAAAAACACTGATGTTGCATACCCTAGATACCCATTGGCGCGATCATCTTTCCCAAATGGAATATTTGCGCCAAAGTATTTCATTGCGTGGTTATGCGCAAAAAGATCCCCGTCAGGAATACAAACGGGAAGCCTTTAATTTATTTGCTGCCATGTTAGATAGTATTAAACGCCAAGTATCTAGTATTTTATCTTTAGTGGAAATTCAGGCCCCAGCAGATATTGAAGCGGTAGAAGCGATGCAGAATCAACGCCGTTTGGCCAGTGACAAAGTGCTAGAGTTTCGTCATGCAGAAACGAGTGCTTTAGAAATGCCTGCGCAAGAAGCGCAAGCGAGTGCCGGAGGTGGTGTGGTTGCGGTTATGCGCACGACACCAAAAGTAGGGCGTAATGAAGTATGTCCGTGTGGTTCAGGGAAGAAATATAAACAATGTCATGGGCGTTTAGATTAGGTTTTTTTATGACAAAGCCACGGGTTAACGTTGCGGTCGGTGTCGTATTTAACAATGCGGGTCAAGTATTAGTGGCGAAGCGCCAAGCACATCAACATCAAGCGGCTTGCTGGGAATTCCCGGGTGGTAAAATAGAAGCCAATGAAACGGTAGTGGATGCGTTGAAGCGTGAATTATTAGAAGAAGTGGGTATTGTTGTTATTCATCATGAGCCTTGGTTAGTGGTGGAGCATGATTACGAAGATAAAGCCGTTTCTTTGCAAGTCCATAAAGTCCATTCTTTCTCAGGTCTTGCGCTGGGTTGTGAAGGGCAAGAAATTCAATGGTTGCACCCCAAACAATTATTAGATTTACCCTTACCTAAGGCCAATGAAGCAATTGTTCAGGCTTTATCCTTGACACCTACCTAATTCTTCTTTTCTTTGCCGGTGAGTCCTTGGCATCATCATCCTGATGATGCTTGTGATTCTCGGTATTCATATCTAGCATGGGCGTCATAATAGGCGTTGATGTAAATGGGTTTTTTTTAGGTTGCGTTACCATTTGCGTGACATCTTCTAATCGTTTCCAGAATTGGCTGATTTCACCAAAAGTATCTGTATATGATAAATCCACATTCGTAAGTGTTCCATTTGGTAATATGTCACATTTTAAAGCATTGCCATGTTTTTTGTTAAGTGCAATTGCGTATCGCACCATCTCTTCTAACCCTTGCTTTTGGTCATCACTCAGTTCAGATAAATCTTTGCAGGGCTCTAACATTGCTTTGTCATATTCTTCAGGCGTGTAACAGCGAACCAAATCCATTTTATGTGCTATCGTCAGTAATCGATGATAAAAATTGCGTTGTTTGCGTTCTTCATCATCCGGGTGATTATTTATGGGCGCTTTATCTGTTGCACATTCATAATGCGGATTACCCATATATCGTACGATATGTTGCATCCGCTCTTTCATTTCTTGTAGCGCATCTGTTCTCGTTTCATTGACAAAAGCAGCAAAATGATCCGATGAAGCCTGCCTGAAAGTATCATATAAATCCAGATTTTCACTAGCTCTCATTTCATTTTCTCTGCCGGTAATACTGAATGCTGCGGCAACGCGCAACCACTCAAGTTCAGAATCAGATAATAATTGACAGAAATGTTTAAACTCAGGATCCTGAGCGTAATGCGCAAAATAGTGAATGATATTTTCAAGATATAACATGACGCGATAGGTATGTGCCAACCCATGATTGGGCCGAGCAACTGCAATACCATTTATTTCTTGACTGAAATCATGGAGTGTATAGGGTTTGTTCAAGTAATTCATAAAAGCATATTGCAACGCTGTATCTGACCAGTAATGATCTTTACCTTCCAGAGATGGCGTTCTTACAAAACGCGACATTAAACCTTGTGATCCTCGAGTTGTGATCATTTGTCCACCATGTGCTAATATCACTTCACTTTCTTCATTATAGACAATCCAAGGGTTGGGGCTACCTTCCAATGTAGTTCTTATTGTGTCTGGATTATGGAAATAAGGAGCTCCATCTTTAGATGCACTAAAGCTGGTCGTTGTTGGCAATCTCCAAGGGTTCGCCAATCGTTTTTCAATATCCTCTGGCTTTAAAATTTCACCTCTGTCCAACTTTGTGGTTTCATCAGGAAATAAAAAAGCAAGGTTTTCACGCTTATCCATTAACATTGCGCGATCTAATGCATTGATAATGTTGTCGGTTACTCCGTTATCCAAAAAATGAGCAAATAGAGTTACGTCATTTATAATATGACTAATTTTAATTTCCTCATTAGTCCTTGCAAGCGCATGTACAAGTTTATTTAATGGTTGTAGTTGCTTTTCATATACGGTATATGGTAGCCAATCCAATTTGTTTACAGCATCATTCAAAAGGCATCCAATTATAAAAAAGGCGGCAATGTTTTTACTGTCATTGACCGCAAAGAAATTCCGTTCTGGCTCAGAAGCCAAGGCTTCTGAGCGAAATAACCTATTTATGTTTATATAATTGTCGTTTCCAACATACAACTCAAATGCTGTTTGCTGTTCGGCGGCAAGTAACTTAATAAAAAAATTATTACCCCTATATTGATCAAATGGTATGATGCTTTTAAGTTTTTTGCCTAACGTTATGATAAGCGCATTGCGCAAGGTTAAGTGACTCAAGTTTGCATTTTTAATTAATAGGCTTAAATTAACTTCTGCTTGGTTTGGCAAGGTTAGAAAATAATTATTGGGTTCTTCAAACCTAAAGCAACAGCTTAAGTCAGTGCTGTTATCGCTAATTGTTTCAAGCAATGCTTCAATCGTTGCGGTTGAATCTAATTTTCTGAGTGGTCCATAAGTTAAATGTTCCCACCGTAAAATCTCTTGCTGAACCATTGATATTAAAGTATCGGAGGAAATAATTTCTTCAGAATGACTTTTCACATAATCACTTGTGCTTTTAACAATATTGATAATGTTTTGGTAACACACTTCATTTTGAGAGAGCTTTTCTAAAAGAATATTCCAAAAAGGCCCATGCGATTTATAGGGTATGCCTAGGTTTATTAACTCAGATAGAGCATGACTTGTTATATCATAATGTTTAATGAGAAGATTTGCATTAAAAAAATATGAATTATTTTTAAAATTAACTCCCAGTTTGTCAAGAAGAGAAAATATCTTCGAAAGCTTTGCTGGATCAATTTCAGACTCAATCAATGTTATATAAAAGTGTTCATTCCCTTTGAGATGAATTCTAGCTTTATGAAGTTCTGCAATAGCCAGAGGCAATCTATCAGCATAACGATCTTGTTTGATAATTGCTAGGTATAGTCCTGGATGCTCTGCAAAAGTAACGTCTGCCGCAGCTATTGTTGCAAATTCTGATTGTAATTTATTAGCGCACCAGGATTTTTTGATAACTTCCTGAAACAGTTCTGGATGCTTTTCAAACGTGATGCCTGCCGCAGCTAAGGTTGAAAAGCCTATGACTAGTGCATCGATATATTGGGCCTCTTCGATAACTGCCAGGTAGTGTTCTGGATGCTCTTCAATAGTGATGCCTGTAGCCTTTAAAGCTTCAAATCCTGTTGAAAAGTCATCAGCATAATAGCGATTTTTAATAACTGCCAGGTAGTGTTCTGGATGCTCTGCCAAAGTGATTCTTGCAGCCTTTAAAGCTTCAAATACATTTTGGAGTTCATCAGCACAATAGCCATTTTCAATAACTGCCAGGTAGTGTTCTGGATGCTCTGCCAAAGTGATTCTTGCAGCCCTTAAAGCTTCAAATACATATTGGAGTTTATCAGCACAATAGCCATTTTCAATAACTGTCAGGTAGTATTCTGGATGCTCTTCAATAGTGATGCTTGTAGCCTCTAAAGCTGCAAATCCTGTTTGGAGTTTATCGGCACATCGGGCATTTTCAATAACTGCCTGGTAGTGTTTTGGATGCTCTGCGTAAGTGATTTCTATCGCCGTTAAGGCTGAAAATCCAGCAAGAAGCTTACGAGCAATTGTTTCATCTTTATATTGTCGGCAATGTTGCTTGATAAACTTGGCAGGAATACCAAAATCTTTACATGCGTTGAAGAATTGCAATCTTGATGTCTTACCATTTAACATGTATATA
>JABDCK010000032.1 GCA_013288185.1 Gammaproteobacteria bacterium
GCCATGTTTTTGCCGATGTTGGTTATTGATATTATAACGCTTACATAAAGCATCCAGATTATTACGTTGCCCCGGGTGTTTTTGTTTAGCCAGGACTAAAGTATCTACAATTGAACATTGTTTTTCTAAAATTTTCCAGGCTTTATCTTTAATTAAGGCAAACTCATTTTCTAAAAAACCGACATCGAAGGGGGCATTATGAATAATCAGTTCTGCCCCTTGAATAAATTGCTTAAACGCACCTGCGATATCTGCAAACCGTGGTTTGCCTTCCAAAAATGCATTGGTGATCCCGTGGACTTTAACCGCGCCTGCATCAATCTCTTTATCCGGTTGTAAATAGGTATGAAACGTTTTGCCGGTTAGCCTGCGGTTAAACAATTCCACGCAACCAATTTCAATGACCCGATGACCTTGTTGTGGGTACAGCCCTGTGGTTTCTGTATCTAATATCACTTGACGCATTATTTTTCCTTGGATTGTGCCACCAGAGATAATAGGGCTTCTCTGGCCAGAGAATCGACTTGTTCATTTTCCGGATGACCACTATGGCCTTTGACCCAATGCCATTCAACCCGATGGCGCGCCACTTCCTGATCCAATTGTTGCCATAAATCTTGATTTTTAACCGGTTTATTATTTGCGGTGCGCCAGCCTTTTCTCTTCCAGCTGGCTATCCACTCTGTGATCCCATTTTTGACGTAAACAGAATCTGTGGTTAAGATAATTTCACAAGGACGGGTTAATGCTTTGAGGCCCATGATAGCGGCCATTAATTCCATGCGGTTATTGGTGGTTTCCAGCTCTGCACCGCTTAAGGTTTTTTCTGAATCATGATAACGCAGTAAAACGCCCCACCCACCAGGTCCGGGGTTACCGCTACAGGCGCCATCAGTATACATTTCAATTTTATGCTTATTATTTTCTGTCATTTTTTTTCACATTTTGCAATGGTTGTGGGTTTAGGTAAATTCGGTACCGGTTGCCAGAGACGATTCTCAAAACGCCAACGTGCGCGTAGTGGCGTTATGGGGATCACCCGCTTTATGGCAACTAAGGTATAGGCCCCTCCCCAAAAGGGCCACAGATGTTTACCGACTTTTTCCAAAAAGGTCAATTTTTGATCTACGCCATCATGTGAAATAGGTGGGCGAAAATAAAAAGGACCGCCACCCACGATTTGAAAGTTCAAGAGTATGAGCCAGTCTCGCAGCCGTCCTGCAGTAAGCAGCTTGCCACGTGCGGGGGCCTTATGCGTCCATTGTTTTAGGTGGTACCAAAGTCCCCAGAGACTAAAAGGGTTAAAACCGGTGATTACTACTTGTCCTTCGGGGATTAATATACGATGGGCTTCGCGTAGTACCTCATGGGGATTCATGGATTGCTCTAAGACATGAGAAAGCACGACGGCATCCACGCTATCGGTCTGTAGTGGCAAAGCTTCATCCTTGCCCTGTAAGGCGCTTATGGCGCTTAAATTCTCCTTTGCGAGGGGATGTAGGAGGATCCGGTGAGAAATTAAGCTATTCGTCACGAGGGGCGCGAGTAGTGGCTCGCCAACAAACACGAGATGATAGCCACAAATTTTCGAAAGTATGTCAGTTATCTCAGCTTTCTCAGCCGCAATCAGCTTTTGCCCTGCACCTTGTCCATACCATTCTTGTGATTGATTTTCTGTTACCATTATTTTTGGACTGTCCCTGGAATACATATCAAGTGAATCATATTATCCCTATTCCTGCTTTCAAAGATAATTACATTTGGGCAATGGTTAAGGTTAACGGCACTGGGATTGCGGTGATTGATCCCGGTGATGCCAAGCCCGTGTTAACTTACTTGCATAATAATCAACTTTCACTCAATGCCATTTTAATAACCCATCACCATTGGGATCATAGTGGCGGCATTGCTGCTTTAAGTGATCAGTTTAAAAATATCCCCGTTTATGGACCCGCTAGTGAAAATATTCCTGGCCTTACCCATCCGGTGAAAGAAGGCGATATAATTGCTTTACCTGCCTTTGCCTTATCGCTTAACGTCTATGATATACCGGGACATACGCTAGGTCATGTAGCTTATTATGGTTCTGAAATGTTATTTTGCGGTGACACCCTTTTTTCTTGTGGTTGCGGTCGATTATTTGAAGGCACGCCTACACAAATGGTTGCCTCTTTAGACAAAATAAAAAAACTTCCCTTAAACACACAAATTTATTGTGGGCATGAATATACGCTTGCAAATCTGGCATTTGCGCAAACCGTAGAACCACAAAATGCATACATTGCGGCAAAAATTGCAGCAGTAAAATCATTGCGCGCGCAAAATTACCCTACACTTCCCGTCACTTTAGCAAGTGAATTGCAGACCAATCCTTTTCTGCGCTGTACAGAGCCCACGGTAATTAAAGCCGTTGAACAGCATACAAATCTCACCTTGCACTCCCCCATTGATGTATTTACACATTTGCGAGCCTGGAAAGATCAGTTTGTCAGCTGATATAAATGCTTGCTTTTTGATCCGCTTTGAGATATCATGGGCGCCGAACTTAATTAAATATGCTCCTGAAATCTGATTTTCAGAAGCACAACTGTGATTATGACAGCAAAATTTGCAGAAAAAAATAAAACTCCCAATGATACGAGGTATATGATGCAAAAGATTTGCACGAGTAAGTTATCTATTATCTATTATTTTTTAGCGCTGATCTTTGTCAGCGGCTATTGTGCAACTGCATCCCATGGTGCAACGAATACCACCACCACGCTCCCTAAAAAAATAACAACGGAGTCAACATCTTCCAGTGAAATTTGGAGCAGATTGCGCCAACATTTTAATCTTAGTACTACCGCATCGCATCCATTAATACAACGCCATATTAAGAATTTATCTAAACATCAAGACTATATTGATAAAATCATGCGCAATGCTTCTCCTTATCTTTATTATGTTTTAGGCGAAGTTGAGAAACGCGGCATGCCTAGTGAAATTGCACTGGTCCCCATGATTGAAAGCACTTTTGATCCGCAAGTCATCAGCTCCAAAGGTGCTGCAGGCGTGTGGCAAATTATGCCCGTATTAGGGCGCATGCATGGTCTTAAGCAAACGGCCGGGTATGACGGTCGTAAAGACGTTTACGAATCAACGAAAGTAGCATTAGATCACTTACAATATCTGCACAAGCGTTTTAACGGCAACTGGCCTTTAGCGCTCGCCGCTTATAATGCGGGTGAAGCGCGCGTATTACGCGCCATCAAACAAAATAAATCTGCTAAAAAACCAACCGATTTCTGGTCATTAAAACTGCCCACAGAAACCACCCATTATGTTCCTAAAATATTAGCTATCGCAACAATTATTAAATCTCCTAAAACCTATGGCGTGAATCTTTCTTCCATTCCTAACAAGGCAGTGATTAAACGTATTGATACCGGTAAAGCCATTGATATTGCCCATGCAGCCAAGCTCACCGGCACTTCAGAAACCCAACTGCGCAAATTAAATTCAGGTCTTAAAAAATCTGCGCAACAAAATAGTACCCATTATCTTGTCGTACCCATACATAGTGCGGGAAATATTGCAAACGCAGCTCCAAAAAGCACCGCAGCACCAAAAACCACTGCAAAAACTACTAACACTAAAATGGCCGATGTTAAAATTGCCAGCAGTAACGCTAAAGCCAAAACCAAAGTGCATATTGTAAAACGCGGTGATAACTTACCCTTAATTAGCGAAAAATATCACGTTAAACTATCAAAATTAACGAGCGCTAATAACTTAAAGGTAAGCTCCATTATCCATCCTGGTCAACGTATCATTATCCCTTCCTAACCTTGCACAAAGTCCTAATCAACGCTATACAAAATAGAGTTGATTAGGATTTACATTATGCAACCAGCGCCAGATCTCTACCTCCTTTTTAAAAGTAAACCAAGCTTGGGTCATAAACTCAAAATCTTTGCTAAAACGCGCGGCGTAGAGCTCACCATTGCGTTGGTAGGTATCTTTATCGGATTTGCGACCGTATTGGTAAGTTATAAAGTGGGTATTCACCAAGAAATATTGCAAGCGAGCAGAATGACTGACAGCTACTTTAATGGCATTGTCGATTTGTACGCCAAAAGCATGGATGAAAACCAACGTATCAATCTGTTGATGATTGCCAGAACCGATGCCATCATTGAAGATCTGAATCGCCTACATAAACCTGAAAAAATTGCCAGTGTCATCGGCTTTGTTTCCAATTTAAAACCCAATTTATTTTATAAAGAACAAGATGGCGATGTGCTGCGTGAAAAATACATTTATTTAGGACATTTAGATTTATCTGGCACAACCCTGCGCAACATCAACTTAGAAAAAGCACGTCTTTCTTCTAGCAATCTTAAAGACAGTGATTTAACACATGCCAATCTCCAATATGCCGTCTTAAAAAGGGTTCAATTTGAAAATGCCATTCTGAATAATGCCAATTTAAATTACACAGACTTACGCAATGCAAATCTAAAAAATGCCCTTATTTCTCATGCCACTTTTGAAAATGCCAATCTGGAGGGGGCTATCTGGGTTAATGGTATCCGCTGTAAACAAGGCTCCATTGGCCATTGTCTCTATCGTTAATCTCTTATGAGTTTTGGTACTGCGGCAAGTAACCTTTGCGTATAGGGATGTTGTGGGTCCTTTAAAACCCATTGCACAGGGCCATACTCTACAATATTTCCCTGATACATCACGGCAACCGTATCCGCCAAATATTGCACCACCCCAATATTATGCGTAATAAAGAGAAAGGAAATACCTAAATCCTCTTGCAAGGATTTCAGTAAGTTCAAAATTTGTGCTTGCACAGACACATCTAAAGCACTGGTCGGCTCATCGCAAACAATCAGTTGCGCACCAACCGCCAAGGCCCTTGCAATTGCCACCCGCTGGCGTTGTCCACCCGATAATTGATGAGGATAGCGTTCTTTCATCAGGGGAGAAAGACCTACTTGTGATAATAAATAGTCAATACGTTCTTGACGTTCTGCTTCATCTGAACCAATTTTTAAGGCAAGCATACCTTCGGCAATAATATCGTTAATTTGCATGCGCGGATCCATCGATGCAAAAGGATCTTGAAATATCATTTGAAAAAGACCGCGCATGCTGCGTAACTTACTGCCAGAAATTTTTAATAAATTTTTATGCTGAAATTCAATTTTACCGCTCGTTGCTTCAACGAGTCTTACTATGGCTTTACCCACTGTCGTTTTGCCAGAGCCAGACTCTCCTACCAATGCAAGTGTCTGCCCTTCCATTAACGTCAATGATAAATCATTGACTGCTTTCACCCAGCCAACGGTTCTTTTGAAGATCCCTTTGCGAATGGGGAAATAGACTTTAAGATTTTCAATTTTTAATTCTACTTCATAATCATCTGGCGCATTATCACCCATTATTTCCGTTTTGATGTTAATCATTTTAGGCATTTCGCGCAATGCTAATGGGAGCGTAGCTAAAATTGCTTTATCATACCAATGACATCTCACGGTATGCTGCTCATTCACGGGTATCAATTTAGGTTTATGTTCTTCGCAAGCTTTAAAAACATAAGGACAGCGCCCCTTAAACCTACATAATGGGAATTCTTTATCTAGCAAAGGCACTTGCCCAGGAATAGCAGCCAATGGCTCTCTTGCATGTGACATTTCTGGAATTGCCGCAAATAACAACTGGCTATAAGGATGCAAAGGCTTATTAAAAAATTCTGTTTTAGGGGCTTTTTCTACCATATGCCCCGCATACATTTGCCCGACGGTATCAGCCAATTGACCCACCACGCCTAAATCATGCGCAATTAATAAAATGGCCATATGCAACTGCTGATTTAATTCTTTAATGAGGTTCAATACTTGCGCTTGTGTCGTTACATCTAATGCGGTGGTTGGTTCATCCGCAATCAGCAAGTCCGGTGATTGTGCCAATGCCATTGCAATCACAATTCTTTGCTTCATACCCCCTGAAAGCTGATGGGGATATTGTTCAAAGCAGCCCAATGGATCGGCAATCTTCACTTTTTCTAATAACGATAATATGTTATCTTTCGCATTAACACTATTGGGCATCGCTTCTCTTATTTGCTGACCAATGGTGAGCACTGGATTCAGCGCAACGCCCGGATCTTGAAAGACCATACCTATTTTAGCACCACGGACTTTACGCATATTGTTTTCTGAAAGCTGATGCAACGGCAATCCATCCAGAATAATTTCACTGCCTTCACACAAGCGCGCATTTTCAGGCAATAAACGATTAACGGATAACGCCGTCATAGTTTTACCACAACCAGACTCTCCTACCAACGCAAAAATCTCACCCCGATTAATGGTAAAACTTACATCATCAACCGCTCGAATAACATGCGATGCAGTATGAATTTGCACGGTGAGATGATTGACGTGAAGGAGGGTTTCTTTTTTCACTGATCACCTCTTAAGGCACTTCTGGGATCAAAAGCATCTCTGATGGCATCTGAAAAAATGTTAGCTGCCAATACTAAAACAAACATAAAAATGAATGCAGCGGTCAAACTCCACCATACGATAGGATCACGTGCCATTTCTAAACGGGCACTATTAATCATAGTTCCCCAGCTATAAGAAGAAGGATCTACCCCTACCCCCACATAAGATAATACCGCTTCTGCCAAAACTAACCCACTAAAATCTAATACAATGGTAATTAAAACGATATGAAAAACATTAGGTAATAAATGCTTAAAGAGTATACTCGCATGTGAAGCACCCAAAGAATGGGCCGCTTGAATAAAATCAATTTGGCTTAATTTTAAAGTTTCTCCGCGCAATAAGCGGCACAAACTGGTCCAGCTGGTAATACCTAAAATGGCACATAACGCTAACAAGCGGGCATCGGCACGTGATTCCACCGTTTGAAATAAATCTGTGTGTCTATCCATCACCAATTGCAAAGTTAATACGGCAGCGGCAATTAATAATACCGCCGGTATGGAGCTTAAGGTGGTGTAGGTATATTGAATAACATCATCAATCCAACCTCTAAAATAGCCTGCCATAATGCCAAACAATACTGCAAATGGCAGCATCACCAGCGTGGTGACGGTGCCGATTATTAGACCGGTTCTAATACTTTTGAGTGTTTGATATAATACATCTTCACCCACTTCATTGGTCCCAAAAATATGAAAATGGGGCATAAACGTAAAAACAAAAATAATTAAAAAGACCATCACCCCAATGGCCGCCAAAAATGAACGCCATGGAAAATGGCTTTTCACTTTATTCCGGCCAAAGAGCCAAAATAATACTGCACTCAGCGCACCCCAAATAACCAGCGCTTGCAAGCAAACCTGTAGCAGTAAATGCTGAATAAAAGGCCATTTTTGTTCTGGCGTCAACTGCTTGCCGGCAAATTGTAAACGCGGATATTCACGTACAATCTTGCCATCCGCTTGGAGTATGGTTTCTTTGGTGAAAGCATACAGTGCAAAAGGAGCTGAATAGGTGCGCTCTGTGTGCGTCCATAGGGGAAATAATATTTCATCTAAGACACTAATAATTCCATTATCTTTGGTTTCTACATGCAATGAATCTAATATGCCAATGGTGACATATCCCGTTAGAATAACCATGGCGACAATATTTAAGGGACGATTAATAACATTGCGCCAAATTTTTCGCAATTGCGCATTATTCCAAATTCTGATTATCAGCACTATGGCCATTATTAGCAATAGGAATACAAAATAATCTGTCCAGAATATGACAAATTTCATTCTAACCTCACGCGGGGATCAACGAGGGTATAGGAAATATCCGTCAGCAATAATCCAATAATATAAAAAACGGATCCTAAAAATACCATGGCACGGACAATAGCAAAGTCCTGTTGACCAATTGCATCAATGGTATAACTGCCAAGTCCTGGGATCCCAAAAAAGGATTCTAAGAGCAAACTTCCCATAAATAATAGCGGCAATATCGCAACCACCCCCGTTAAAATAGGAATCAATGCATTCCCCAGTACATGTCTAAATAAAATAACCGATTCTTTTAACCCTTTAGCACGCGCGGTCCGCACATAATCTTTATTGATTTCCTCTAAAAATAGCGTTCGATACCAGCGCACGCCCATCCCAATGCCACTGAACACCCCAATAGCGATTGGCAAAATTAAGAATTTAAACAAATGCCATCCAGGCACATAACCTGAAATGGGAACTAACTTTAATAATTTGGCAATAAAATATTGGCCTGCAATAATATAAAATAGCGCAGAAATTGACATTAACATGACACAGGCAACCACCCCAAACGTATCTAAATAGGTATTGCGAAAGAAAATAATAAGTAACGCGATTGAAATATTTAACGTAAGCTCTAATACTAGACTGGGTACGGCAATCGCAAGGCTTGGCCACATGCGCTGTGAAACATCATACGTGATGTCTCTACCGGCATCTGAAAAGCCAAAGTCAAAGGTAAAAAGGCTTAAAGATTTTTGATAAAAAATAGTTTGTGTTAGTTTACTCGCGCCTTGCATTTCTTCATTAATGAATAAAGGCAAATCATAACCGTGTTGATGCTTCCATGCTTGAATAGCACCCTTGGTCACATATTTTTGTCCTAATTGCGCACGCGCAATATCATCCGGTGTATTAACGACAAAAAATAGTGAAAAGGTAAGAATATTGACCCCAAGGAGTATTGGGATCATATAGAGTATGCGACGTAATATATAACCAAACATAATTATTCATCCTTGAGCTTTTTTCTCTTTTCCAATATTAATGACTTATGATTTTTTTGCCAATACAGTATTCCCGCGGGTATGCATAACAAAATCAAGATGATTAATGCCACCCATAATGGCCAGACGGTGGCACGGTTCCATTGTAACCGCAGCTTCTCTCGTAAAACGGGATCAATTGAAATATATTTCAAAGTATTACGCGACATGGCATTTGGTTTAAAGGGTGCAACCCATGCTTGCCGTAAAGTAAAAGACTTGGGGTGATAACCGGTCAACCAAGGCGTATCACTGTCCAAAATTGCCAACATTTGCTTTATGATGGCTTCTCTTTGAGGAGAATTATCCATGCGCTTCATTTTTTCAAATAACGCATCAAACGCTGCATTGGCATAATTACTCGCATTTTCACCATCATGCTCTACTTTACTATTAGGGCCATACAATAAAAACAAGAAATTCTCCGGATCTGGATAATCTGCATTCCATCCCCAAAAATAGATTTGTTCATCACCATTGCGCATTTTATCTTGGAAACGATTATATTGCGTGGCACGCACCACCAAATTAATCCCTAACTTTTTAAATTGCTTGCGCATCCATGAAAATTGCGCCTGTGCTTCACTACTGGCAGACATTATCGCATCATAATATAATACCAAAGGATGGTGTGTTTTTGAGTCGACGCCCTTTGGATAACCTGCTTGCGCAAGTAACAATTTGGCTGTCTGTAGCGCTTGTGCATGATCTTGCATCGGCCTATCTGCTTGATAGCCAAAAATGCCTGGCGCTAATGGGCTTTGCGCAACGATGCCATTACCATTGGTAAAAATATTGATATATTCTTGCATATCCATCGCTAAGGAAAGCGCTTTACGCAGGTCTCTTTGCTTCTGGGTATACCCGCCAACGGTTTCATCTAACATATTAAAGCCCCAGTAAAAAATGGAAGGAGAGACGGAAGTAGTTAAGCTAACCCCTTTGGCTTTTAATTCATCCGACAATTCTAAACCACTTCCCACCGCTTTTAGTGCTTGATCAAAGTTATCTGAAACAACATTAGATTGATCATAATACCCTTGTAGAAATTTACTCCAATAGGGAATACTTTCCTTTTCAAGTACAAATACGACTTTATCTAAAAACGGTAGTGGCTTATTCCGCATCTTTAATAAGCCTTTTTCCTCATCTCCCGGAACGCCATAGGTAGGATAAGTTTCTCCATGAAAATCTGGATTTTTCTCTAATACCATGCGCAAATTTGGATTATTCTCTTTTAATATAAAGGGACCCGACCCAAGTGGATACCAATCTAAAGAAATATTTTTTTGAATCAACAGCGGTTGCGAATAAAATTTTATGGCTTCCCAAGGCATCGGCGCAAAAAAGGGCATAGCCAGCCAATAACTAAATTGAGGATATTTACCTTTAATCGTTATCTCATACGTATAGCGATCGATAACTTTTGCGCCCGCAAAATTTTGCGTACGTAAGTCCAAAAAATTGGTAGGTGCGTTTGCATAGGCTTTTTGCAATTGTGCAGAGAAATCCTTAAAACCTACAATATAATTTTCCATGAAACCAAAAATAGGAGAATTTAAGGTCGGATCGGCAAGTCGTTTAATTTGATAAACAAAATCTTCTGCAATCAACTCCCGTGTTGCAGTATACTGAAAATCTTGGATAGTATGTTTATGTGCTACTTGCTCAGGGGTTAAATCTAAGTAACGATAATTATCCGTGCCGGGTACTTTGGCAAATGCAGGGTGCTGTTGATAATAAATATGAGGTTTAATCGTGATCTGAATAATACTAAATTCAACCTCATCCCCCTTTTTGATATAACGAAGTGTGGGGAGCTGCGTTGCAACCAGGGGTTCTAATTGATACGGCCTTTTTAAATAACTGTACTGTAACGGCGTTTCATAAATTTGACTAAGAATGAGCGCTTCGTTTTCATTGTAAGCAAGGGCCGGATCTAAATGTTTAGGTCTTTCAAAAAATGCCGTGTAAAGCGTATTGTCATTACCATTATATTGGGGGTAAGGATCATTCCATGACTCGCCTTCACAACCGCTGATGAGCAGTGTGAGCGTTAACAGAATTACTTTAAATTTAGGTAACACAATAATATTGTTTCTAGGAGAGAGACATGATTTTATTATAGGACCCTCACCCGGCCTTCGGCCACCCTGAGGGTCTTATTGCAAATACTCTTTAATCCGTGCTCGCTTAAATAGCTCGGTGGTATATAACGAATATTCTAATTCACCCCAGTGGCGCGCTAATGCGGTCTCATAGGATTCTTTTCCTTGGGCAGAAAGTGTAGCCATGTCACCATCCTGAACTTTATTTAGCCAGATGACAGCATAGTCTCCATTGCCAAGCGGCGTAATCTTTAAATCCAGTTTATTTTCCACTGGCCGTGACATGGTGAACGCAGCCTCTATAAGATCTGAATCTAAATCCTTACTGGTGCGTGTGATATTCTCTGCATCTTGCCATTTATTTTGCGGTTCTTGAGGTGTGGCATAAATTTTTTCTGCTTGCGCTTTGGCAAGCTTTTCTGCCTCTTGGCCCATTAATTTCATTTTGATTTCTTCTTTAACATCAGAAAAAAGCTTTTGCTTGCTGGGATAATATTCTGCTGCGCGTAATACAATAAAATTTTCATCATCTAATTTAATTAAGTCACTATTATTTTTGTCTTCTTTAACACTAGTACTAAAAGCAACCGTAGTCACAGCAGGATTTTGTAATAATGTTTGCTTGGGTCCCGTTTGTTGATCAAAACTTTCAGTTTTCTGAATTTTTAGACCAAGCTTATCTTCCGCCGGTTGCAAGGTATCCGGGTGCTCAAAAGCCAAGGTGCTTAATTGATCGGCAAGATTCGCTAACTGTTCTTGCGCCCATTGTTCTTTTAGCTTAGTGACAATTTCATCTTTCACGGATGCAAATGGACGCGCTTTTTCATTCTGCTTATCTATGAGATGGATGATGTGAAACCCAAATTCTGTGCGTACTGGTTTACTGACATTATTGTTTTTATCTAAAGCAAAAGCAGCAGTTTCAAATTCTGGCAACATCTCTCCTTTGGTAAACCATTCCAAGTCTCCGCCAGCGGGTGCACTACCTTTATCTTCAGAGTATTCTTTTGCTAAAGTTGCAAAAGGCGTCCCTGCTTGTAATTTTTGTTGGATCTCTTTAATGCGTGCTTGCGCTTTGGCAAGCACTTTGGCATCTGCATCTTTAGGTAGCGCAACGAGAATATGGGCGACATGTACTTTTTCAGGCGTGCTGAATAAAGAAAGGTTTTCTTCGTAATAATGCTCTAAATCTTTGGCCTGGGGCTGATAGCTCCCCATTAAATCTTGTGGTGAAAGGTGAATATATTCTAACGCAACTTGTTCATTGGTTAAAAAATCATTTAAATGCTGCTCATAATATTGTTTAATCGTATCATCTGCAATCGTAATATTTTTTGCAAAAGCAGCAGCCTCAACTTTAATATAATGAAAGTCCCGCTTTTGTAGATAATATTTCACCAACGTTTCAATATCATTGGGTAAAACAATAACCGTTTGCACCAGTCCTAATTGTAATTGTTGCTTAATTAAACTTTCTTTAATTAATTTTCTGAAGCTTTGATCAGTGAAATCTGAACTTGCTAAAAACCGTGCATAAAGACTGGGAGAAAAATGGCCATCTTCATTCAGAAAAGAAATACTCATTAATGCATCTTGGATGCTCACTGAGCTTATTTTCATACCGATGCGTGCAGTCGTTTGCGAAAGAATGGTTGCATCAATTAAAGATTGGAGTAATTCTTTTTTAACATAGTCCGGATCAAGATTACGGAGTGATTCACTGCCCGGTTGATGTAAGAAACGTTGATAGGAAGTTTCTAATTCGCGTTCAGTGATTTTGGTACCACTCACTTTGGCAACCGTAGATTCACCACCACTGGTAAAAAGGCTGCTCATGCCAAAAAATATAAATGTAATTGCTATTAAGCCTACAATAACCCAAGTAATCCATCCTTGCGCTTTGTCTCGTAAGCTCTGCAACATGGCTAATCCCTAATTAAAGAATTGGCGGAGCGGACGGGACTCGAACCCGCGACCTCCGGCGTGACAGGCCAGCATTCTAACCAACTGAACTACCGCTCCGCGAAATTTTGGTGGGTGCTGAGGG
>JABDCK010000033.1 GCA_013288185.1 Gammaproteobacteria bacterium
ATTGTTCATCTGCGTACTCACTGGATGCACGCCCAGACTCTCTTGTGTGAGCGTAGCAGATGCACTTTTTAATTCGTCAAGTGATTCTTTTGCTAACCACCTCCGGCTTGATTGTGCATTTAAAATAACTGGCATGCGTTCATGCAGCTTGTGTAAGAATGTGGGAGCCGCGGTTGTAATAATGGTACAAGTGTTTATTTCAAGACCTTGTGCAGATATCCAACGCGACCACAGCCCAGCAAATGCAAACAGTGGGCTTTCTTTTAAATAAACGAAATACGGTTGCTTTTTCCCAGCAAAGTTACACCACTCATAGTAACCAGAAGCAAGAATGAGACATCGCTGCTTTTTAAGCGCCCCTTTAAAGGTGGGTTTGTGCTCCAAAGTCTCTTGACGCGCATTGGTGTGACCCGCAGGTGTTTCATCTAGACTTTTCACCCAAGGTGCTATAAACCCCCAACGGCAAAAATCCACCTGGGTGCCCCATTGCATAATGACCGGCACCGTTTGCGTGGGGGCGATATTATAGCGCGGCCGCATGGAAAATCCGGCTTGTAACTGAAAATGCTGGAGTATTTCTGCCTCTGTGGCATAAAGCGCAAACCGACCGCACATGATTATTCTACGGTCACGGATTTGGCTAAGTTTCTCGGCTGATCAACATCCGTGCCCTTAATGACCGCAACATGGTAAGCCAATAATTGGAGCAATACGGTAAAGACAATAGGCGCAAGCAATTCGCCCACAGCAGGGATTTCTATAACGGTCATTGCTTCATTACTTACTAAACCACATCCTTGCTCTGCAAAAACGATAAGAGAACCTTGTCGCGCGCAGACCTCTTGCAAATTAGAAAGCATTTTGTCTAATAAATGATCATTGGCCACTAACGCCACTACGGGCATATGCTTATCAACTAACGCCAATGGCCCGTGTTTTAATTCTCCGGCAGGGTAGGCTTCTGCATGAATATAAGAGATTTCTTTAAGTTTTAAAGCCCCTTCTCGGGTGATAGGGTAATACACCCCCCGGCCGATAAAAAGCGCATGTTCTTTATTATCAAAGCGTTGCGCAAGTTTTTTGATAGTTTCATCCAGCGTCAGTGCTTGTTCAATAGCTGCGGGCAATTGCTGCAATGCAGGCACAATTTCACCCTGTTTACGCAAGCATTCTACCAGCATCAACAAGGCGACCAGTTGGGTGGTAAACGCTTTGGTAGATGCCACACCAATTTCCGGACCCGCGTGGGTTAACAAGACTAAATCAGATTCTCTTACCAGCGCACTTTCAGGTACATTGCAAATCGCTAACTTACCGCAATATTCTTCTGCTTGTAGACTGCGCAAGGCTGCCAAGGTATCTGCCGTTTCACCGGATTGCGAAAGGGCAACAAATAAAGTTCCTGGCAAAACTACGCCACGCCGGTAACGCATTTCACTGGCCACTTCCACCGCACAAGGAATGCCAACCGCTTCAAGCCAATATTTTGCCACTAAGCCTGCATGATAGCTCGTCCCGCAAGCCACAATTTGCACCGCGCGCACTTTATCTAAACAAGTTTTCGCATTCGTGCCCCAGATGGCTTCCAGAATGGAATTATCATGTAACCGCCCACTAGTCGCCGCACGAATTGCATCGGGCTGCTCAAATATTTCTTTTTGCATATAGTGCCGGTATTCACCGCGCTCCATGCTTTGTGCAGAAAGCGTTACTTTACGTTTTTTACGCTCAACCAGACCGCCCGTGCTATCGTAAACGGCGACTTTATCTAAACCGACTTCTGCGACATCCTCGTCTTCTAAGACTACAAAATTTTGCGTAAAGGGTAATAATGCCAAGCTGTCAGAGGCAACAAAATTTTCACCAATACCCAAGCCAATAACTAAAGGCGCGCCGTGGCGCGCAGCAATAATTCTATCAGGACTGTGCTTACTAATAACCGCCAGGGCATAAGCCCCTTTCAATTCTTTGACCGTTGCTTGCACCGCGGCCAAAAGATTTTGGCTTTTTTTAAATTCAAGACCTATCCATTGTACAACCACTTCCGTATCGGTTTCAGAATAAAACTGCACACCGCGCTTTTGCAGCGTTTCACGCAAGGAAAGATAGTTTTCAATAATGCCGTTATGCACCAGCGCAATATCATTTTCAAAAAAGTGCGGGTGGGCATTGGTTTCGCTGGGTTGGCCATGCGTTGCCCAGCGGGTATGCGCAATACCGATTTTGCCGAGTAAGGGTTCTTTTTCATACGATTCTAATAACAAATTCACTTTACCACAGACCCGCAAGCGCGCTAATTCGCCCTTTTCATCGATAACGGCCAAACCGGCGGAATCATAACCGCGATATTCTAATCGTTTTAAGCCCTCTAATAACAAAGGCCCAATATCCCGCTGTGCAATACCGGCTGTAATCCCACACATACTTTATTCCTCATCCTTGTTTGGCCGTTGCCAAGATTTGCTGCGTTGTTGGATTTGTTGCGTCACCGTTAATTTTTCCGGTGGCGCATCTTGCGTCAAGGTAGTGCCCGCGCCTAAGGTGGCACCTTTGCCTACCCGTACCGGCGCAATCAATTGGGTGTCTGAGCCAATGTGCACATCATCTTCAATAATGGTACGGTGTTTATTGGCGCCATCATAATTACAGGTAATAGTGCCCGCCCCGATATTCACCGATTTACCCATCGTGGTGTCACCAATATAGCTTAAGTGATTAATTTTTGAACCTGCCTCAATGCGTGAATTTTTAATCTCCACAAAATTTCCCACATGCACATTATTCCCCAGCACCGTGCCGGGTCGCAATCTGGCAAACGGACCAATTTTGGCACCCGCCGCTATTTTAACGCCTTCCAAATAGCAATGGGCAAGGATGGTGACGTTTTCACCAATATCACAATTAATCAACGTGCAATGAGGCCCTATACTACAACCTTCTCGCAATAGTACTTCACCTTCCAAAACAACATTGACATCAATCATTACCTCAGGCGCGGCTTGTAAAGAACCCCGCAAATCAAAGCGCGCCGGATCTGCAATCCACACCCCTTGCTGCAAAAAATGTTGTGCACATTGCTGTTGATAACACCGTTCGGCTGCCACTTGTTGCGCTCTATCATTTACACCCAACACTTCATTTGCGGACTGCACCGTAAAAGTGGCAATATCCACCACATCATCTAGCGCAAATTGAACCATATCAGACAAATAATATTCATTTTGGGCATTTTGATTGTTAAGCCGCGGCAACCAACGGGCTAACAACGCTGCCGGCAAAACAAAAACACCCACGTTGACTTCTTTAATGTGGCGCTGATTTTCATTGGCATCACGCTCTTCCACAATTTGTTGGATGGCGCCCCTATGATCCCGCACAATGCGCCCTAAGCCGGTAGGATTTTCTGTATTAACCGTCAGCATGCCCATCTGATTTTCCGGCGTATCCTGCAATAATTTTTGTAAGGTTTGGATGCGGATTAATGGCACATCACCATATAAAATTAATACGCGATGGGAAGGTGGTATAAAAGGGAGCGCTTTGGCAACCGCATCTCCTGTACCTTGTTGTGTGGCTTGTTCCACCCAAGTAATTTTCTCCGCTTGGAGTGCTTGTTGAAGCAGTTCGCCGCCAAAACCATGCACTACCAGAATTTGCGCAGGGTTTAATGCTTGTGCGGTTTTAACCACATGCACCAGCATGGGTTTACCGCCAATAGGATGCAACACCTTCGGCTTAGATGATTTCATCCGTGTTCCCTGTCCTGCCGCGAGCACCACTACTGTTAAATCCATTTCACTCACTTCTTCTTTTTCGCTTCGCGGATGGCACGCAAGAGGCCGGCGGCCCGCGCTAATTCCGCTCTAGCTTGTGCATAATCCATACTCGTTTTGCGCTTTTCTAACATTTCCTGCGCTTTTTTGGCCGCTTCAACCGCTTTGGCTTCATTGAAATCACGCGCGCGCACCACGGTATCTGCTAAAATGGTAACGATATCCGGCTGCACTTCTAAAATCCCGCCGGTCACATAAACGACTTCTTCGTGGCCTTGTTTGTCACGAATGCGCACCGGGCCTGGCAATAATCCGGTAAGCAAAGGCGTGTGCTTAGGCGCAATTTCAAGCTCTCCCATAATGCCGGTGGCAAACACGCGCTGCGCCTCCCCCGAAAAAATAGCGGCTTCTGCGCTCACAATATCTAAATGTAAGGTGGACGTTGACATATGTTTTACCCTTGTAAGGATTTCGCTTTTTCAATCACTTCTTCAATACCACCCACCATATAAAACGCTTGCTCTGGCAAGTCATCATATTGACCTTCAATAATGCCTTTAAATCCTTTAATCGTATCTTTCAAAGAGACATACTTACCAGGGCTACCGGTAAAGACTTCCGCCACAAAGAAAGGCTGGGATAAAAAGCGCTGAATTTTTCTAGCGCGTGACACGATAAGCTTGTCCTCATCTGAAAGCTCATCCATGCCTAAAATCGCGATGATGTCTTTCAATTCTTTATAGCGCTGCAAGGTACCTTGTACTGCTCTGGCCACATCATAATGTTCTTGTCCCACTACTAACGGATCTAATTGGCGGCTGGTAGAATCTAACGGGTCAACCGCAGGGTAAATGCCCAATTCTGCAATTTGTCTGGACAATACCACGGTGGCATCTAAATGCGAGAAGGTGGTAGCAGGAGAAGGATCGGTTAAATCATCTGCAGGAACGTACACCGCTTGAATAGAAGTAATAGAGCCTGTTTTGGTAGAAGTGATCCGCTCTTGTAAACGCCCCATTTCTTCTGCCAAGGTGGGCTGATAGCCTACGGCAGAGGGCATCCGACCCAGCAATGCAGAAACCTCGGTACCTGCCAAGGTATAACGATAAATATTATCAATAAATAATAACACATCGCGCCCCTCATCCCGGAAGCTCTCTGCAATGGTTAACCCCGTTAAGGCCACCCGCAGACGATTGCCGGGCGGCTCATTCATTTGCCCATACACTAAGGCAACTTTGTCCAAAACGTTAGAATCTTTCATTTCATGATAGAAATCGTTACCTTCACGAGTACGCTCACCTACCCCGGCAAACACAGAATAACCACTGTGTTCTATCGCAATATTACGAATAAGCTCCATCATGTTAACGGTTTTACCAACACCGGCACCACCAAACAAACCCACTTTGCCCCCTTTGGCAAAAGGACAAATTAAATCGATAACTTTAATCCCGGTTTCTAATAACTCTTGGCTTGCTGCTTGCTCTTTAAAAGAAGGGGCCGCGCGGTGAATAGAAAGACGTTCTTGCTCGCCAATGGGTCCTTTTTCATCAATAGGGCGCCCGAGCACATCCATAATTCTACCTAAGGTTTTTTGTCCAACGGGGACTTGAATCGGTGCGCCGGTATTTTGCACATTTAACCCGCGGCGCAAACCATCCGTACTGCCCATCGCAATAGAGCGAATAATGCCATCGCCCAATTGTTGCTGCACTTCCAGGGTAATTTCCCCGCCATCGACTAATAAGGCATCATAAACTTTTGGTACTGCCCCACGGGGAAACTCAACGTCCACTACCGCACCAATAATTTCGACGACTTTTCCACTGCTGCTACTCATATGTTCACCCTCTTTTTATACTGCGGCTGCGCCACTGACAATTTCAGCAAGCTCGCGCGTAATGGCTGCTTGTCTGGCTTTGTTGTAGGCCAGTTGCAAACCATCAATAAGCTCTCCTGCGTTTTCTGAAGCACTTTTCATGGCAACCATCCGTGCTGCTTGCTCACAGGAAAAATTCTCTACGGCGCCATGATATACTTGTGATTCAATAAACCGCGTTAATAATAAATCCAATAATTCTTTAGCATCTGGTTCGTAAATATAATCCCAGGAGGCACCCGTACTCTTTTTGCTGGGTTCTGGCAGAATGGGCAACAATTTTTCAATCACGGGCTTTTGACTCATGGTATTAATAAATTTATTGTAACTAATATAGAGCGCATCAATTTTTCCTTCATCATACGCTTGCAACATCACGCTCACCGGACCAATCACCTCTTCCACCGTGGGGGCATCTCCTAAGCGGCTCGCAGAAGCTAAAACATCCGCATTTAAGCGGCGCAAAAAGTTCTCTGCTTTCAAACCAATCGTGCAATGCACGATTTCCTTACCCTCCGTTTGCCACGCTTCCAGCTGATTGATTAAACGACGGAACAAGTTAACGTTTAAACCACCGCACAATCCTCTATCGGTTGAAATGATAATCATGCCAATGCGTTTTTCTTCTCGAGGGATCAAATAAGGATGACGATACTCCGGACGGCCATGCGCTAAATGATCAATCACATTACGAATACAGGTTGAATAGGGCCGAGAAGCAAACATGCGCTGCTGCGCTTTGCGCATTTTACTGGCGGCCACCATTTCCATGGCGCGCGTAATTTTTTGCGTACTTTTAATGCTTTTAATTTTAGTCCGAATTTCTTTTGCTGACATGAATTAACCTTTACATGCTTCAATAGCAACTTTAAGTTGTTGTTCAATGTCGTCGTTATAATCGCCGGCTTCATTAATTTTGGCCATTAAATTGGCATGATTTTTATTCATATACGCCAATAAGCTTTGTTCATAATCCACCACTTCGGGTAATTTAATTTCGTCCAAATACCCTTTATCCGTTGCAAACAGCACCACCGCCATTTCTGCTACATTCAAGGGGGAATATTGCTTTTGCTTCATGGCTTCCATCACGCGCTGCCCACGTTGCAATTGTTTACGCGTGGCTTCGTCTAAATCCGAAGCGAATTGAGAAAAAGCGGCCAATTCACGATATTGTGCCAAGGCTAAACGTACGCCCCCGCCCAACTTTTTAATGATTTTGGTTTGCGCTGCGCCCCCTACCCGGGATACGGAAAGACCCGCGTTAATCGCTGGGCGGATATTGGCGTTAAACAAATCACTTTCTAAGAAAATCTGACCATCGGTAATAGAAATCACGTTGGTGGGTACGAAAGCAGATACGTCACCCGCTTGCGTTTCAATAATCGGCAATGCGGTTAAAGAGCCGGTCTTGCCTTTCACTTTACCTTGGGTAAATTTTTCCACATATTCTGCATTTACGCGCGCAGCCCGTTCTAATAAACGCGAATGCAGATAAAATACGTCTCCGGGATACGCTTCTCTGCCCGGTGGACGACGCAACAATAAGGAAACCTGACGGTAAGCCCAGGCTTGTTTGGTTAAATCGTCATAGACAATCAGCGCGTCTTGACCGCGGTCTCTGAAATATTCGCCCATCGCGCAACCAGAATACGGCGCAATAAATTGCAAAGCAGCCGCTTCTGCCGCCGTTGCCGCAACCACAATGGTATGTTCCATGGCGCCAAATTCTTCTAATTTGCGCACCGTGGCAGCAACCGAAGAAGCTTTTTGACCGACCGCGACATAAATACATTTTACGCCGGTACCTTTTTGATTAATGATGGCATCAATGGCAATGGCGGTTTTACCGGTTTGCCTGTCGCCAATAATGAGTTCTCGTTGACCACGACCAATAGGCACCATCGCATCAATCGCCTTTAACCCGGTTTGCAGCGGCTGATTCACCGATTGGCGCTCAATCACGCCTGGCGCTACTTTTTCTACTGGAGACGTTTCTTTGGCGGCGATATCGCCTTTACCATCAATGGGACGGCCAAGGGCATCTACCACGCGCCCCAATAATGCCTCGCCCACCGGCACTTCTAAAATTCTGCCGGTGCACTCCACGGTTTGGCCTTCCGCCAAATGTTCACTGGAGCCCAGCACCACCGCGCCCACCGAATCACGCTCTAAGTTAAGCGCCATGCCATAGACATCGCCAGGGAATTTAATCATTTCCCCTTGCATAACATCATTTAAACCAAAAATGCGCACAATGCCATCGCCCACACTAATAATGGTGCCGACCGTTCGCACTTTGTCATCAATGGCCGTATCTTCAATGCGCTCTTTAATTAATTCGCTAATTTCTGAAGGATTCAGTCGCATACTCATTCAATTGGTTCTCATTTACTATTAAATACCCACAACAGCTTCGCCGAGTTTAGCGAGCTTTCCCCGAACCGAGCTATCCATTACAGAATCACCCGCTTTAATAATTGCGCCGCCTAAAAGTTTTTTATCAACGGTGCAGTGTAATTTTATATCGCATTGCATTTTTTGTTTTAATTTCTCAATGAGGCGCGCTTGGTATTGCGCATCTACCGGCACCGCAGAAATAAATTCCACGGTAACCACATTTTCTGCCTGCGCGCGTTTTTCTTCAAAAATTGCGGCAATTTCAGGCAAATAAGCCAAACGTCTAAATTTGGCTAAAACATGAATAACGTTTTGCATCTCTTTGGAAAAAACCGCTTTACCCAAATCTAAAAATACGGCAATCCGTTGCTGTGTAGTATATTGCGGATCTTTTAATTGGCGCACCATGCGTTTGTCTGCGGCAACATAACCGGCAAAGGCTAACATATCAGACCATTGCGCCATGGTATTTTCCGCTTGTGCCAATTCAAAGATGGCATTGGCATAGGGTCTGGCAACTTGACGATGTGACATACCGGCGCCCTATATCTCTTGTGCTAATTTTTCAAGCAAGTCTTGATGAATACCCACATCAATGGTGCGTTCCAACACTTTTTCCGCCCCCACCAAAGCAATGGTTGCCACCTGCTTGCGTAACTGATCTTTGGCTTGCAAAACCATGTGCTCAATTTCAGCATGTGCCGTTGCAATAATTCGATGCCCTTCTTCCCGCGCGTGCTGGCGTGCCACATCTAAGATCCCATCGGCTTGCTTTTTTGCTTCCAAAATAATATTGGAGGCATCCTGCTTGCCTTCTTTAATTAAGCGTGCTTTTTGCTCATGTGCTTCCAGCAATTCGACTTGACCTTTTTCAGCCGCCGCCAAGCCATCGGCAATTTTTTCTTGCCGGTCTTTCAGCGCTTTAATCACCGGCGGCCAAATAAATTGTTTGGTGAACCACACAAACAATAAAAAGGTGATCATTTGCCCAAACAGCGTAAGATTAATATTCACAAGGATATCTCCGTGGTGAAATTAGTGCGTTACGGATGGTACGTGCGTCATCACTTCAGCAAGGAACGGACTTGCGAAAGTAAAGAATAACGCAATCCCCACCCCAATCATGGTCACCGCGTCAATCAACGCTGCCACGATAAACATTTTTGCTTGTAACATGGGTACCATTTCAGGTTGTCTGGCAGCGCCTTCCAAGAATTTGCCTCCCAACATACCAAAGCCAATGGCGGTACCAAATGCACCAAAACCAATCAACATGGCTACTGCAATGGCGGTAATACCTTGTAGCTGAGCAACAATTTGTACAATTTCCATCTTCTCTCCTGTTTATTTTCTACTGTTAGTGTGCTTCATGCGCTTGGCTGATATAGATAATGGAAAGCATCATAAAGATAAATGCTTGCAACACGATGATTAAGATATGGAAAACCGCCCACATCCAACCCAACGGCCATTGAATCCACCAAGGTAATAATGCAATTAAGATAAAAATCAATTCTCCTGCATAAAGATTACCGAATAACCGTAAACCCAACGAGATGGGCTTGGCTAATTCATCAACTAAACGCAGAATTAAATTGAACGGAAAACACCATGGCCCTAAAGGTGAGCACAACATTTCTTTACCCAAGCCAACAGGACCTTTATTTTTGATGTTATAAAAAATGGTTAATATGAAAATACTAATCGATAATCCTAAAGTTAAATTAGGATCAGTCGTGGGCACTACTTTTAAGTGGTGTATACCCAAAAAGGAGGCTAAGTGCGGTAATGCATCCACGGGAACCAAGTCCATGAGATTCATTAAAAATACCCAGACAAAAATAGTTAAGGCAAGTGGCGCCACCACTTCACTTTTACCGTGGTAAACTTCTTTGACTTGTTTGTCCACAAAATCAATAAAAACTTCCACACAATTTTGTAAGTTGCCCGGGATCCCAGCGGTGACTTTTCTTGCCGCAAAGTAAAATAAACCAATAAACAAAAGACCGAGTATCCAAGAGATAACCAAGGTATCTAAATTAATAGACCAAAATCCTTTGCCCACCGTCAGATTTGTTAAATGATGGGTAATATATTGTGAAGTGGTGAGTCCTTCTGAAGATACGCTCATTGCGTCTTACCTAATATATTTTTGCCAATAGGGGCTAACCAAAAAGCCATTTGTGCACCAATAAAACCAAAAAACAACCACAGCGGCACTATCCAAGAAACAAGCGCTGCGCCCGCAAAGCCTGCACCGGTTAGCAGGATTTTAACAGCTTCCCCTACATAAAGGGATTGAAACATTTTCTTGGCCGCATGTGCGCCAAAATGAGAAAAAACGCGTCTATACAGATAAATGGTTGGCAAAACACAAATTAAGCTACCTGCCATACATGAACCTACGGCGGCCAGCCCCCAAAAGGCTGATACCCAGGGAAGAACCAAAATAGCTACCAGCGCCTGGGTTGTAACCGCCCAATACGCTTCGTTACGAGAAAAACTCTGACGCATATTTATTTAGCCTAGGAATGAGGGCTTGTTTCGCGCGCAAAGTATACTGTTTGCGCGCTTTTTAAGCAATGTTTTGCAACTGTAGTTACAAAGTTGTCTGACAAAAGGTTTGCTACTGTAAAATTAGATCTCACTCATGGCTTATGAATAACACCTCTTGTAATTTCTTCTTCTTTTGCAAAACGCGCGTCAGGATTGTCTTTATGCGCAACCAGATTTTCCAGTGCTTTACATTCCCATTGTGTGACCAACATGGGCGCTTTTTTATGAAACTCCTCTAAAGCAAGAATAAAACGCTGATCTTGCTTTTGGGCTTCAGATAACGACTCTGCATTTTGTGGAACAAACAAGCTTTTAAATTTGCTCATCAGCGCTTTATATTTATTATCAGATATTTCTGTTGCGGATGGAGCCAGCCATTTTTTAGCCTGATAGACTACTCCTAACAATAATACACCGCTCACAGCCCCTATGACCGCAGCCATTATGCCCATAGTTGCTGCTAAACTGCCCAGTATAACCATGCTTACTGCGCCTAAAAACGCTTTTAGCTTCCAAGACACACCAGAAACTGCTTTAGGCTGAAAGCCTTGTACTTTTGACTGAATGGTTTGATAACATATTACTTCCTTTTTGAGCGACTCTACCATATGCTTTTGCATTTCCTTGCAAACTTTTGCATTCTTTAGCACTTGTGGTGCAAAGAACAAATGCGCACTTACCATATAAACTATTTCATCATACCCTCCTGCAGCCGTTATCTTTTCAAAAAGTGCTGGCGCTTTCATAATCTGTTGCGTAATGGACCAATGCGCCTCCCCTAAACGCGCTAAATGCCTACCATCAAGCTTTTCAAGCAATTTTGGCGTATCCATAATTTTCTGGGCAAAAAATAAGTGTTTTTGGCCCAGAAGCCTCAAACCAAAAGAATCCATTCCTTCAAGCAAGGTAGGATTTTCTAAAACAAATTGCGCAATAGCACTATGCGACTCGCCGATCTCACTTAAATGGCATGGCTTTAATTTCGCTAAAAGTGTTGGGTTTTTTACAATAGCTTCTGCTATAGATACATGCGCATATTTAGCCAAACTGCACAAAGCATCTTCATTCATCATCGCCAGATGTTCTGGAGTTTTACAGGTTTTTAGGACGCTTTGAGCAATAGATAAGTTTCCTGCCAAAAAACCAATATCTTGATTGTTTAGCTTTGCGAAAAGTTCCGGCGTATTCAAAATGGTTTGTGCTATAGATACATGCGCTCTTCCCATGCCTGCAAGCCCCCGTCCTGTTAGTTTTGCTAAAAGCACAGGGGTCTTCAATATAGTTTCTGCACAGAACAAATGTGCCGCACCTATTCCTACTAAATTGTGCTCATGCGTCAATTTTTTAAAAAGTGCGGGTGTTTCAATAATGGTCTTGGCAATAGGTAAATGCGCCGCGCCTAGTAAAGATAATTCATAACCATCATTCGCTGCCCACGCATCACTAGCGGTTATCTTGGCAAGTAGCATAGGGGTTGTCATGATTTCTTGTGCAATAGATAAGTGCCCGCTCCCCATCTCTGCAAGATCCCAACCACCCAGCTTTGCAAGTAGTTCTGGCGTCTGCATTATAGCTTTTGCAATGGCTAAATGTTCTTTTCCCATTTGCGACAAACCAATGCCGGAAACCTTTTCCAACAGTGCGGGGGTATTTAGAATTTTTTGGGCAATTACAATATTGGCCTGCCCCATAACGGCCAAGGCTTCGCCCCAAAGCGTGGTGAGCAGCTCCTCATCGTTTATAAACGCCGGGTGATTTGCTGCAAGCAGTAATAAGCTATTGAAGGATAATTGATTAACAATGGCTTTATCACTCAGTGCTTGGATTGCTGCTAGTTGATCTTTTGCTTTAAGAACAATTTGTTCAATCATCCAGTTATGATTCATCTTAAGGTCTCCTAAAAAGAGTGTGTGGTTTATTTTATAGTTTGTAAACAACGCCGCTTTCAATTTCTTTTTCTTTTGCAAAACGCGCGTCAGGATTGTCTTTAAGCGCAACCACATTTTCCAGTGCTTTACATCCCCATCGTGTAACCAACATGGGCGCTTTTTT
>JABDCK010000034.1 GCA_013288185.1 Gammaproteobacteria bacterium
GCCCACTTTTGTTTAAAAGGGGGCGCCGAGCGACAGCGAGGGGGGGATTTAATAAACCCGCATCACCGCCTGCCCAGCGCTAAGCCGCGGCCTGCCCGGCGTAGCTCCCTGCGGAAGCAGGATAGAGCGAAGCCGGGTAGCCTTAGCGAAGTCGGGTCGCAGCCGTAGCAACCACTGCTGCTAAACTATCTGCTACTTCACGGATCAGCGATGCATCTTCTCCTTCCACCATCACCCGCACTAAGGGCTCGGTGCCAGAGGCGCGTAATAAAATTCTCCCACGGCGTTCTAAAGATTCTTCTGCTTGCTGACAAAATTGTTGAACCACCGCGGTTTGCACAATTTCTTTACCATTGGCAACGGGGACATTAACCAGAATTTGCGCACATTTTACCATCCCTTTTTTAAGGGTATGTAGTTTTTGTTTAGTATGGCATAACTGCTCTAGTACTTGCAGCGCACTGACAATGCCATCACCGGTAGTGGTTTTATCTAAGCAGATAATGTGCCCGGAGGATTCCCCCCCCAAATTCCAACCGGTTTGTAATAAGGCATCCATTACATACCTATCACCCACATCCGTGCGGACAAAGGCAATATTTAAGGCTTTAAATGCATTTTCTAAACCTAAATTACTCATTTGCGTGCCAACCACGCCGCCAGTTAATAGGCCCTTTTCTTGATAAGCGCGGGCAATGATAAATAATAATTCATCCCCATCTACCATTTCACCTTGATCATCAATGAATAATACCCTGTCACCATCGCCATCAAAGGCAATGCCCAAATCTGCATTATGCGCCAATACAGCTTGTTGTAATGCTTGAGGATGCGTAGAGCCGCAGTTTTCATTAATATTAAAGCCATCAGGAGTATGATGAATGGCAATAACTTCTGCCCCTAATTCGGTAAATACCGCCGGTGCGATATGTGAAGTGGCGCCTTGCGCGCAATCAATCACTATTTTCATGCCTTTTAAATCATAGGATTTTAAAAAGGTATTTTTACAAAATTCAATATACCGGCCCGGAATATCTCCAATTAATTTGGCCTGCCCCATTTTATGCGGTGCGACCGTGGTCATGGGAGTATCTAATAATTCTTCTATTTGATACTCAATCACATCCGGCAGTTTCTTGCCCTGCGCATTAAAAAACTTAATGCCATTATCATAATATGGATTATGGGAAGCACTCACCACTACGCCCACTTTGGCAGCAAGTGAATGGGTTAAATAGGCTACTCCAGGTGTTGGCATAGCGCCCAATAAATAAACATCTAAGCCTGCTGCTAAAAATCCTGCTTTTAACGCTGCCGATAACATATCCCCGGAAACCCGCGTATCTTGCCCAATCAGCACCATCCCACCGTCTTCTTGTGCTAATACTTTACCGGCCGCCCAACCTAACTTTAAAGCAAATTCTGCGGTAATGGGAAAAGTGCCCGTGCGGCCACGCACACCATCCGTACCAAAATATTTACGATGCGCAGACATGGGTGTCTATTCTCCTTACTGCGTTAATAACTGCGCGCATATCCTGCGTCGCGGCGACATCATGTGTGCGAATAATGGCAGCGCCTTGTAACGCAGCCAAAGTAGCGCCCGTTAAACTGCCATACAGGCGTTCTTGTGGCGGGGCATTTAAGATTTCGCCCCATAAGCTTTTACGTGAAAGTCCAACCAAAATTGGACAATGTAAGGTTTTAAAAAAAGACAAATTAGCTAATAAATGTAAATTATGGGCTAAGGTTTTTCCAAAGCCAAAACCCGGATCTATCCAAATATTTTCTCGCAATATCCCTGCTTTTTCGCAGATGGCAATACGCCATCTAAAGAAATCATACACTTCTTGAAGCACATCTTTATAATGCGGTGCTTGCTGCATGTTGCTTGGCGTGCCTTGCATATGCATTAAACAAACCGGTACTTGAAAGCGGGCAACCAAGGCACATTGCGCGGCGTCTGCCAAAGCATCAATAGAATTAACTATATTAGCGCCAGCTGCTAATGCTGCTTCAATAACAGCGGTATGACGGGAATCTATAGAAAGTGGAATATCAGATATTTTTCTCAGCGCTTCAATGATGGGAATAACACGGTCACATTCTTCGGATGCACTGAGAGGCGTTGCACCAGGGCGTGTGGATTCACCCCCTATATCAATAATATCTGCGCCTTCCTGAATCATTTTTAAGGCATGTTGGATTGCAGCGTCAACTTGCTGGTAACGGCCCCCATCATAAAAAGAATCTGGGGTTACATTTAAAATACCCATGATTTTCACAGTGAAGACTTAGCCGTATCCTCATCATCGATGGCGCGGCTACGGGTTTCCGTCGTATCCGAAGCAGGCTCCTTTTTAGGTGCGCTAGAGGGTGGTGCAGGTGGTTCCGTTGCGGACCATCCTTGAGGTTCACCTGGCTCACGTCCAGCCATCAAGTCTTCTAATTGCTTTGCATCAATCGTTTCATATTTCAATAATGCTGCGGCCATTTTTTCTAAGATATCACGTTTTTCAATTAAGATGGCTTTAGCGCGTGCATAATTCCTATCAATAATCTTACGCACTTCTTCATCAATCGCGCTGGCAGTGGTATTAGAAATTTCTTTGCGCACATTAACACTATGGCCTAAAAAGACTTCGCCTTCATCTTCCCCATAAGTTAAAGGCCCTAAGCGTTCTGATAGGCCCCATTTGGTAACCATGTTACGTGCAATATCCGTCGCGCGTTTAATATCATTGGAAGCACCCGTGGTAACGCTTTCTGCCCCAAAGGTTAATTCTTCTGCTAATCGCCCGCCAAACAAACTGGCAAGTTGGCTTTCAAGTCTGTTTTTGGAATAGCTGTATCTATCTTGTTCTGGCAAGAACATGGTTACGCCCAAAGCTTGGCCGCGTGGAATAATGCTGACTTTGTAAACGGGATCATGTTCACCAATAGATAATCCAACAATAGCGTGTCCCGCTTCATGGAAAGCCGTTAATTTACGCTCTTGTTCACTCATGACCATGCTATGGCGTTCTACGCCCATGATAATTTTATCTTTGGCATGTTCCAGTTCTTCCATATCCACTAAACGCTTATTATGGCGCGCAGAAGATAAAGCGGCTTCATTCACCAGATTTGCTAAATCCGCTCCAGAAAATCCTGGCGTACCCCGTGCAATCACACGCGGATCAACGTTATCACCCATGGGAATTTTACGTAAATGCACTTTGAGAATTTGTTCACGACCACGTACATCCGGTAAGCCTACAATCACTTGTCTATCAAAACGACCCGGGCGCAAAAGTGCTTTATCGAGCACATCCGGACGGTTGGTTGCGGCGATGATAATGACCCCTTCATTCCCTTCAAAACCATCCATTTCAACCAGCAACTGGTTCAGGGTTTGCTCACGTTCATCATGACCACCCCCCAAGCCTGCGCCTCGATGACGGCCTACGGCATCAATTTCATCAATAAAAATAATGCAGGGAGCATGCTTTTTCGCTTGCTCAAACATATCTCTAACCCGCGAAGCTCCAACCCCTACAAACATTTCAACGAAATCAGAACCAGAGATAGTAAAGAAAGGCGCTTTTGCTTCACCTGCAATAGCTTTGGCTAATAAGGTTTTACCGGTTCCGGGCTGACCCACTAATAAAACACCTCTGGGAATGCGTCCCCCTAAGCGTTGAAACTTTTCAGGATCTTTTAAGAAATCGACCAGTTCTTTCACTTCTTCTTTGGCTTCATCCACCCCTGCCACATCCGCAAAGGTCACTTTGACTTGATCTTCACCCATTAAACGCGCACGGCTTTTACCAAAGGTCATGGCACCTCTGCCACCGCCCCCTTGCATTTGGCGCATAAAGTACATCCAAACCCCGATAAATAAAATAATGGGGAACCAACTGATAAAAATGCTCATTAATAAACTTTGTTGTTCCGGCGCTTTACCTATTATCACTACTTTATTATTCATTAAATCGCCAATCAGATAATCATCTTGCATTGGCATATACGTGATAAAATTCTCATCATTGCGTGTAACGCCGCGTATTTGACGGTTATCAATGGTGACTGATTTAACATCACCTTTTTTAACTTGATCGAGAAATTGAGAATAAGCGACTTTCGCGACTTGCGCGTGGCGCGGACCAAAATTGCTAAAGACTGACATTAAAATGACAGCAATGATGAGCCACAATACCAAATTTTTTACCATGTCATTCAAGGTACAACCCCGTTATTCTTGATATTAAGTTAAATATACAACATGTTACCACGACTCGCCAAGTCGTATTCTCATTACTATATATTATAGTAACCGCGCGCTAAGACATACAGCTCGCGTGAGGCCGCGCGCGAAGCCGTGGGCTTGCGAATAACCACCTGTTTAAAAGATTGGCGCAAAGTTCTGTGATAGCTTTCAAAACCTTCTCCTTGAAAGAGTTTTACCAGAAAACCACCCCCTGTTTTTAAGTGCTGCCTGGCAAAGTCCCAGGCGAGTTCTGCAAGCGCCATCATCCGTGGCTGATCTGCGGCAATGATACCGCTGATATTGGGGGAGATATCAGAAACAACCCAGTCAACTGAATTCTCATACACCGCGGCCTCTAATTCTTCTAAAACGGCCTGCTCACAAAAATCTCCTTGAATAAAGTGTACGCCTTTTAAAGGCTCCATTGCCAATATATCCAGGGCGATAACTTTTCCAATTTTACCCACCTCTTTTACCAGCACTTGGGACCAGCCACCCGGAGCCGCACCTAAATCTACCACGGTCATTCCTGGACGAAACAGGTGGTCTTTTTGCTGTAATTCCAGTAATTTATAACTCGCACGGGAGCGGTACCCTGAGAGTTGTGCTTTTTGCACAAAGGGATCTTGCAGATGCCGCTGCATCCAGGATTTTCCATGTTTGGTACGCGCCATTTTACAAAGAAGGCCTTCTCAGGTTACAATGCCGTTAGTTGGTTACATTGTAAAGTAAATTAAAGCAAATGTTAACGAAAAATTTTTTAAAAAACTTACATACTAAAGCCCAAACACTGCGCCCTGTGGTATTAATTGGGGCAAAAGGCCTTTCACCCACGGTGCATCAAGAAGTGGAAGCGGCACTCTTAGCGCATGAGCTCATTAAAATAAGAGTTAACGCGATTACTCATGAGGCAAGGCAAGAGATGATAGATCTTATCGTCGCACAACATAAAGCCACCATTGTGCAACAAATTGGACACGTTTTGGTGCTGTACCGCCCTAAGCCACAGAAAAATTAGGGAATATACTGCACGTCATTAATTTCATACTCAATATCACCGCCCGGCGTCTTCACCAAGGCAATATCACCCACATTCTTGGCAATAATGGCCCGAGCAATCGGTGAATTGACTGAAATTTTACCCAATTTTAAATCGGCTTCGTCATCAC
Organism: Gammaproteobacteria bacterium; assembly: GCA_013288185.1. Classification (GTDB taxonomy): domain Bacteria; phylum Pseudomonadota; class Gammaproteobacteria; order Berkiellales; family Berkiellaceae; genus Berkiella. The sequence goes on from JABDCK010000034.1 coordinate 5,419, forward strand.
CCACAATTTTGTATTTGACTTCATCATCCGTGGAAACATTCAATAAAGAAACCGTGGCACCAAACACCACTCGGCCATTTTGCACCACTTTCGTAATATCAATAATTTGTGCGTGGGAGAGCTTATGTTCAATTTCAGAGATCCTGCCTTCTAAAAAGCCTTGTTGTTCTTTAGCTGCATGGTATTCCGCATTTTCTTTTAAATCCCCATGCGCTCTTGCTTCAGAAATAGCTTCAATAACTTTAGGACGTTCAACCGTTTTTAAACGATTCAGTTCTTCGCGTAGGCTTTGTGCCCCCACCACTGTCATGGGAAACTTTGTCATTTTTCTTTAACCCTCAAATGCAAATCTTGAATGGAAGCAATACTATGCTTATCTTGATAAGCCAGCGCTAACACCGCCGCACGCGCCCCAGCCAAGGTTGTGGTATAACAGACTTTATGTTGAACGGCACTACGACGAATGGCGTTGGAATCCGCAATTGCTTGCCGGCCTTCTGTTGTATTAATAATAAAAGCAATTTTATCATTTTTGATACTATCCACAATGTGAGGACGCCCTTCATTCACTTTATGGATAATATCGCAAGCAAGGCCCGCGGTTTGCAATACCCGGGCGGTACCGCGGGTTGCTAAAATTTTAAAGCCAAATTGTTGCAACTTCTGAGCAATTTCTACCACCCCGGCTTTATCTGCATCGCGCACACTAATTAAGGCATAACCTGTACTGGAAATTTGCGGCGCGCCGGTTGCTAATTCGCTTTTTGCATAGGCTTTACCAAAGCTATCTCCCACGCCCATTACTTCACCGGTAGAGCGCATTTCAGGGCCCAAGATAGGATCAGCCCCTTGAAATTTCTCAAAGGGGAATACGCTCTTTTTTACCGCATAAAAATCCGGCTTATATTCCTTAAGCATCTGTTGCGCGGCTAAAGTGCGCCCAATCATACAGCGTGCGGCAACTTTAGCTAATGAATGTCCAATGACTTTTGAAACAAAAGGCACCGTCCTGGCTGCACGGGGATTCACTTCTAAGACATAAAGTTTATTATTTTTAATAGCAAATTGCGCATTAATTAAGCCAATCACCTGCAATTCTCGAGCCATTTTGCACATATTGTCGCGGATTTCATTTTGAATTTCTTCACTTAAACTAAAGGGCGGCAAACAGCACGCCGAATCCCCCGAATGCACTCCCGCTTGCTCAATATGTTCTAAAATGCCGCCAATTAATACATTTTTACCATCACAAACCGCATCTACATCCACTTCTATAGCATCATCTAAAAATCTATCCAGCAAAATAGGAGAATCTTTGGCAATTCCAGCGGTGCGCAACATATAGTCACGCAATTCATCATCACTATAGACAATTTCCATCGCGCGCCCGCCCAGAACATAAGAAGGCCGGACAATTAACGGATAACCAATGGTTTGGGCAATATTCAACGCCGGTTCAATTTCATAGGCTACCCCATTAGGCGGTTGCAATAAGCCTAAGCGTTCTATCATTTGCTGAAAACGACCTCTATCTTCCGCCCTATCAATTGCATCCGGTGAAGTCCCAATAATGGGCACGCCGGCGGCTTCCAAGGACTTGGCTAATTTTAAAGGCGTTTGCCCACCAAATTGCACAATAACCCCATGCGGTTTTTCTACATGCACAATTTCTAAAACATCTTCTAAGGTGAGCGGTTCAAAATAGAGCCTATCAGAAATATCATAATCGGTTGAAACGGTTTCAGGATTACAATTGACCATAAGGGTCTCATACCCTTCTTCACGCATGGCTTGCGCTGCATGCACGCAGCAATAATCAAATTCTATCCCTTGCCCAATACGGTTTGGGCCGCCCCCTAATACAATGATTTTTTTATTATTCGTGGGCAGCGCTTCACATTCTTGCTCATAGGTAGAATAAAGATAGGCGGTTTGTACAGAAAATTCTGCTGCGCAACTATCCACCCGCTTGTAAACCGGATGCAAGTTCCATTCATAACGCCGCTGGCGCATGCTGTGTTCCGTCACTCCCAGTAACTGCGCTAAACGATGATCAGAAAAACCTTGGCGTTTCAATTGCCATAAAGTATTTCTATCCACATTTTCAAACCCCAAGCGCACCACATTATTTTCCGCTTGTACTAAATCTTGAATTTGCGCTAAGAACCAAGGATCGATATGGGTCAAATCAAAAATTTCTTTTAATGCAAACCCTAAACGAAACGCATCGGCGATATACCATAACCTTTGCCATGTTGGTTGATACAGCAAGGAACGAATTTCCGTTTTAGCATCAATACGCGTTAAATCAAAAATAGACTCTAAACCATACAATCCCACTTCTAAACCACGAATAGCTTTATGTAAGGACTCCTGGAATGTACGACCAATAGCCATAACCTCACCCACGGATTTCATTTGGGTGGTCAACATCGGATCAGATTGCGGAAATTTTTCAAAGTTAAAGCGCGGAATTTTGGTGACTACATAATCAATCGTGGGTTCAAAAGAAGCCGGTGTTTGATTCCCGGTGATTTCATTAGAAAGCTCATCCAGGGTATAACCAATAGCTAATTTGGCCGCCACTTTTGCAATAGGAAAACCGGTGGCTTTGGAGGCCAGGGCGGAAGATCGTGAAACGCGGGGATTCATTTCAATGACATGCAGCTCACCATTGTGCGGATTTACCGCAAATTGTACGTTAGAACCACCCGTTTCCACGCCAATTTTACGTAATACCGCAATCGCCGCATCACGCATCAACTGATATTCTTTATCCGTTAAGGTTTGTGCTGGCGCAACGGTAATGGAGTCACCCGTATGCACACCCATCGGATCAATATTTTCAATGGTGCAAACAATAATACAATTATCATTTTTATCGCGCACCACTTCCATTTCATATTCTTTCCAACCCAAAATGGATTGCTCAATGAGCAGCTCCTTGGTAGGCGAAAAATCTAAACCACGACGGCAAATTTCTTCAAATTCTTCCATATTGTAAGCAATGCCCCCACCACTGCCACCCAACGTAAAGGAGGGACGAATGATGGTAGGAAAGCCAACGGTTTCTTGTACTTGCTTAGCTTCTTCTAAATTATGCGCAATACCCGATTTTGGCATTTTTAAGCCAATCTCTTGCATAGCATTACGAAACTGTTCCCGATTTTCCGCTTTTTCAATGGCTTCACTTTTAGCACCAATTAATTCAACGCCAAAAGCATCCAGCACGCCTTCGCGCACTAAATCTAACGCACAGTTTAATGCCGTTTGCCCACCCATGGTTGGCAATAAAGCATCCGGGCGTTCCTTTTGAATAATCTTAGCAACCACTTGCCATTGGATAGGTTCAATATAGATAGCATCCGCCATTTGCGGATCGGTCATGATGGTAGCAGGATTAGAATTCACGAGAATGACACGATAGCCATCATCTCGTAACGCTTTGCACGCTTGTGCACCAGAATAATCAAACTCGCAACCCTGACCAATAATGATAGGACCTGCGCCGATGACTAAAATACTTTTGATGTTCTCTCTTTTTGGCATTGGCTCATTCCAGGTTTATTAAGCTGTAAACGGTAATTGTGCATAGCGTCAACAAAATCTTGAAACATGCCGCGTGCATCATTGGGGCCAGGACCTGCTTCGGGGTGTCCTTGAAAACTAAAAGCCGGCTTGGTGCGATGCTTTAATCCTTGAATGGTATTATCAAACAAAGAAAGATGCGTCACCTCTAAACATGCCGGTAACGTGCTTTCCTCAACGGTAAAGCCATGGTTTTGACTGGTAATTAATACGCGCTTAGCGCTTAATGCACGCACCGGATGATTGCCACCATGATGACCAAATTTCATTTTGATGGTTTTACCGCCACAAGCCAACGCTAACAGTTGGTGCCCTAGGCAAATTCCAAATAAAGGGATCTCTTTGGTTAAAAAACTTTGAATTGCGTGAATGGCATAATCACAGGCTTGTGGATCCCCTGGCCCATTGGATAAAAAGATCCCATCCGGGGCCATCGCTAACGCTTCTGCTGCAGGTGTTTTGGCAGGCACTACGGTAATCGTACAACCTACATTCTCTAAGCAACGCAAAATGGTTTTCTTGATGCCATAATCATAAGCTACCACATGAAAATTCTCTTTATGGCCTATGGGGCGATGTGGCCATAACCCACCTTCCTGCCACACATAAGGCGCACTGGTGGTGACTTCTTTGGCCAAATCTAAACCTTGCAAACCACTAAAGGCTCGGGCATGCGCCAAAGCTTCTTCAATGGCTTGGGGCGTTAAGACCGGCGCACTATAAATACAACCCTTGAGAGCACCCTTTTCTCGAATCAAGCGGGTTAAGCGGCGAGTATCAATTTCTGCAATACCCAAAACACGATGTTGCACCAAATACTGCTGCAACGTCATTTGTTGACGCCAATTGCTGACTAAGAGAGGTAGTTGACGAACAATCAACCCTTTGGCATATATAGCATTGGATTCACGATCATCGAGATTTATACCAACATTACCAATATGGGGATAAGTAAGTGTAATTAGTTGTCCAGCATAGGAAGGATCGCTCAAGATCTCTTGATAACCCGTCATCGCAGTGTTAAAGACCACTTCCCCCACCGCATATACTGCCGAATGACTTAAGTGACCAAATGCGATCCCTTCAAATAATGAACCGTCTTCAAGCGCAAGCAGAGCGGGACGAGACAACTTCACCTCCCAAAAGGTCAATCAAAGGGTGACACAAAATGACTAGTATTGTACTAAATTGACGCCCAAAAGTCTATTCTTCTTAAGCAGGTCTGGGCCTCAATGGTGGTTGTGGTGGCAGGGATTCAGCAAGTAGTTTGGCTTTCGTTTCTATCTCTTTGACAAGGGCTGCGTCAGGGTATTCCGTTTCATCTAAACGCGCATGGAGTCCTGCATTGATGCTTGCCGCCATTAATTTAATGGCTAAGGCATTATCTTTGGCAGCAAACACGGTGACCTCTGTACTGCCCGTGTTGGCACAATAGGCTTTTGCCTGTAGTACTAATACTTGCAAGGAGAGATCGGTATTTTGGCTGTTCAATTGGGTTTTATCTAAAACCATTTTACTTTGCGTAACGGTGATTTCAGGCAATGCACCCTTGTCAGTCGTAAGGTTATAACGCAGCGTACAGGCCCCTTCCAGATCACTGTCTTGTGACATTTTCATAGTTTTAATCTCTGGCATTTTACGTATTTCATCTGAAAATTGCGCTCTAATTTTTTCACTCACTTCCGGAGAATAGGCTATTTTAGCTTCTGTTTTTACCCCTGTATCCGTACCAGGCTCTCTTTTAAATAGCAATTTTTTATTTTTAAGTGCGAGCAGTTCCTGCAGCTCATTCACTTGATTCACATCCTTGGTATCTATTTTTGACAATGCGCGTGCTGCTTGTCGATTATCAAAATCTTTAAGCGCATCATCAATTTCTAAACGCGCTTCAAGGGAAAGCCCAGAGGCTTTTTTGAGCTTCTGCAAAATATACAGTACGGCATCAATTTCTTGCTCCAGCGCCGGATTCAGTTCATCGTCCTTGGTTTCTTTCTCAAGCGCCAACAATTCATGACAAAAAAAACGCGCCGCTTTTTCTATTGCGATAGGATTCCCTTCATAAATCCCCAAGGTACGCAATATTTTATAGCTTTTTTTACTAAGATCACTTTTAACCGCTTTGGCACGATTGTATAAATATCCATTCATTAACCGCGCAGTTTCCGAATCAATGCCAAAGTTCTTTTCCAGCTTATCTGTGATTTCTTTAGAAAGTTCAAAGCGTTTTTCTGTTTTAAACACTTTACTAGCAATTTTTTTACCTAACCAACTCCCTGCCAGTGCGCCTAAAATGGTCGCACCAATCGTCCCACCAATGGTCGTAAACGTTGCAGCACTCAACGCACCGCCCACGGCTGCCCCCACTGCCGTACCAACCCCCGGAAAAAGCAGGGTACCAATGAGAATACCCACCGTGATACCAATTGCAATCCCGGTTAATACGGTGGCGGCAGTTTTGACCCGTCGTCCACCCCAGATATCTCTGATGCCATAGCCCACGGTCTTAATAACATCCACTGCCCCTGAAATAAATGTTGTTTTTTGGGAAGATTTTTTTAATATTTTAAACGCCGCAATTTCATCTGCAAACTCAAGCTCTAATCCACCTTCAATGAATCTTCTGACTTGATCAGGTTCATCTTTTGCTTTTAGCCGTTCTGGAATAGTTTCTTTCATCCATTGCAGATTTTCAGCAATTTTTTCCATTTGCTTGCGGCCATCGTCCTCTGAGATTTCATCTCCAGTACGCGCATATGCACCTATTTTATAAGCCCTAAAGAGCGTGGTTTTTTTAGCTCGCATGAGATTTCCCCATAGTAATTTAATAGTTTGACTATAGAGAATGTAAAAGGTTCCCGTGTACTTACAGGGATTGTGCCCTTGACACTCACACCGCTCCTTGAGGTATGATGGCTTGCTTTAAAGCGAGCCACATACAAAGGAGAGTATTATGTTGACTCATGCACAAACCACCTTTCTCAAGGAACTACTCACACATATTGTTTTTCGTCCAATAACCAATATTGAACAACGTTCTTTATTGTCTCCTTCTGTTTTCTTAGATGCCGGGTTTTATATTGCGCGAGGCATGGAAATGGCAGAAAAAGTGCCCCAATTTTATATTCTGATGGAAAACGCCAGATATCTTGCCAATTTATTGCAACGCTTCCATGAAGGTCAATTGGAAAATACTATCAATCTTTTTGAGGGTGAAATGGTTGAAGACCAAGTGGACACCCTGCTTCCCTTAATGCACGATGATGAAAACAAAGCTTTTCGACTTAATGCGGGTATGCTTTTTGCAGCCATCTGTCATCTACACGGAAAAATTCTAAGTATTCAAGCAAAAAAACAAAATGATGCGGCGCTGTGGAGCAAAGCACAAGAAGCTTTTTCTGAAGGATTTACATTAAGCAATGATTGCCTACGAGACCATTTAAGCACTCTTATAGTATGTA
>JABDCK010000035.1 GCA_013288185.1 Gammaproteobacteria bacterium
GAGAAAGTATTTAAAGTATGTTAAAATAGCCAGCTAACTTTAGCTTTGGGGTACATTTCATGAAGCGTGGACCAGGAACAGATTTTACAGAAAGTAAAAATAAAAAAGCCAAAATGGCTCGTGCCAAAGCGCTTGGAAGAAGTGCCGCATTGAGAGATTATCAACGCACTTTCGTAAATTTTGGAACAGATGAAGAAACAGATGCTTATTGTAGCGGATTTAATGAAAGGGTAGGTGATGAAGCGTGTCAAAAAATAAGAAGAGCAAAAAGAAATGGCCGACAAGCTGCTTTGCAGGGTAATGACTGCCCTGAGAAAGATGCTTTGATTACCAAAGGGCTGAGTGAACCAGAAGCGCAAGCCTATATTGAAGCTTTCCAAGCAAGCGCAGGAAATGAAAGCGAGCAGAAAATAAGAAGAGCAAAAAGAAATGGCAAACAAGCTGCTTTGCAGGGTTATGACTGCCCAACGGAAGATGCTTTGATTACCAAAGGGCTGAGTGAACCAGAAGCGCAAGCCTATATTGAAGCTTTCCAAGCAAGCGCAGGAAATGAAAGCGAACAGAAAATAAGAAGAGCAAAAGCAGATGGCAAACAAGCTGCTTTGCAGGGTAATGACTGCCCTGAGAAAGATGCTTTGATTACCAAAGGGCGGAGTGAACCAGAAGCGCAAGCCTATATTGCAGCTTTTCAAGCAAATGCAAGAGATGAAAGTGTTCAGAAAATAAGAAGAGCAAGAAAAAATGGCCGACAAGCTGCTTTGCAGGGTTACGACTGCCCTGAGAAAGATGCTTTGATTACCAAAGGGTCGAGTGAACCAGAAGCGCAAGCCTATATTGAAGCTTTCCAAGCAAGCGCAGGAAATGAAAGCGAACAGAAAATAAGAAGAGCAAAAGCAAATGGCCGACAAGCCGCTTTGAGGGGTTATGACCGCCTAGAAAAAGAAGACTTGATTGCCAAGGGGAATAGTGAACCAGAAGCGCAAGCCTATATTAAAGCTTTCCAAGCAAATGCAGGAAATGAAAGCGAACAGAAAGTAAGAAGAGCAAGAAAAAATGGCCGAGAAGCCGCTTTGAGGGGTTATGACTGCCCAACGGAAGATGCTTTGATTACCAAAGGGTTGAGTGAACCAGATGCGCAAGCCTATATTGCAGCTCACCAAGAAAATGCAGATGAAATCCAATTAAATGTTGTAAAAAGAAAGGCGCGGGCAATAGCGCAAACATATAGAGCCGATATTGCTGATCTTAATGTTGCGGGTTCAGTATTAAAGCCAGAAGATCAAAAGAAAGTTTTTAATATGTTTGAACGAACGAAAAAATTGAAGGAAAAGAACGAATTAGCGAATAAGATTAACAGATCACGAAGAGCGGGCGAAACTGCTGCAAGCCGTAAGAATGCAGAACCATGTCCGAGTGACGAAATGTTATTCCAGAGAGGATATCTGCCTGAGCAAGTGAAAGCTTATAAAGAAGGGTATAATAGTAAGAAACAACGGGTAGGCTAAAATAGATGCTGCCCCAACCAGTACAGTCCACCGGCCAGGAAAAAGGTAATAGGCAGCGTTAACAGCCACGCGCCAATAATATTACCAATAATTTTAGGCTTTACCGCAGATAAGCGTTGTGCGGTACCCACCCCCATTATGGAAGAAGTGATAGTTTGCGAAGTGCTAATGGGGATCCCAAAATGCGCAGTGAGAAAAAGAATGGTGCCGCTGGTTGCTTCTGCAGCAAATCCTTGAATAGGTTTAATTTTAACCATCTTAGAACCTACGGTGCGAATAATCCGCCAACCGCCAGCCACCGTGCCTAAGCCCATGGCAACTGCGCACGCGATGATGATCCAATCGGAAACCTCAAAGGGAGTGCCATAATACGTGGATACTGCCAAGGCAATAATACCCATGGTTTTTTGCGCATCGTTAGAGCCATGCGTAATGGCTAAGTAACCGGTTGATAAGATCTGCGCTTTGCTAAACCAGGCATTAATAACGGGTAACGCGACTTTATGTAATAACCAAAAAAATGCAACCATCACAAAATAGCCAATGATAAAACCCATAATCGGGGAGGTTAACATAGGGATAATGACTTTATGGGTGATACTGTCCCAATGCAGACTCTGGTTACCTGCGGCAAATGCAGTAGAGCCCATCAATGAACCCATCAACGCATGTGAAGAGCTGGAAGGTAGACCTTTATACCACGTGAGCAAATTCCAAAAAATAGCACTGACAAGTGCTGCGAGTAAAACTTCTGAGGTGACGGCACTGGCTTCCACCAATCCTTGGCCGATGGTAGCAGCGACTTTTGTACCCAGCAATGCGCCCACAAAATTTAATATGGCACCATAGATAACCGCTACGCGTGGCGAGAGCACTTTGGTTGAAACAATAGTAGCAATGGCATTTGCCGCATCATGAAAGCCATTAATATAATCAAATATTAAAGCAAGAACGACAATTCCAATAAAAAGCAAAAATGCTAATTCCATAAATCATCCACGTGCTACATTAAGAGTGCTTCAAAACGACTTCTAAAATGACATTGGCTACATCTCTGTGCCTATCAACGATGCTTTCCATCAAATTATAAACTTCTTTGCGAATAAGGATTTTTTTAAAGTCGTTTTCATATTGATATAAATCAATGGTTAGTTGATTGAGGAGATTATCGGTATTGGCTTCAATATTATGAATCAGCGCACATTTGTCATTGATAGGTTTGCTATTTTTTATTTTTTTTAGACTATATACCAAATCATGCACCACATCAGAAGCTTCTACCATATTACTGGTTAATTTAAAAAAGTCATTTTGAAAAGGACGTAATTGAAAAGCGATTAAACGTTCTTGGGTTTTTTCACAAATTTTGAGAATTTTATATAAACCCCGTGATAAACGATGAATGTCTTCATGATCAAAAGGAGTCATGAGGGTACGACATAATCGCTCTGTGATTTCATAAGTAATTTCTTTGGCACGATGTTTGGCAGTTTCTATTTCACGGGCAATTTTAAATGCTTTTTCTTTGTCATCTTCAACAGTTAAGTCTTTTAACAGATGGATAGACGTGTTGCATAACTCACTTGTTTGGCAGAGCAGCTCAAAGAACTTATTGTCTTTTGGAAGAAGAGAAAAGCCAAATACCATAAAGTTTACCCTCTAACACATTGTTTTGTGGCGTATTGAACGAAGTATCGCTTTTACGCTGCCTTGATACAAGTATTAGGCTTCGACCAATCGTTTATATTTGATGCGATGGGGTTGAATTGCCTCAGTGCCTAAGCGCCGGACCCGGTCTTCTTCATATTCGGTATAACTGCCTTCAAACCAGGAGACTTGGCTTTCACTTTCAAAGGCGAGAATATGGGTACTAATGCGATCTAAGAACCAGCGATCATGCGAAATCACCAGAACGCAGCCTGGGAAGTCTAACAGACCATTTTCTAGGGCACGCAGGGTTTCTACGTCTAAGTCATTGGTGGGCTCGTCCAGCAGCAATACATTGCCGCCGCTACGAAGTAGTTTTGCTAAGTGAACTCGGTTACGTTCACCACCAGACAAATTGCCGGTGATTTTTTGTTGATCGGTGCCTTTAAAGTTAAAACGTCCTACATAGGCACGCGAAGGCATGGTAAATTGACCCACGGTAATATAGTCATGTCCTTCAGAGATTTCTTCCCAAACGGTTTTCTTGTCATCTAAGGTATCACGTGATTGATTCACATACGCCAAATTAACAGAATCACCGACAGCAATATTTCCATCATCCGGTGTTTCAAGTTGTGCAATCATTTTGAAAAGGGTGGTTTTACCAGCACCGTTGGGTCCAATAATGCCGACAATGGCGCCCCGTGGAATGGTAATAGAAAGATTTTCAATTAATAATCTGCCGCCCAAGGCTTTGGAAACATTCTTTAATTGAATAACATTTTCACCTAAGCGAGGTCCGGGTGGAATATACAATTCTTGGGTTTCATTGCGTTGTTGAAATTCTTTAGACATTAATTCTTCAAAATTGGCCAAACGTGCTTTGTTCTTTTTGCGTTTACCCTTAGGGTTGGTACGTACCCATTCTAATTCTGCTTGAACCGATCGTTGATGTGCGGCTTCTTGGCGTTTTTCCTGTTCTAAACGCTTTTCTTTTTCACCCAGCCAATGACTATAATTGCCTTCAAAAGGAATACCCCGGCCTCTATCGAGTTCTAAAATCCAGCCGGCAACATTATCCAAAAAATATCTATCATGGGTTACGGCAATCACAGTGCCTGGAAATTCTTTGAGATAATGCTCAAGCCAGGCCACACTTTCTGCATCTAAATGGTTGGTGGGCTCATCCAGAAGTAATACATCCGGTGCGGATAATAATAACTGGCATAATGCGACACGGCGTCTTTCACCACCTGATAATTGTGTGACATTGGCATCCCATGCAGGTAAACGCAGTGCATCAGCAGCCATTTCTAAAGTGCGATCTAGCTCCCAGCCATTTTGAGCATCAATGGCATCTTGCAAGCGCGCTTGTTCATTCAGCAATGCTTGCATGGCATCATCATCCATGGGTTCTGCAAATAATGCGCTGATTTCATCAAAGCGCGCGAGTAAATTCTTCAATTCACGTACACCATCTTCTACATTGCCCCGGACATCTTTATGCGGGTCCAGTTGGGGTTCTTGCGGGAGATAGCCAAAACGTAACCCTTTTTGGTATGTTATTTCTCCAACGTAATCTTTATCCTGCCCGGCAATAATACGTAAGAGCGTTGATTTTCCAGAGCCATTTAAGCCCAGCACTCCAATTTTGGCCCCATAAAAGAAAGAAAGGGAAATATCTTTGATGATTTCGCGCTTAGGCGGCACAATTTTGCCGACTTGGATCATGGAAAAGATGGTTTTATTGGATGCAACGGCCATGAATGACTTCCTTTAGGTAAATTGACCCACAAGCTACCGCAATCGTGGTTTTAATTCAATGGCTTATTCCTTTTTAATGATACAATATCGGCCAATATTGGGAGGGTGGTGGAATGTTTGACCAAAATATGACGATTAAAGGTTTTGACGATGAACTCGCGGCAGCGCTGGTACATGAAACACAGCGCCAGTTGGAACACATTGAGCTTATTGCCTCGGAAAATTATGCAAGTCCCAGAGTTTTAGAGGCGCAAGGTTCTGATTTAACGAATAAGTATGCCGAAGGCTATCCGGGTAAACGCTATTATGGAGGGTGTGAATATGTGGATATCCCCGAAAGTTTAGCTATTGAACGAGCTAAGGCCCTATTTCACGCAGACTATGCCAACGTGCAACCGCATTCTGGTTCTCAAGCCAATGCTGCCGTGTATATGGCGCTGTTGCAGCCGGGAGACACCCTTTTAGGGATGAGTTTGGATCATGGCGGTCATTTGACGCATGGCGCCAAAGTCAATTTTTCAGGTCAGTTATATCATGCGGTGCAATACGGTTTGGACGCAAATACGGGTGAAATTGATTACGAGCAAGTAGAAAGATTGGCCAAAGAACATCGTCCCAAAATGATCATTGCAGGATTTTCCGCATATTCTGGGATTGCCAATTGGCAGCGCTTTCGTGAGATTGCCGATAGCGTGGGTGCGTATTTTGTAGTGGATATGGCGCATGTGGCAGGTTTGGTTGCGGCAGGTATTTATCCCTCTCCCGTGCAAATTGCCGATGTCACAACGACCACCACGCATAAAACACTGCGTGGCCCCAGAGGCGGGCTTATTTTAGCCAAAGCCAATCCTGAAATAGAAAAGAAGTTAAATTCTATGGTATTTCCAGGAATGCAGGGTGGTCCTTTGATGCATGTGATTGCCGCCAAAGCGGTTGCTTTAAAAGAAGCGATGCAACCGGAGTTTATTACTTATCAGAAACAAGTGGTTAGCAATGCCAAAGCGCTTGCCAAAGCATTACAGCAACGCGGTTATAAAATTGTTTCTGGTGGCACAGAAAACCATTTATTTTTAATTGATTTGATTGATAAAAACATTACGGGTAAAGAGGCGGATGCGGCTTTAGATAAAGCAAATATCACCGTCAATAAAAATACCGTTCCGAATGATCCGCGTTCGCCTTTTGTGACCAGTGGTTTGCGCGTGGGAACACCTGCCGTGACCACTCGTGGTTTTACAGAATCTCACATGCAACAATTGGCCACGTGGATGGCGGATGTGATGGATAATATTCAGGATGAAGCAGTGATTGAACGGGTAAAAAAGGAAGTTATCGCGCTTTGCCGGGAGTATCCTGTTTACAGTGCTAAAGTAAAATAAGGGAGTAAGTGATATGCGCTGTCCATTTTGTGGTGATACTGAAACAAAAGTAGTTGACTCGCGCTTTTCCAATGAAGGCGATCAGGTGCGCCGACGCAGAGAATGTTTGCGTTGTATAGAACGTTTTACGACTTATGAAACAGCAGAGCTCAATTTGCCGCGCATGGTGAAGCGTGATGCTTCCAGAGAAGCTTTTAGTGAAGAAAAATTGCGCCAAGGGTTATTAAGAGCCCTAGAAAAGCGTCCGGTAAGTATGGAGCGTGTGGAAGATGCCATTAGCCGCATTAAACGGCGGTTGCGGGCTTTTGGTGAGCGTGAAGTACATACCAAAGAATTAGGCGATTGGATCATGGAAGAATTGCGACGCATTGATCATGTGGCATATGTTCGCTTTGCTTCAGTCTATCGGCGTTTTCAAGATGTGCATGCGTTTGAGGAAGAAATTCAGCGCTTACGCCAAGAACCGGAGGTTGTTGAATGACCGCTTTTATGCAAGAAGCTTTATCGCTTGCCAAAAAAGGGGAGTTTACTTGCGCGCCCAATCCTTGTGTGGGTTGTGTGATAGTGCAAAATAATGAAATCGTGGGGCGTGGCTGGCATCAAAAAACGGGGGAGGCGCATGCAGAAATTCACGCCTTAGCCCAAGCGCAAGAAAAAGCACGCGGCGCTACTTGTTATGTGACCTTAGAGCCTTGTGTGCATCAAGGTCGTACCGGGCCTTGTGTCACGGCACTTATTCAAGCCGGGATTAAACGGGTAGTGGTAGCAACCTTAGATCCTAACCCGTTAATGGCCGGCAAGGGCGTTCAAGCTTTGCAAGCAGCGGGCATTGCCGTAGAAGTCGGGCTATTAGAGCAAGAAGCTGTGCAATTAAACCAAGGTTTTTTTTCACGGATGGTCAGAAAGCGCCCCTTTGTGCGCGCAAAGATTGCCAGCAGTTTGGATGGTAGGATTGCCATGGCCAATGGTGAAAGCCAATGGATTACGAGTATGGATGCACGTCAAGATGGTCATACATGGCGAGCAAAAAGTTGTGCGATTTTAACGGGCCGTGAAACAGTCAAGAAAGATAATTGTCGCTTAACGGCACGTGATTTCCATGGCGATTTTCGTGCACCTATTCGTATGGTTGCCGATACCCAATTGCAAGTTTCGCCCACCGCCGCACTTTTTCAAGAACCGGGACCTGTTATTGTAGCGCTTTCAGAAAAAGTATCACTAACGCAGCAGCAAACATGGTTAACATCCGTAGCCAATGAAAATGTGCGCTGTTTACCGTTACCGGAAAAAAATGCAAAAATTGATTTGCACGCCTTATTATGTTGGTTGGGTGGACAAGAAATAAATCATTTATTAGTAGAGGCGGGTCCCACTTTAACGGGCGCTTTACTGCAAGCCGGATTAATTGATGAATTGTTAATTTATATTGCACCAAAATTTTTAGGAGAAGAAGGAATAGCAATGGTTAAGCTACCGGGATTTCGTCAGCTCAGTGAGCATATTCCTGGTACTTTTGCGACCATAGATGGAATAGGCCCTGATTTACGGGTAGTAGTGAAAACAAGTGATTTTGCGAGGTTTGGACATGACGCTTCATAGTACAAAAGAAATTATTGAAGATATCCGCCTGGGTAAAATGGTTATCTTGATGGATGATGAGAACAGAGAAAATGAAGGCGATATACTGTTTGCTGCAGAAAAAGTCACGCCAGCGCATATTAATTTTATGGTGCGTTACGCGCGTGGGATTGTCTGTTTAGCATTAGCGCCCCAGATATGTCAGAGATTACAATTGCCGTTAATGCCTTCCAATAATTATTCACGTTTTGGTGCCAATTTTACTTTATCTATTGAAGCAGCCGAGGGTGTTACTACGGGCGTTTCCGTATTTGATAGAACCAAGACTATTTTGGCCGCCATTAATCCCACTGGCAAACCGGAAGATATTGTACGTCCGGGACATATTTTCCCCATTATGGCAAAGCCCAATGGAGTTTTGGAACGCCGGGGGCATACTGAAGGCAGTACGGATTTAGCGCGCTTAGCCGGTTTGCAGCCAGCTGCCGTGATATGTGAAGTATTAAATGACGATGGCACTATGGCAAGACGGCCGCAATTAGAGAAATTTGCGCAATTGCATGGCATAAAATTAGGGACCATTGAGGATTTGGTAGCATATCGGTCAGCAGAATACGCGTAACTGCACAGATTTTTAGGTTGAAATTTGGTAGAATCACTTTATTAATTTTTAAGGAGCACCTATGGAACTTCAAACCCGCGAACTCGTTGGTGATTTTTATGCCCCGAATGGTAAAATCGCCATAGTCGCTTCCCGTTTTAATGATACGATTGTGAATCGGCTGATTGAAGGTGCCCAAGATGCATTATTGCGCCATGGCGTCAAAGCCTCGCAAATTGAAGTGGCAAAAGTCCCAGGAGCCTATGAGATCCCCTTAGCCTGTCAACGCTTAGCGCAAACACATCGGTATGATGGCATTATCGCGTTGGGCACTGTTATTCGTGGCGCAACCGCGCATTTTGATTATGTAGCGGGTGCTTGTGCTAATGGTATTTTGCAAGTCCAATTAGCAACCAATGTGCCCATTTTATTTGGTGTTTTGACCACGGAATCTATTGAACAGGCCGTTGAGCGTTCTGGCACCATCGCTGGCAATAAAGGATATGAGGCCGCTATGGGGTTGTTGGAAATGATTAATTTATTCGGCAAAATCAATGACTAAGAAAATACATGGTCGACATGGCGCGCGCATAGTTGCGGTGCAAGGCTTTTATGCCTGGCAATTGGCAGGTCTCTCTTTGCGGCAAATTGAAGAAGATTTGCTGGTGGGCGATTTTTATCGTGATCCTGAAAATAAAGAAAACCGCATCAAAATTTCTTTTGATAAAGAATATTTACATGAACTGCTCCATACCATTGGTGGGGCGGTTGGGACATTAAATGCATTGATTGCGCCCCATAGTGACCGTGCCTTAGAAGAAATCCATCCTATAGAACTTGCTATTTTGTGGGTGGCGTTGTATGAATTAAAAGATCGTATAGAAATCCCGTACAAAGTCATTATCAATGAAGCTATTTTGGTAGCCAAAGAATTTGGTGCGCAAGATAGTCATAAATTTATTAATGGTATTTTAGATAAAGCGGCTAGAGTGGTGCGCCAGCGTGAGGCATTGCCAGCGTAAAAGTCTTAGCTATTTGTATATCTTGTGCTGCCAACCCCGTCAAATCTGCCACTGTGATTTGTGTGGCATTTTCTCTGCCCAAGGACGGGTTTGCAATCACTTCGCCCAATTCAATTAATTGCACAATCTGCGGGATGTGCTGCGTTTCACCTTGCAGCACAGATTGCGTGCGTGAATCCACAAACCAGCGTGCGCGTAAAAATAAATCTGCGTCTAATTCTTGTTTGCCAGGGGAGTCTGCGCCGATGGCAGTAATATGTGTACCTGGATGTACATCTTTTGCAGAAAATAAGGGTTGTTGAGAGGGGGTAGTCGTAATAATCAAATTACAGTTTTGCAAAACGGTTTGTGCAGATAATGTGGTTTTGATATCAAAGCCATCCATCGCCATTGCTGCTTTAAAAGTGGCTAATTTTTCTGCCGTGCGTCCCCACACATACACATTTTTGCAAGAGGTAAATAATTTTAAAAGTTGTAATTGTAATCGTGCTTGCGTGCCAGTGCCAAAAATCCCTATTCCATGAATGGATTGTGGAGCGAGATACTTAGCACAAATCAATCCAGCAATAGCAGTGCGCAAATCGGTTAAGTAGCCTTCATCTTGGAGTAAGATTAAGGGGATACCGGTTTTGGCGCAATGAATAAGCATTAAGCCATGACTACTCGATAGATTTTGTTTTGGGTTATCATAAAAACCACTGGCAATTTTAATTACATAGATCTCATCATTGGCAATCATACCATATTTGATATGACAATCTCCGGGTGGGGATAAGAATTGCAAATGACCGACGGGAGGTGAAATCACTTTCCCTTGAGAATAGGCTACAAATGCTTCTTCTTGTCCTGCAATTATAGCATCTACCTCTACACGTTTTTTTATTTCAGCCAAGGTGAGCACTTTCATTGGGTTGCCTTTTGAAATGTTTCAAAAGCAATATTGCGCCCACAAATAACAATCCCCACTTTTTTACCTGTATAATCTGTGGCATGGTTTAAAAAAGCGCCTAAGGCAACTGCGGCTGCACCTTCAATTATCCAGTGTTCATATTCGGCCGCTAAACGCATCGCGGATTTAAGGTCATTTTCTGAAATTAAAATTTGTTTATCAATAAGTTTTTGGCACAATTCTAATGTAATAGCGTTAGGCTCAAGGCCGCCAGCGGTGGCATCTGATAGGGTTGGTTTTTCAGGGACTTCAATAATTTTTCCAGCTTTTAAGCATTCATAAAGGGCAGGGGCGTTTTCTGGCCAACAAGCTATCATTTGGGTTGCAGGAGACACGGATTTGAGAAAGGTGCCAATACCAGATAATAACCCGCCGCCGCCCATACTAATAAAAACGGCATCTAATTTTGCATCTGCGAGCTCCACACCAATAGTGCCTTGGCCGGCAATGACCTGTAAATCATTGTAAGGGGAAATAAATGTTTTATTTTGCGATTGCGCTTTTTGTCGTGCGAGTTTTTCTACCGCAAGGCAATCTCCAGGTACTAATTGAATATGAACCCCTTCCCAAGTGATGGCATTTAATTTAAAAGCGGGTGTTGTTTCTGGCAGAAAAATGGTGGCAGGTACTTTTGCCAATTTGGCAGCAAAGGCAACAGCTAAGCCATGATTGCCGGTAGAGGCTGCTATCACGCCTTGTGCTTTTTCTTGGGGAGTAAGTGATAGTATTCTATTGAGTGCGCCTCTTATTTTAAAGGAGCCGGTTGCTTGTAGGTGTTCACATTTTAAATAAACCTCGCATCCGGTTAAATGGCTAAAATATTGGCTATATGTCAATAACGTTGGATTTAAGTATGGTTGCAGGCGCGTGGCAGCTGCGTGTATTTCTTGTAATACATTCATTGCGTGGTCTCTTTCAGATATTTATAAACGGTGGCGCGTCCTAAATCTAATACTGCGGCAATATAATTAGCTGCATTTTTGCCTGCAAACGCGCCTTTTTGCGCAAGCGCTTGAATAAGTTTTTGCTTATCTGTGCGCTTGAGCGTTTTTAAGGTTACATGATGTTCTTGCAACCAGACATTTACAAAGATGTTTATTTTTTCTTGCCAATCATTCTTAAATAACCGTTCGGGTTTTTCAATACGCTCTGGGGGATGCAAAAATAAGGAAAGTGCTTTATGCCAATGGGTTAAATCCGCTACATCAAGATTAATACACATTAAGCCAATGGGTTTTTGCTCAGAGCGGATAACAATGCTGATAGATTTCAGTAAGCGCCCATCCCAATTCATTTTTTCATATGGACCAATGATGGTGGCGTTTTTATCAAATTGTATTTCTTCTAATAAGGAAGGTGCGCCAATTTCACGCTTAGAGAAATTATTGACGAGGAAAACCACTTTTTGGGTTTTTAAATCGTGTAGTACCACCTCTGCATAGGGATGCAAAAGTTGGGCAATGCCGGTGGCGATGGTTATATAGGCTTTGAGTTCAGCTTTCACGTAACCAACGGAGTAATCCTATCCATTGACCAACTTTAAATTCGAAACTATCCAGATTTTTTTCAGATAGTTCATTGGGTGCCCGCCAGGAAAACTGTGCTTCTCCAACCACAGAGAAAGGATCTATAAAGAACTC
>JABDCK010000036.1 GCA_013288185.1 Gammaproteobacteria bacterium
AGGTAAAATTAGCTGCTAAAGCAAAATTAGCTGCTAAAAAACGTAAAGCAATGGCTAAAATCCATGCCCAAGCCGTTAAGAAAATACGTAAGGCACATGCAGCAGAATTGAAAAAACTACGTAAACTTGCTGCTAAACCAAAACGCAAAACGAAAGCAAAATCAAAAAGAAAATCACGTGCCCGTATTAAAAGAAGCACACCTAAAATGCATACAGCAAAACGCCGAAGAACACGGATGTCTAAGCGTCGCAGTATGCGAAAAGCGGCTTAACCGCATGAGGATAGGCTGCTAGTCATTGATGATAGCAGCCTAACTTTCTAGACAGGATGCCCGCGCTACCTTAAAATCCTTTTCCATGAAACCGATCATTTTAGCCATTGAAACCGCCACTGACGCTTGTTCAGCCGCCTTAGTAGTAGATCAACAGATTTATTGTCGTTATGAACTAGCACCTAAAGCCCATACAGATCTTATTTTACCCATGATTCGCGCGCTGCTCCTTGAAGCCAATCTGGCATTAGAGGATATTACTGCATTAGCCGTTGGCCGCGGCCCAGGAAGCTTTACAGGCGTGCGTATTGCCATTAGTTTGGCGCAAGGGATGGCGTATGGCTTAAATGTACCGGTTTACCCGGTTTCCACGCTAGAAGCATTAGCACGGCAAGCGCTAGAGCGCAATACGGAAAAAACGCGCATTATTCCTGCCTTAGATGCCAGAATGTCTGAGATTTATACAGCGGTATATGATGGTATGCTCAATTGCATCGTGAGTGAAAGAGTCTGCTCACCACAAGATTTATGTATCGCGTATCCCCACCATAATATTCTGGCAATTGGTTCGGGTTGGGATGCATATCCTGATAGGGCAATCCCCCATATCCCACACTGTCATCCGCAAGCTAAACATATCGCCCAAATTGCACTCCAGCAAATAAACCAAGGGTTGCCCGGTTTACCCGCTGAAAAGGTTCTGCCCATTTACCTGCGGGATAATGTTGCGAAAAGGCCAAGCGCGGTTAATTAACTTTTTTCAAAAAACACGTTTTCAGCACCAACCCTTTCACTTTATCACTTTTACCCTCAATTTCTTCGTCATCTGAGGTTAAACGAATATTTTTAATAATAGTGCCACGCTTTAAGGTTACAGAGGTTCCTTTCACTTTTAAATCTTTTATGAGCTGGACAGAATCCCCTTCATTGAGCGGTGTTCCATTACTATCTTTTACCATTTGAACTCCTATCTATTTTCCCAATAATGAAATTAAAATATTTTCATATAGTGAAGACAATAACTCCAACTCTTCAACCCCAACACATTCATTAATTTGATGAATGGTACGGTTGAGAGGACCTAATTCAACAATTTCGCAGCCATATTCTGCCATAAATCTACCATCTGAAGTGCCACCATCCGTGGAGTGAATGGGGGTAAACCCCAATAGTTGAGAAATCGTATGGGTGACACTTTGAATTAATGTACTGCTGGGTGGTGTATAAAAGGGTTTGCCGGATATTTGCCAATGTAATTCATATTCACAACCATGTGCTTGCAAAATATTTTCCACGGTTTGTTGAATGAATTCTGGCGTACATTGGGGTGAGAAACGCAAATTAAAATTTGCTTCTAAAACCCCAGGGATAACATTGGTTGCCCCCGTGCCAGCATGAATATTGGCAAATTGTAAGCTCGTGGCAGGAAAAGGCGGTAACGCTTGGTCCCAAACATGGGTACACAACGCATCTAAAGCTTTAAACGCGGCATGAATAGGATTTTTTGCTAAATGTGGATAAGCAACATGCCCTTGTATACCATTAATTTTAAGATGTCCCGTAATAGAGCCCCTGCGCCCAACCTTTAGCGTATCACCCACTTTATCGGTACTGGAAGGCTCACCCACCAGACACCATTGGGGTATTTCATTACGGTGTGCAAGCTCCTTTAAAACCGCTTTTGTACCATCAATACCTGGGCCTTCTTCATCACTGGTGATTAAAAAAGCAATACTGCCCTTGCTATGCGGATAGTTGGCGATAAAACGCTCACACGCCGTTACCATAGCGGCAATGCTGCCTTTCATATCAGCAGCGCCGCGTCCATAGAGCATGCCATCACGCACTGTTGGCGTGAAAGGAGGGCTTTGCCAGAGGTTTACATCTCCAGTGGGGACTACATCTGTATGGCCTGCAAAACAAAACAGCGGGGCGCTATTACCACGTCTCGCCCACAGATTTTTAACCTGATTAAAAGGAAAGTGCGTTATGCTAAAACCTATTTTTTCAAGGCGTGCAGCGAGTAATGCTTGACAGCCTTCATCTTGGGGGGTGATAGACGGGCGACTGATGAGTTCTTTTGTCAAATCTACTGTTACGGACATTACAGATCCTCAGCTACATTACGTAAAATTTGATTTATACCTACTTTTGCCCGTGTTTTTTCATCCACGCGTTTAACAATTACTGCGCAGTAAAGGCTATATTTGCCATTGGCAGCAGGTAAGGTGCCAGACACAACCACAGAGCCAGCAGGGACTCTGCCATAGGAAATGGTGTCATTTTCCCTATCATAAATGCGCGTGCTTTGGCCAATATAAACACCCATAGAAATAACTGCGCCTTTTTCAACAATTACACCTTCTACAATTTCAGAGCGCGCGCCGATAAAACAGTCATCTTCAATAATAGTAGGGCAAGCTTGTAAAGGTTCAAGCACGCCACCAATGCCCACGCCACCAGAAAGATGTACATTGCGGCCAATTTGCGCGCAAGAACCAACGGTTGCCCAGGTATCTACTAATGTGCCTTCTCCTACGTACGCACCAATGTTTACATAAGAGGGCATTAAAATGGTATTGGTGGCGATGTGCGCTCCACTGCGGACACAGGCAGGGGGGACAATTCTTGCTCCTTTGGCGCGAAATTGCGCAAGGGAGGTTGCTTGAAACTGCAAGGGGACCTTGTCATAAAACTGTGTAAACCCCCCATTGATGACTTGATTGGGGGAAAGCCGAAAATTCAATAAAATAGCTTGTTTTATCCACGGATGGACCACCCATTCACCCGGTACTGCTGTTGGACTTGCTGCACGTAGTTTACCTGCTTCAAGTTGTACAAGGACTTCAGAAATAGCCTGAATGAGATCAGATGGGGCATTTTGAGGGGTTAAACTGTCGCGTTGTTCCCACGCCTGGGTAATAATTGCTTCCATTTTGCTTTGCTCCGCAAAAGACCTAGCATACTTTTTTTTAAGAAGGCTGCCTAGAGAAATTTAAAATGAATGAATTACGACCAACGGTACCACTGATCGGTTAGATTACTTCCTATTTTATATAAATTGGATATAATTACATCTTAGTTACATTAATTATTTAAACAAGTTAAATAACTTATACGGGGTGATTTTATGCCGCTTACCAAAACGAATAGCGCTGAAGAGAATGCACGGGACGCGGTAATTGTGGAGACCCCTGCAAGTCCCTTGCCCACCTTAGCCTCTTTAGGCATTTTTAACATTGAAGAACTCGCAAAAACTGTGATTAATGATATGTTAGATAATCTAGATGCTGCGCAAAAGACGGTTATTGGTGAAGATATCAGCGCAAACTCATGGCTTGTTGCAGAACAAGTGAAAGCGGGAATTAGCGGTTTTGTGGCACGGCGTGCGCATCTAAAAGATAACGTGGGTGTTTATCCTACATTTAGCGGGCAGGCGCTATATGAACGCATCCGAGAACAAGTGTGCGCCCAATTTACAGATAAAAAAAATTTTGCATTAGCAGATAAAATTTTAGCTGAAAATGGCATAACCATTGAGAAATTATTTGAATGGTATTTAGAAGGCGTGGCTGGCAGTAACAAATACTTGTTGGCAAATCCAAAGAATAAAATGCTCTCGTATAATAATTGTAATCAGTATGTTATCCCATTTCATGCAGGTGGCAACCATTTTAATGTTGCGGTGATAAATTTTAATAAAGAGTTAAAAAATGGTGCGCACATTAAATTTTTTGATTCTTTTGGTTCAGACTTATCGGAAAGCTATCAAAACCAATTAAAAGCTTTTATAGAAAAGAAATTTTTATTAACACCTTCGTATGAGTGCGTTTCTGAAGGTATCCAATCCGATGTAATTAATTGTGGTGTGTTTGCTATTTGCAAAGCGATTGATATTGCTAATGAAAATGCAGGTAATCCTGAGCGTTTATTAGCAGGATTTAGCGGCGCGCATTATGAAACCTTTATGAGCTGCAAGCGCCAAGAAATTGCATTAATGTTGCAGGAAGATGGGTATAAAGCACCCATTGTTGCATCATTAACAGCATCAATTGACACACAGCAAAAACAACTCAAAGCACTTCAAGATGAAAATAAAGAATTATTTGAAAGTGTTATGAAACAATTGACCTCAACTAAAAGTGATGACTTATTGAAACAGTGCCTATTATTGAAAGAAAAGATGATGGTATTGTTAGGTGAGAAACAACAGAAAGAAGCTAAAACAGCGAATGATGAAGCTGAAATTAAACTATTGGAGAAAATGCTCGCTGTTTTTAATATTGCAAAAGCAGTAGCACAAGAGCAAAGCGCTGAAAGTGATATGCCGTTTTGGCAAGTTGCTTTACTTTATGCCGGGGCAGTGATTTCAGTTTTTATGGCGGGAGCGCTTTTTGCTGCTTTTATCTTGCCACAATTGCCGCTTTTAACAACAACGCTAATAACAAATCCCATAGCTGCCAGTGTTGCTGCACTAACGATATTGACGGTAGCATTTTTTGCTTGTCAGTTTATTTATGCGGAAATCACCGGAAAACCCGAGGAAAATGGGGGCTTTGCACCTAATGCTCAAGCTAAGCTTCATGCACAACCTGAGTACACTAAAACATTACTCCCAGGTTTTGAAAATTATTGCAAGCACGATGGGGAAGCACAAAAAGAAAATAGCGCGAATGAAACCTCACCGCGCATTACACCTATATCGGCGTTAAGATAAAAAACTAGGCCAGCCAACGCTGGCTCAAATTTACTTAAGGCCTTCTACATTACCACCCGTAGTGTCACCTTGTACACCGCTGGTGCCGAATATGGTGGTACCACCAGTAGTAAGAAGGCTAGGTAGGAATATCAAACCCGCAGCTATTGCCAATAAAACGATAGGTTGGCTTAAGGGAACTTGTTGTGGTTGCTCTTTATGCGCTTTGAATTTTAACATGCCCATTAAAGCAAACCCTACCCCTGCTACATAACTTGCAGCAACAATAAGCTTACCAACGTTACCCATAGTTTTAGTTACGTTACCGGCAACGTCACCAATGGTTTGTTGGCCTTGTGCAAAGACAATATTAGAGATTAAAAACAGAGCAAATAAGGCAGCAAAATACCCCGTTAATAGCAAAAGGGTTTTTGGTGCTGAATTATTTGTTGTTGCGATTGCATTCTTCATATAGCGCTGCTCCTATCATTACTTTAAATCACACCTACACTCTTATTATACTCCCTGCATTTATGCCAAGTATATACTTTTTTGCGTATATACCCGCTTTTTTAAAGAGGAATTTTTGCAAAAACAGTTTTTTTCCAATAATCAATTTGCGTAGTAAAAGCCTTTTTTGAGGGTAATAAACGCAAATGGCGTAATACTTCATGTTGTAATTGCGCTTTATCAAGTGATGCATCTAAGAGACCTTGACCAAATACCCGCGGCTCGTTTGATTCAGGACCAAAACAGTTAATGACTTCTTTCGTTCTATCTCTTAAGCTCATATAGACAGACTGTAGTTTGCCTTTATAGGCAGATTCCTTATCCAATGAACAATAGAGAACACGGCAAAAATTATTTAAATCCGCTTGGCTAATTTCTGGCAAATAAATGATATTCCCACCAGAATGGCCATCCAAACCAATGGCATCTAGAAAAAAACATTGCGCACAAAAACAACAGGCAGTTGCAAGATTTTCAAATTTATTGTTCTTATAGTTTTGATCAACATTGACTACTTCTTGAAATTCCTTAGCAAAAAAACCACAATAGCGACAGGTATAATTGTCACGTTGTAAAACCCGTTTTTTAATGGCCAAAAACTTATTATTCCGCTTGCGTGCAGAATAATAACGCCAGTTGCTTTTTTTGGCGGTAACAATAATGGGTAGTAAATCCACCGTTATTAACCCCCTGCGTAACCAAATGTAGACATGATGATATTAGCGGTATCCACCACATTAATGAGCAAAATACCGCCAACAACGTGAATAATACCTTTGCCCATGCTGCCAGGTTGTGAGCCCGCATGTCCCATTTTGGATAAAATAACCCAACCACGCATAAAGGCAACTAGACCAACCAGATAAACATAATCAACCAGCACGGTACCAAACTTTTGCCATTGCTCAGCGCCGGTAAGCGAAGAATATCCTAAAAGGGAAGACGCAGGCGTAGAGGTACCCGTTCCAAAGACGGTAAACATCGCAGTGCTTAAGGTGGAAGGATAATAAATCATAATGGATCCAACGACTATGTGCACTAAGGGGCCTGCAAATTCCCCTCTTTGCGCCGAAGCCATGGTTTGAGTGGCTATCGCTTTGTACATCATTACGCCTCGGACGAGGAGTGCTAACCCTATAATATAAGAGATAGCAAGAATTAAACCTTTAATATTGTCAAAAGCATTAGACAGATTGGCGAGTGCAGTATCTATACTAATAGACGAAGGAGTCTGTAGTCCAATAGACGGTAGGTTGAAAAAAACCGCATACAGATTGGTTAATGTCATGTCTATAATTGAAGACGGATTAATCATTTTTCACCTTAGAGTACTCTATTTTCTATTAGTTTGACATTGGGTAAACCAAAAAGTTCCCACATTAATATGTGTAACTCCTCGGAATTTTATGTGGGTGGTGGTAAGCCAGGCCCTGCGGTACCCTCATATACTTTTAATATTTCTTCAACCAGCTCAGTTAATACACTGGTAGAGGCACCCTCATCAATTTTCTCACCTGCATCTTTACGCTTAGCTAAACGTTGTTCTATAACTTTTGCTGCGCTGCCCCCTGGATAAAGCATGGCTAAGAGTTTTCTAGTTTCACTGGCACCAATTTTTTTATATAAGGCATTTCTAATGCGCGCATCTTCTGCTGTGGTATTGAATGCCCAAAGTTCAATGGGACCTAATGTGCTGGTACAAAGCTGCGTATTCATCCCTAACTTAGTAGCAAATTGTGCTAAAAAAGTTGCCCCTTCCGCGCGTGGACCATGGACGCGAGAAGCCAGGGCAAGCTTGGCCGTAGGAGAAAGACCGAATGTCTTTGCAGATTTATCAATGGCTTGTTGTGGGCCTGCATCCATAATAAAAATGGATGTTGCAAATTCAACCATGACCGGATCAAAATCATCTAAAGATTGAGATAATAAAGCCACTTGCACTTTCCATTTACGTCCTTCGCGCATATCAACAATCACTTGATCACGTACCGATTGTGATTTGGAAGTTCTATGAAATTCATCCAACACCAAACGTTTAGGATCTTCACGAATTTGCAGGATACGTTGGCGATGATGTTCTTTATACAGTGGCGGAAAATCTTCTAAATTTTCTTCCGTGAGATAAAAATGGCGAGCGAGCAGGTAGCGACCCAGCATATACATCACGGCAGTTTGTCTATCAGCCGCATCACCCCCCGTTTTAGCAACCTCATCTAAATCCAAAGAGACAACACGTGCTTCTCCTAAATCAAACTGGGTAATGCGGGATAAAATAGGGTATTCCCGCACCGCGGCAGATAACATGCGACCGAATGCGGTAATTAAAGGTTCACCTGTCGGGGCGACAATTTTACCATATAAATCTTCAACCACTTTGGTGCGACAAATTGCGACGGCATCTGCTACCAAAGGAGAACAATAGCGCTGCGCGAGAAAAGCTTCATGCGGCTTATTACCCGTAAATAATGCATCCACAATTTCCCACCACGAAGTATGTGCATCTGGATGAAAATTAATTTCATCTAAAGCTTTGTCAATATTTGCTTCCAGATCACGAGTGTATTTATTTGCATTTTGACTATCGGATAAACTCTTATATAATTCGTCAACAATCATGCCGGCCATATCAGACACGCCATCATAAGCCTTGGTTTCACCAATTGGCGTTGCCAACAAGGTAATAAAGTTTACCAAGAAACTTCTTTCTTGTGGTGTGGGAAAGCGGGCGCCTAATTGACAATCAAAAGGGTTGATAGAATATTCTGGTGTCATGCGCAACCGATGGTAAGCCGCTAAATGCTGTTGTGCGGGTGGTAAAGCTTCTTTAATCAATGAAATTAAACCTGAACTCGAAGGACCGATATCAATAATGGATATATGCGGTAAACGCGCAATACCGCCCTGGAGGCACAGTGCTAGGTTAATGGTATTAGATAGCACCGATTTACCAGAACCTGGACGCGCATACACTAAATCAATCCACGTTGTTTGCTGTGTTGAACCAGGCTGATATGGCCACGGCTTGCCGTCAGGAGAGCGAAAAAGCGCAGCGCCTGTTACCCAAGGTGAAGCAGGCCGCGTAAACGGGAGCATATAGCAAACATCATTGAGTGGGGCAATAGAGGGAGTTGCTACACTATTAAGGCTTAGTGCAAGTCCAGTGCTTAAGGCTGCTTCATAACTATCGCCAGAAACCTCACCGACTTCGCAATGCCCCCACCCTTGCAATGCTTTAGCAAGTTCAGCAGATCGGGTGCGCAGTAAACGTTCTTCCCCTAAGTTTGCCCAAGTGCTTGCGGCAACACGGAATTTAACGATAGCATAATCCGTACTCGTTTCGTAATATTTTAATAACTCCGCAGCATCCGTAATTAAAGGATTTTGTGAGGAAGCAAAACTCAAAATGGAGGCAAGTAAAGGCTTAATTCCCAATGTTTTAATGCCGCCACTTTCAATTAAAAATGATATTCGCCATGGAAAGCGAGAATGTAATGCACGTTTAAACAGATCAAAAAATGGCCGAATTTCCTGAGGGAATAGATCAACATATTGCGTAGAATAAATTTTGTCTCCAATTCTACAGGAGCGCAAATCAATAATTTCACCATCTCTTGGAATAATTTGTGGGACCAGCGGTGGCCACACTATCTCTGAAACATCACGGCGTTCTTTGTCTTTAATCTTGCGAAGTGGAATCTTATCTCCGGGTAGTACTGGGCGCCAATCCAGATCGGTGTAATCTGGATCTACGCTTTTACGCATTTCATAAACTGCTTGATGAACATCCAGTAAAACAGCATATAAATTCACATCACGCATATCATTAATAACAGAACGCACAAATGAATCATGTGTTTCACGTAGTTCAGGTACCGCGGCCAAGAAGTTTTGCGCATGACGCATGGCGGGTAATTTAGTTGCTCTAGAGCGCTCAAGTTTTGCTTTGCGCGATTGCTCAAATTGCGTTTTAGTGAGTGAATTAGGGCGAGTCCAGAGTACAAAAAAGCAATCTTCACTGGCACAAAATTTATAAAGATGGTTAATTCGTTCTTCAAACAGATCGCTTAAGTTCATTTTAAGACGATTTGCGGTTGCCATAGCAGGTTTGAAAATATCGCGAATTTCATTTTTAACCAGATCTCTGTCGTAAAAATAATACACTTGCACGGCATGCCCAAGACGAGAAAGGGCCGGGGAAAGCGCATTAATCAAGCCTTTATGGATTCGGTCAAATTCTTGAGGGCCGACGAGCTCAGTGGCACCATGTAATCGAATAATAGAAAGTAAAGATCCTTCTCTGGACACAAGAGCATGGCGGCTATCTGCTGATTCTATGGAACAATAATAATCAGTCGTTTGACCAAGCGCAGATCCCACCCATGCTAGAAAAGCATCAATGTTATCTAAGACTGGATCTATAAACGTCGACATGTTTCCTCTCTTTCATTAAAACTTAGCGTAAGGTGACTCCAGAAGTAGTAATCACTACGCCATTTTGTGCATCAATTTTTATTACTTTGCCATATTCCCCTAGCGAATCACCCTCTGCAACGGTAATAGTTTTGCCATCTTGTGTTCTCAGCCAAGCGCGTCCTGGAATAATGGCATAAACACTCAAATTGGGATTAGAAAAATCTTCAGATCTGACAGAAATTTTAGCTTTTTCTGTGGGTGTCTTGGGTGCACGATGTGATCGCATTTGTTCTGCACGTATGGATTTAACTTCATTTGCTAATCTTTCTACTGCAGCAGAAAGCGTTGCAATTTCATTTTGTAACGCCGAAAGCTCTTTTGATGCAGCACCAGAATTTTGGGAATTGGTTTCTAAATCCTTCTCTAAAGATTTAATTTGTTGTTTATACATTTGCTCTTGCGCGTCAATTTTTGCTTGTAGCTTATTCAGAGCCTCTTCTGAAATAGTCGGTTTAGCTTGCTCTATGGGTAATGCACTAACCGTTGCAGTTTGCACGGGTGCGGGCGCTGGCGCTGGCATTGGTGGCGTTGGCGCTGGCGTTACCGTAGGGGGCATTACGGTTGGAGCAGGGGGAGGCGCTGCGAGTACAGGTTTTTGCTCTGGTATGGCAGAGAGTGATTGCAATGCTTTGGGCGCTTCTTTGGCGGTGACTTTCTGCTCCGGCACTTGACTTGGTTTTTTGCTTTCCGTAATAGTGGTTGAACTGCCAGATTTTGAAAGCACAAAGCCATAACCCTTCCAGCCAAGGTATCCCAAAATACCTAGTCCTATCAGAATAGGTAGCATTCTGCTTTTGCGAGCAGGAGGTGCTTCACCTTCATCTTCAGCTAAATCATCTGAAAGTTCTTCATCTTCTGAAACATCCTCTGAAACATCCTCTGTAGCTGCTTCAGGTGATTCATCGGCATCTTCTGAACCTTCATCAAATTCAAATTCTTCTTCAAAGTCTTCATTTTCATCGTCAGCCATTACCTCAGCCCTCGTCGGTAACATCAAGATCATTCATGAATAAAATACCAACACCCGTTCCTTGATCAACTTTAACGGTATACGCAATATCCACGTTGCTGCGAACGGCTTGGCTCCATTGGGTGCCCATTTGGCCAAGTGCCGCAAAAAATATTTGTTGATTATTAAGTGGGGGTGTAGATGTGGTGGTTGTTCCTGTTAGTGGTGAAGTGGTTGTGGTTCCTTGTTGCGTAATGGCTGCGCCATATCCTTGCAGAAAAGCAGCCGCAAAAAGACTACCGTAGCGCAATAAATAATGTCTATTGACATCCGTCGCTAATGCCGTTTCTGCAGTATCTGGATCAATCGCAACCGCTTGAACGGACATTGATTTGGCACGTTTGGGCAATGATAAAGTTGTAAAAGTGACCAGCACAGATTCTTGATATTTTGTGTGCTGTAAGGCACCGACTAAGCGGCCACCTGCATATTTACCACCAACCACCGTCGCCAATATAGGACTGGGTTGATCGCTATTAATAGACGTATCCAGTACAGCGAATAAAACCGTACCTGCTTTGATATAAACTGCTTTTCTTTTAGCAGCGGCAGCTTTTTCCTTCGCAACTATCTGTCTTTCAAGCGGCGTAGTGGGGCCAGAAGATTTTTCTTTAGCATTTGGATCTTTAGAAGCTAATTCACCCATAACGTAGGCTTGCTGGTTAATTTTAGACC
>JABDCK010000037.1 GCA_013288185.1 Gammaproteobacteria bacterium
CTAAATGGCAAAAAAATTATTGCTACGCAAGTTGAAAAATATCAATTATTTTATCAGTTGGCAGCCAACCAAATTAATAAGGATGCACTAATACAGTGGATAGATAATAAAATTCATTAACTATGAATGGAGACATCATCCAGCAAAAATCCACCTACTTGTGCATCCCAAAGTGATTTATAAAGACCGGGCGTTTTGAGTAATTCACTATGAGATCCATCTTGAACAATTTTACCTTGTTCAAATACTAAAATTCTATCCATGCGCAATAATGTGGATAAACGATGCGCAATAATTAACGTGGTTTTCCCTTCCATTAACTGCCATAAACTATCTTGAATATAACTTTCTGTAATAGAATCCAATTGGCTGGTAGCTTCATCTAAAATTAAAATGGGTGCGTTTTTTAAAAAAGCTCTGGCAATGGCAATACGCTGACGTTGACCACCAGATAATTTAATGCCGCGCTCTCCCACTAATGATTCATACCCCAGCGCCAGCGTACTAATAAATTCATGGGCATGAGCACGCATAGCGGCTTTGACAACCTCTTCATCACTAGCATCAATCTGTCCGTACCGGATATTTTCCATGAGCGTGCGGTGAAACAAAAACGGATCTTGCGGAATCATACCAATGGCTTCATGCAATGAACATTGGGTGACCTCTCTGATATCTTGATTATCAATTAGAATGCGGCCTTCTGCTACTTCAAATAAACGTAAAATCAAATTTACGAAGGTGGATTTACCGCTACCAGAATATCCCACCAAGCCTACTTTTTGTCCTGATAAAATGGTAATAGATTTATTTTCAAATAAAGGTTCATCGCCTTTATAATTAAATTGCACTTTATCAAAGGTAATTTCCCCATGCGTGACACTAAGCTTGCCCGCATGTGGTCTATCTTGAATTTCAATGGGAATCATAATGGACTGTAAGGCTTGCTTGACTTTACCCACGTGCCGTGAAAATTGTGAAATATCTTTGGTAAATTGCCACATAAAATCCACAATGGCAATATTAATCCCTAACACTAAAGCGAAATCCCCAACAGATATAGTACCGGCTTGTCTGCCCATAATCAAAAGATATAAGCATAAGCCTTGCATGACCACAAAAGAAAAACCATACCCATTCCAAATCAAAAAATAAAACCATTGTAATTTACTTTCCGCTTGTGCGGTATCTTCCAGCGTTTCATTAAAGAGTTTTTTCTCGCACTGTTCTCTGGCAAACAATCTAATAGATAATATATTGGAGAGTGCGTCCACTAATCTACCCGTAATGGCAGCAGCATATTCAGACCAAATACTGGAAAGCCGTTGCAATTTTTTTGAACATAACACAGAAACCAGAATAAAGAGGGTTGTCCAGAAAAAAATAAGAATGGCAAATTTAATATTCACTTGCCACAATGTAAAAATGGCAATGGAAATGGCAAGAATGGTAGCCAGAAATCTGTCAATCAAGATTTGCATAATTTCTGGAATATTATCGGCCAAGTCGGTAACTTTATTTGCCAAAGATCCAGAGAAATTATTTTGATAGTAATGGTGGCTATGCTTCAATAAGTGCGCAAACATGGTGTTTGAAATTCTCTGCCGTAATGGCGGGATCATTTTTATTCCAGCAAAATAATCATATAATCTAAAAGCACAGGATAACAATAAAGTCATCAAGAAAAATCCCAGTGCCGGATAAAACACATGCGCCACAACCTGCTTGCCAGGATATTCTGAAACTCGGTTCAAAATTACTTTGAGCAAATAGGGTTTAAAAGATAAATCAATACTCCAGACAATCGCTGTAAAAACCATCACGCCAAGGGATAAGGTAAAGGGCCTGCACATCTGCAGGATAAACATCCATACTGGTTTGGTATTATTGGCTTGCATACTCATTAGCTTAGCAATTTTTGAGAATTATTGGTATCATAGCCCCTGTGCGTTATGATGGGAAATGGTATGACTTGGTGTGAAATTAGCTTTAATATTCCAGAAACCTTGGCCGAGCGCTGTAGTGACCAGCTTGAGCGCCTGGGAGCGGTGGCAGTTTCTTTCTTAGATGCTGGCGATAAACCTTTATTAGAGCCCCTGCCAGGCACCACCCCGTTATGGGATGAAGTGAAGGTGGTGGGGTTATTTCCAGAAAAGACTGATGTTGCATCCTTAAAAACCGCCCTCACCGCGCTTTTCCCAAAAATCACCTTAACCGCTGCACCCTTAGCAGAACAAGACTGGACACGGGTGTGCCTGGAGCACTTTCAACCCATGCCTTTTGGCAAAAGACTATGGATCTGTCCTTTTGATTACCCTCCTTTAACGGAAGTGGAAAATCCGGTGGTGGTTAAGCTAGATCCAGGCCTTGCCTTTGGTACCGGTACACATCCCACCACGGCGCTGTGCTTAGAATGGTTAGATGCACACCCCCCGTTAGCGCAGATTGTGATTGATTATGGCTGTGGATCTGGCATTTTAGGGATTGCCGCTGCGCGCTTAGGCGCTGAAAAGGTCTTTGCCATTGATTATGATCCCCAAGCGCTGTTAAGCACCCAGGATAATGCCCTGCGCAATCAGGTTAGCGGCTGCATTGCCGTTTCAACTACCTTGCCAACTCCAATCCCCCTGGCCCAAACCATCCTGGCAAATATTTTGGCTCAGCCACTGATTGAACTTGCTCCCACCTTAGCGCAAAGCTGCGCCCTGGGTGGTCATATCGTGCTTTCTGGTTTATTAACTAACCAATCAGAGTCGGTGACCGCGGCCTATGCACCTTGGTTTGATTTTAGCCCCATGATGGTTAAAGAAGACTGGGTATTACTGTGCGGTACTAAAATCCGCGCGTAAGGGGTATAATCGCAATCCCGAAGTAAGAGCGTCAATCATGTCACCACCCATTGAAAAAGTTAACCAACTTTCTCCTTTGAAAATTGGTCCTTACCAAATCGATAATCCGATTATCCTGGCACCGATGGCTGGCGTGACGGATAGACCTTTTAGACAATTATGTAAAAACTTGGGCGCAGGCCTTGCGGTATCTGAAATGGTCGGCGCAAATTCTCTTTTACATGGTAGTGAAAAAACCAAACGCCGTGCCAACCATTTGGGTGAAACCCGTCCTTGCTCTGTACAAATTGTCGGGGCCGATCCCAAAATGATGGCGCAAGCTGCCAAAGTGAATGCCGATGAAGGCGCAGAAATCATTGATATTAATATGGGCTGCCCGGCCAAAAAAGTCTGTAATACCCTATCAGGTTCTGCGCTGTTAAAAGATGAGCCGTTAGTATCACGCATTCTAGAAGCAGTAGTAAATGCCGTGAATATTCCCGTCACTTTAAAGATTAGAACCGGCTGGGATCCGGACCACCGCAATGGGGTGAACATTGCCCAGCTCGCACAAAACTGCGGTATTCAAGCATTAGCAATCCATGGACGCACACGTTCTTGTATGTTCAAAGGGGAAGCAGAATTCGATACCATTGCCGCGATTAAACAGGCTATTCAAATCCCCGTAATTGCCAATGGTGACATTTTAACCCCAGAAAAAGCCCGCTGGGTGCTTGAGAAAACCGGCGCAGATGCCATCATGATTGGCAGAGGTGCGCAGGGCAGACCTTGGATTTTTAGAGAAATAATACATTATTTACAAACGGGTGAAACCCTCACGCCTCCCACCCGTACTGAAATTCATGATTTGATGATCAATCACATGAAAAATCTGTATGCGTTTTATGGTGATGAGCGCGGGGTTTTAATCGCCCGTAAGCATGTTTCTTGGTATAGCAAAGGTCAACGTCATGGCGGCGTTTTTAGAAATGAATTTAATCAGCTTACCTCTGCGCAAGCACAATTGGATGCGGCGCAAACTTTTTTTGAGAATCTAATGGAATTGGATCATCATGAATAATTCAGCACCTTTAAGAGAGATTGTGGCAAAAATCATTGAAGAATATTTTTCAACCTTGGATGGCCAACCCGCCAAGCAATTATATAATTTGGTGATTAAAGAAGTAGAATTGGGTTTATTTAAAACCGTTTTAGAATTCACGGGCGGTAACCAAAGCAAGGCCGCAGATTGGTTAGGACTTGCCAGAGGTACTTTGCGCAAACGTTTAGAAGAATATGGCTTAGAATAACAAAAGAGATATAAAAAACTATGCATGAATCAACTATTATCCAACGCGCTTTACTGTCTGTTTATGATAAAGAGAACATCATACCACTGGCAGAAGCCTTACATTTACGCGGAGTAGAATTACTCTCCACTGGCAATACTGCTGCAGTTTTAAAAAACCATGGTCTGCCGGTTATTTCTGTTGGTGAATATACCGGTTTCCCTGAAATTATGCAGGGACGATTAAAAACTTTACATCCTAAAATTCATGGTGGGATCCTCGGTCGGCGGGATATTGATGCAGATGTCATGCATGCCCATGATATTCCAGATATTGATTTGATCGTGGTTAATTTATACCCTTTCCAAGCAGTGAGTCAAAATCCCTTAGCCACCCAGCAAGATATTATTGAAAATATTGATATTGGTGGGCCCACCATGATTCGTGCGGCGGCTAAAAATTATGAATGGTGCACCGTGTTGGTAGATCCGCAAGATTATGCGCATTTTATTGAAGAATTTATTGAAAATCATGGGACCATTAAAGAAAAAACCCGGTTTCATTACGCGGCCAAAGCTTTTGCCCATACTGCGGCATATGATGCCAATATTAGTAATTTCCTGAGTAAAGGTGAAACCCTTTCTTTGCATTACCAATTAAAAGAAAAATTACGTTATGGTGAAAACCCTCATCAAGAAGGGGCTTTTTACCGCGTACTACACCCTGCGCCAGATAGTATTGCCAATACCACTCAAATTCAAGGTAAAGAATTATCTTATAATAATATTTTAGATGCAGATACCGCTTTGGAATGCGTAAAAACTTTTGCATTCCCCGCTTGTGTCATTGTAAAACATGCCAATCCTTGTGGCGTAGCGATTGGCGCTACCAGTCTGGAAGCTTATGAAAAAGCCTATAGTTGCGATCCAATTTCTGCTTTTGGCGGCATTGTGGCATTTAATCAGCCTGTGGATGAATCCTTATTGGCACAAATTTTTGCGCAGCAATTTGTGGAAGTACTTATTGCGCCAGATTTTACGCCAGACGCCCATATTTTGGCCCAGGAAAAACCCCACATTAGACTCTTACAATATCACCTGAATACGGATAATAACGGTTTAGTTTCCCCAGCACTTGAGATCAAAAGTGTCAACGGCGGTATTTTAGTGCAGTCTCCCGGCTTATTAAACACACATTATGAAGTGGTCACCAAACGCCAGCCTAGCCCAGATGAAATGCAAGATTTATTATTTAGTTGGCAGGTGGTTAAATTTGTTAAATCCAATGGGATTGTGTATGCTAAAAATGGTCAAGTTTTAGGCGTGGGTGCAGGACAAATGTCCCGTATTTTCAGCACAGAAATTGCTGCACTGAAAGCTAAAGAAGCCCAATTTTCTCTTTTTAATGCAGTGATGGCTTCTGATGCCTTTTTTCCTTTTAAAGATAATATTGAAAAAGCGCATGAATATGGCATCAAAGCAATCATTCAACCCGGCGGCTCCAAAAGAGACTCGGATGTAATTGCCTGTGCAGATGCGTTAGATGTTGCCATGGTGTTCACGGGAACCCGTTTTTTTCGTCATTAACAAAGAGAGTCTAACTATGAAATTGCTTGTGATAGGATCGGGTGGCAGAGAACATGCCTTGGCTTGGAAATTAGCTCAATCGCCCTTGGTGCAGAAAGTCTTTGTTGCTCCGGGTAATGCTGGCACATATCGTGAACCCAAAGTGGAAAATGTAGCCTTAGATCCGCTACATTTTGCAGCACTGGCAGATTTTGCCAAAACGCAAAAAATTGATTTTACCGTGGTAGGACCTGAAGCACCCTTAGTAGCGGGCTTGGTTGATTATTTTCATGAAAAAGGTTTAGCCTGTTTTGGTCCATCAAAAGCGGGTGCGCAATTAGAAGGCTCTAAAGTATTTGCCAAAGCGTTTATGCAGCAACACCATATTCCCACAGCCAATGCGCAAGTCTTTACCGAGATAGCTCCTGCACTGGACTATTTACAGCATTGCTCTTTTCCCATTGTTGTTAAAGCGGATGGCCTTGCGGCAGGCAAAGGCGTTGTGATTGCGCGTGATTTGCCCAGCGCGCAAACTGCAGTAGAAGAAATGCTCCAACATAAACGTTTTGGGATTGCTGGCCAGCAAATTATTATTGAAGACTTTTTGGAAGGCGAAGAAGTCAGTTTCATTGTCATGTGTGATGGAAAAAATATTATTCCATTAGCCACTTCCCAAGATCATAAAACCCGTGATGATGGTGATATGGGTCCTAATACCGGTGGTATGGGTGCTTATTCTCCTGCCCCCATTGTTACGCCAAGCTTACAAGATGAAATACTGCATGAAGTGATTATTCCTACCATTGAGGGCATGGCAAAGGAAGGCCATCCGTACAAAGGTTTTCTGTATGCAGGTTTAATGATTACGCCGCAACAAAAAATTAAGGTTTTAGAATATAATTGTCGGTTTGGGGATCCTGAAACCCAACCTATACTCATGCGTTTAACCTCTGATTTTGCGCAAATGTGTTTAGCGGCAATTAATGGTCAGCTGGATACCTATAAAGCGCAGTGGGACTCACGTACCGCTCTGGGTGTGGTGCTAGCCGCGCATGGTTATCCTGATAATTATCATAAAAACGAACTCATCCCTACGTTAAATGACATTCCGCCAAGCGATCAATATAAAATATTTCATGCGGGCACCAAAGTAGAAGAGGGCCGTATTTTTACGGATGGAGGCCGCATTCTGTGTGTCACCGCTTTGGGTGATAATTTACAAGATGCCCATCAAAAAGCCTATCGTTTAGTAAAAAAAGTCGCTTGGGATGGGGTTTTTTATCGTAATGACATTGGCCATCGCGCCATGGACCGTTCATCGGGCAATCGTTAATCGCTATCTAAAAGCAATATTAAAATCGCAGGGATTCTGCTAGACTTTTAAGGGTAGAATTCTTGTGATTGAGATGGAACCCCGTATGCGCCCTTCCCTGACTCTTGGTTATCTTGGCCTCACTTTTGCACAAGTGGCCATTAGCATTAATGTGGTTACCAGCAAATATGTGCTTGCAACGCTTCCCATGTTTACCTTTCTCACTGCCAGATTTGGCATAAGCTCGCTTTTACTTTTTATCGCCTTAAAAATGACCAAAACTCCCTTAGCCGTTGCAGAGCACGGTGTATTAACCCGATATGATTGGGGCATGGCCATTTTGCAAGGCATTTTTGCGGCCTTTTTATTCAACTTATTCTTTGTCTGGGGTTTGCAACATACCACTGCAACTGCCGCCGGTATTATTAGTAGTACCTTGCCAGCCATTATTGCTATTTGCGCCATTTGGTTACTCAAAGAGCGGCTGAATCGTGTAAAAATTCTTGCGCTGGGCTTTGCCATGCTGGGTATTTTAATTATCAACATTGATAATATTGAAGGCGTGAGTAACTCCAATCATACTTATTGGGGTGATTTCTTAGTCTTTGTGGCTATGTTCCCTGAAGCATGGTACTCCATTATTAGCAGAAAATTAGCATCCCGTGTTACGCCTTTGGGCGCGGCATTCATTGCCAATGCGGTAGGTTTTATCTGTTGGTTGCCTTGCGCGCTGTTCTCAAGTTCTGCTTTTGAACTCAGCTTTTATGGTGCATCAGAATTTGGTTTAGTTTTTCTTGCCGGTCTTAGCGCCGTTATCTTCTTTTGGTGTTGGGGCTGGGGACTTTCTTTTATCTCTGCCAGCACCGCAGCTATCTTTGGCGGCATTATGCCGGTGGCAACCATGCTCTTTGCGATTATTTTCTTAAATGAAAATTTACATTGGTATGACTTAGTCGGAATGTTATTTGTCATGTTCTCCATTGCATTAGGGGCCGGTTGGTATCCTGCCTGGCGTAAAGCTGCACGCCTTAACACTTGAGCCGATTAATAACCTTAATCGGCTCAACAACCCGCTTTAATATAAAGCGTGTATAAGCACATTAACTTATTTTGTATTTCGGTTCCTTCGTTTGATTCTTTTATTTCGTTTGTGCTATACTTTGATTACCAGCGGAATATTTATGGTGATCCTTATGAGAAACAAGATAACTAAGGCGATTGAAGCAACTCTACCTTCAGAGGCTGATGCTGCTCTCGCAGAGCAATCCAGTCGTACGCTATCGGCCTATACTAGCTCTACTCACAATGCTGCCATTGTTATCAAAGAAGGAAAAAAGCAAGAACAGGTTGAAATACCCGCACAAGCCTTACGCCTACTTGTAGATATTCTAACTCAAATGAGTGAAGGCAATGCAGTAACTATAGTCCCTATTCATCAAGAATTATCAACTCAAGAAGCTGCAAATCTGCTAAACGTTTCAAGGCCATATTTAGTAGAACTCCTTGAAAATGGCAAGATCCCCTACCGTAAAGTTGGTACAAAACGACGAATTCTAACTAAAGATGTTCTAGCATATAAGGTCAATGAAGACGAAGCTCGATATAAAGCACTAGGTGAATTAGTTGAGGAAGCACAGAAATTGAAAATGGGGTATGAGGAATAGTGGCACTACCTGATCCCGATGATCGTCATGTTTTAGCAGCAGCTATTCACTCTTCGTCAAAAATTATTGTAACGTATAATCTTAAAGATTTCCCAATATTAGAAACATCAAAGTTTAATATAAAAGCACAACATCCTGACGATTTTATTGCTAGTTTTTTAGAAATAGCCTCTGGTATTATTTGCGGGGCTATTAAAAAGCTTCGCAGTAAATTAAAAAATCCTCCAATCGGTGCTGAAAAGTACCTTGAAATATTAGCCAAGCAATCTTTGCCGAAAACGGTCAACAAGTTGAGAGATTTTGTTTCGCTAATTTAATTAGAACACCTCAATGTTCCATTTTAGAACATACCCTAACCACCACAAAATACGCAATATTAAGGAACGAATAGCATTCCGGTCCCTTCTCCCCAAGAAGGAATTTTCCGAAGCATGTCTAAGGTTATTAGGGAGAAGGCTAGGATGAGGGAAACTCACAACTAAGGACTGGCGATTCTTTTCATTGTTTGCTTTGTTGTTAGCTTTATAGATCCTTTGAAAAAAATTTCAAAAACCTATTGTCAAGGATATTTCAATTGGTGTAATCTCACTTAATCGCTGATGCAAGCGTATGACCACGCTTGACATCAGCTAACCATAAGCAACCAAACTAATGAGGAGTTTAATATGCCCACGGCTGTCTGTAATAATAATCCATTCTCTCTTTTTAAAAAACTCAATCGACCATGTTTAACGTGTTTTTAGCGGTTTTTTAACCTATTTATCGATTTAATTTCGATATTATGTTTTTGAGCTAACCTAAAACGTTAAGGATGATCTATGGCTGAGCCCCTCTCATCGTGTGTTACGCACGAAGTACGTTTGCACAAACGTGTCAATGAAATATCCCTTTTGGAATGGGGATTGGTTACCTATTATATGAAATTAACACCCGTTGAAAATGATGTCTTGCTGTGGTTTGTCGCACAATGCCGTCAAAGTAAACGCCTCGCGTGTACATTTTCATATAATCAACTCTCAATCGCGGTGAAATACTCCATTGAGGAAATTCACACCGCGATTGTCCGCTTTATCACCTTGGGCATGTTTCAACTGAAGGACTTACCGATATTTTCTCTCTCTAAACGCTATAGCTCTTATATCTTTGTGCTGGTATTGCCCATGCGCGGTGAAATTATTCTGCAACGCGCCGCATTAGGGTTCCCACAAGAGGTAACGTTTATGGAAGACGGAAAATACCGCCGACCAGCACTCTTAAGTTATTTGTTGCGAGATAAATCATGTAAAAACGTTTAAATACACTATTTCTTCTTGACAAGGAGCCCTATTTTCGTCTAATCTTGTAGTTCAATACAAGATTGGACGAAACACATGTATATACAGCGAACCATGGAGGTGACTATTGCAAAAGCCTCTCGAAGTTTCCCAGTGCTAATGGTCACTGGGCCTCGGCAAATAGGCAAAACCACTCTATTACAACGTTGTTCGAAATCAAATAGGCGCTATATTACATTAGATGATTTGAATGATAGGTTATTAGCAAAAAGTGATCCAGAATTATTCTTTAAAAGAAATCCTCCGCCAATTCTAATTGACGAAGTTCAATATGCACCAGAATTATTCAGTTACATAAAAATAATTTGTGATCGTGAACGCAAAAATGGTTTATTTTGGTTAACGGGGTCTCAGAAATTCCATTTAATGCAGAATGTGTCTGAATCACTAGCCGGCAGAATAGCAATATTGGATTTGCTGGGGTTATCTCAAGCTGAAATATTTAACCATGCACATGATACTATGCCATTATTGCCAACATCAGAATGGTTGAATAATTCCAGAAAGCATGCAAAGACAGATTTTGGTTTAATGGAAGTATACAAACGAATATGGAGTGGATCATTCCCACAAATTGTATTGCAACCTGACACAGATCGTGATTTATTTTACGCATCATATGTACAGACTTATATCCAGCGCGATGTGCGTGAAATTACGAATATTACCAATGAGACAGGATTCTACACCTTTTTACGAGCAGTTGCAGCCCGTACTGGCCAGCTACTTAATTATGCGGATCTTGCTAGAGATGTAGATATAAACCATAGAACGGTAAAGGATTGGTTAAATATATTAGAAACTTCAGGAATAATTTATTTACTCCGTCCATATCATAATAACGTAGTCAATCGTTTAATTAAAACTCCAAAGCTTTATTTTTTAGATACGGGTTTATGCTCATACTTAACTAGATGGCAATCTATAGAGTCTTTGGAAGCAGGAGCGATGTCAGGACATATCTTAGAAACGTATATATTTACTGAGATACTAAAAAGCTATTGGCACAATGGTAAAGAGGCATATTTTCATTTTTATCGCGATAAAGACGAAAGAGAAATTGATTTAATCATTGATCAAAATAATACCCTCTATCCAATTGAGATGAAAAAAACTGCTAACCCCGCTGCCAATGCCCCCTCAAACTTTAAATTTTTATCCGGCGTGCA
>JABDCK010000038.1 GCA_013288185.1 Gammaproteobacteria bacterium
TTTCTTGACCAACGCCATAAAATTTCTAAAAGGGCATGATCATATTTTGAAACAAAAATAGCCATTCTTTTTAAACGGTTAGCATAAGCAATTTGCCAATCCATCTGAAAAGGCGCTGCCACTTCTGTTGCAAAGTGTTGTTCTAATTTTTTTTCAGAAACATCTAAGTGCGGCGTTTGAAACTCCAAGCGCATAAAAAAAGTACCACCTTGGGGATCCGTAGAATGCTGATCCAAATCCGTAATATTCGCACCATGATCTTTTAAAAAGGTGGTCACTTGGGCGATAATCCCTGGCCCATCTGGACAGGTAACCAACAATCTTGCAACGGAGGAGGGATCGGTATATTTCATATGCACCATCTTAGTTTTAAAGATAACAATAATAAAATTATTTTACAACCATACCCGTATATTATCCCTTTCTGGCCAATCTCATCTATGCTTTTATAAGAAGAAGGAACGATGCTATGCCACTATTTCCGCTTTCACGACCACTTCAAGGTGCAGGCTTACTCACCTGTGCAACCCGGCTGTATTTCAAAAGCATTTTACAACTATTGCCTTTGAGTATTCTGATAGTTGGACTCTTTTATATTATCCGTTTTGGCCAACCTTACGTACCAAAACAATGGCAGCACCTTTTCAGCCAAGTGGCTATGTTTGCATGTGTATTCACTGTGCCCTTGTGCGCTAGCTTAATAGGTATACAAAACAGAGTGGCGACAGAGCCCCCTGCCCCGCGCCTGAGCATTTTCATTCTCATCTGCAGAAGTTTTTTAAGCTTATTTGGCTGCTTAATTTCAATGCTGCTCTTCCCGATGATAATTTTAGCGGCTTGTTTTGCGATTTCCTTTGCCCTAGATTTTTATGCGCCCTTTTTAAAAAATCTTCCATTATTACAAATTCAATTTGCCTGGCAACAACTCATACCT
The DNA here is from genome assembly GCA_013288185.1 of Gammaproteobacteria bacterium. Taxonomy (GTDB): domain Bacteria; phylum Pseudomonadota; class Gammaproteobacteria; order Berkiellales; family Berkiellaceae; genus Berkiella. The sequence continues at coordinate 935 of JABDCK010000038.1, forward strand.
ATTGTAGTTTTTGCAAGTTTTGTGTCTAAAATTTTTGCCCCCGTTTTGGTCGTTATCCAGAATGAAGACAGTAATACCGCCATTGATCATAGTGAGTTTCTGGTAAAAGGTTATTTCTTTCGCACGTTTATCTATGGCTTATTGATGGTAGAATTGCTTAACTTATTTTCCCAACTACCCACACTCATGCGCTTTTATTATCCCGATGGGGCAAAGCAGTTGCTGCCACAAGCGCTTGAGGCAATCGCACAAGGTTTATTAATTCTGGTGATCCCCTGGATTTCTGCCGTGCTCTTAACGCAATGCTATGATTTAAAACGTCGCAAAGCAGTTAAGAAAACAAACCCTGCAAAGGTGGCCAAAAAACCACCACCCACAAAAACGGCAACCACTTCTGAAGTGAGCTTTTAAATTTTTTAAATTGACGGACGTCTTCTGATGGTAAGATTTGCATCATATTCATCCAGCATGGTTTCAATTTGCGGATGACCAAGCGCTTTGGCTAATTTTTTTAAAGTGGGAATATTATCAACGCCGAGCGTCAAACAACTCTCCAAACGATCGGGAAACCCCATCATTACCGCAAGATGCGCCATTTGATCCACAGTCACGTGTGCAAAAGCCTCAGGCAATTCTGGCTCACCGGGAATATTGCCGCGGCATTTTTCTCTTTCTGCCAATGCTATCAGAGCATCTAATACATTATGAGGGCGTTTCGATATGCTAGACATGATCTGGTTTCCGAATGTTAGTTTAATACCTATTATCTATCTTAGCAAAAATAAGTAATTAAATATACTAAATTATTAAGTCTGTTTATCTGCATGCTAGTTTCAAATTTATTTGCAAATCAATCAAGTCTTTCAAGATGAACGGTAGTGATCAGCCGCCCAGTTTAAATTTTGTGCATATACAATATAATGGGCGTCCATATTTCTGGCCAGTAGGTAGGCAACTATATGAGAAATGGTGTTGAGTCCCCAGCTATCAAAATTTCATTACTACATGCATTAAGTGAAACCTTCCAAAGGGAAACAGACGAACTCATTGAAATTTATCTGCAAGAAGCAAAACGTAAGATCAGCATACTACACTCAGCGTTAAGCCAATGTAATATAACAAATTTTATCGCAACCGCCCGTGAATTAAGACTCAGCAGCCTTGATATGGGCGCAATTCAATTTTCACATCATTGCCTGAGCTTGGAAATAGCGGCTGCAGAAATGCGCCTGGAAAGCTTGCCTTCCCTTATTTCTTTCATAGAAAATCAGTTTATTGGCATTTGCCACAGTTTGAATCGTCTAAGGAAGCAAAGTGAATAATAATATTGTTATTGCTGGCACTGGCGTCTATGTGCCCCCGCATAAAATTTCAAATGAGGAGTTAGTTAATAGCTTTAATGCCTTTGTAGACATCTATAATCAACAACATCCAGAAACACCGCGCCCTTATTCCAGCGCGAGCTTTATTGAAAAGGCATCTGGCATTCAAAATCGATACGTAATTGATAAGGAAGGTATTTTAGATCCCGCGCGGATGTATCCCAAAATTGCATTGCGCCAGGATGATGAGCCAAGCTTACAAGCAGAGATTGCTTGCATCGCTATCCAAGCGGCATTGCAGGATGCAAAAAAAACGCCCGCGGACATTGATGGCATTATTCTTGCCTGCTCTTTTTTGCAGCGATCTTATCCTGCCGTTGCCATTGAGGTACAACACCTGCTGGGCGCCAAGGGTTTCGCTTTTGATATGAATGTCGCTTGCTCTTCTTCAACTTTTGGCATTGCAACCGCTTACAATTACCTTTTAAACGAGCAGAATAAATGCATGGTGGTCGTCAATCCTGAGATCACTACCGGTCATATAGATTTTCAAGATAGAGATTCTCATTTTATTTTTGGCGATATCAGCATTGCCACCGTGCTGGAACGCAATCCTCCCGCACCATCTGGATTTGAAATCTTAGGACATAAACTCAGCACCTCTTTTTCCAATAATATTCGTAATAATAATGGTTTTTTAAATCGTGCTGAATGTGACAATGCGTGTCCTTTACCCTTACATTTATTTAAACAAAACGGTCGCAAAGTCTTTAAAGAAGTGGTTACTTTGGTAGAAGAACATATTACGGCGCACCTTGCCTCACTTAAATTAACCGCCCATGATATCAAACGTTTTTGGTTACACCAAGCCAATATTAATATGAACGAATTGATTATCAAAAAAATTCTTAATCATGATCCTTTACCCTTGCATGCCCCCATGATTTTACATGAATATGGCAACATTGCCTCAGCGGGTTCTCTCATGGCGTTTCATCATCATCGTGCAGATCTGCAGTCCGGAGATTTAGGGCTCATTTGTTCTTTTGGGGCAGGCTATTCCATTGGAAGTCTGATTGTTAAAAAATGTTAATTCCAGCGATAATGAAGTTGCAAGTATCCATAATAACCCAAATAATCATCGGCTAATTGCATTTCAAATTTTGCAGTGAAAATATAATTATCCGGCGTATGGCCATTGAGCCCAACCCCTAATAACCAGCTGGCTTGTTGCGGCTTAATTCCATTCGTTACAAATGCAGAGCCGCCGCCAATAAAATTGGAAATGGTAACTTCAGGCTGGGCACTAAAATCATATAATAGCAATCCGCTTAATTCTGGCACAAAGGTTCCTTGCGCAATTTGATATTCCAACGCAAGCCTTAAGCCACCCCCTAATATGGTTTGATTTAACCCTTCATTTTTGACACCCAGACTAATACCACCGGCGCCTTTTTCGGTATAATTACCAATCTCCAAATAGGTATATTTCGCTCTAGCAATGGGCGCAACCAACCCATGGCTACCGGATCTAAATAAATAACCCGTATCTAACTGCGCGCCATACAAATATCCAGCAAAGGATGCAGTTGAGGTTGCACTAAAGGTACCAATGTCAATATAACGATTCGTCGTGTAATTATTCGCTGATACCCCCAGCAATAAATCCACATACCAAGAATCCATGGGTTCAAACCAACCATAAAAATAGCCTTCATAACTGGTAACATCCGTAGTATCTTGCTGAGGAGTTTTATCTTTTACTTGTACACGGGTATAACTGGCTGCAATTCCCACCGTGGTATATTCTGTGGATAAATCAACCCCAAAGGCTGCGCCGCCGCCATCACCAATAAAGCCATCAATATTTTGCCGCTTTTGTTGCGAGAGAATTGTGCCATAACCCCGTCCCCAAGATCCCCAATGTGGTCGATTAAATTCGCTTTCATCGACCCCCACACAGCCTTCTCCCTTATAGCAACTATCACCATAACTCATACCATTACTTCTTCTTCTGCCATCACGCTCAATGATGGCATTATCTCCGCCTATTGGCCCTGCGCCATGTAAATCTTCTAAGCGCGTTTGCATATCATTAAAGGTATTGTCTAATCCCACGTGGCTGGCGGCTACCAATGAATAATTATAAGAAGGGGTTAAACTATTCAGCGCTTGGGTTACCGCTAATGCAGAAGGCAGCGTATCCAGCTGAGTAATCACCGCCAGAATAGTCGGGTTGGTGGTACCATTGAACAACAGGCTATCTAATACAGATGCTACTGCAGCCGCATTTTCATTTAACGCAACAGAACTATAGCTCGCTCTTAAAATTTCTAAATATAATTCTTGCCCAGCCAAATAAGGCTGCACGCCTTTCGTAAACGAAATGATGGCTAAAGTGGGTTGTACTATAGTGCTATTATCCATAATTGCGTTACCGCCACCATTAGGCGCTAACACGATATCAAACTTTGTACCTGCAGGATATAATCCCGGTTGAAGTTTTGGAACAATATAGGAACCTTTTGACAGTACTGCAGCATTTGGGACAGCTGCATAAACCGTAACGGTGCCATTGCTCGCATCACTCAAATTTACCCCTAGCGCGCCGGGAGCATTCTGCGTAAAAGTATTGCCTATCAACGCATTGGTAGTACCAATGTCAATATTACCATTATTGATAATATCCCCAAAAGGCGGTGGTAAAATTATTGGATCGCCCCCAACATAAGTGTTCGTACCGGCAATTGCTAACGTACCATTATTCAGCAAATTTCCGGTTCCCGTTACATTGGCATTAGCAAACATAGATGTTTTAGCATTAATGGTTAATTGGGTATTTAAATTGGTAATTGGAGCATTGCTTGTGAAAACCGTCCCTGCATTTTGGACCGTAATCGTCTGCATGTTCGTGATAGTTCCTGCCGGTGAAAAGGTTCCAATTACATTTAATATATTTGCGCCACCTTTCCCATCCAAGGCGGCAAAATTTCCGCCTGAAGCATTGACGGTATCATTACCCGCGCCACCATTGAGCGTTTCCACGAGTGTACCACTCAAATTTACCGTATCACCCAACCCCCCCAGCGTTACCGTATCGGCAATTTCACCACCCTTTAGCGCCAAAGTGTTCACCGCTACAGAAGCGGCAATGACATTGCCATCAATGATGCCACCATTCATGAAAAAGACATTACCACCCACCGGCGCTAATCTCACATCTCCATCAATGAGGCCTGCATTTTGTGTCAAGGGAATATTCCCACCGTTGAAAAAATTTGCTAAATCAATGGCAAAAGTATCGGCATTACCTGCGGTGTTAATAATATTGCCATTATTGGTAATTCCATTGAGCAATACCACGCCATTCGCATTTACTTGAATCACCGCTAAACCTGAAGCTGCCGCTAAATTTGTGCTTTGGATAGTACCGGTGTTGGTAATACCAGTTGTGCTGGCGTTCAATATAATTGCCGGCCGCGTATTACTTTGAATAAGACCCGTGTTGGTAATCGTTCCTGGAGAATTTGCCAATACGTTAATCGCATAATCTCCCGCACTTTTTGCCAGGATGCTGCCCGCATTCGTAATACCACCATAGGAAGCACTAATAACAATCGCATTACCATTGCCTCCATTGGTCGTTTGTATGACACCCGTGCTGGCATTAGTAAGCATGCCATTAAAAATATTTTGAATATAAACTGCACCTACATTGACCCCGGCAACGGTCAAGAGTCCAGCATTGTTTATCGTGCCATTGATAGCGGTTGCACCTGTAATATCAATCGCTGCAGAATTTCCCGTTGTTTCAATTACCCCACCCTGACTATTGGCAATCATGGTAAAACTTTGATTGACTTGGATAGCATCTTGCCCAACTGCAGAAATCACCCCAGCATTGACAACAGAAACACTTGTATCATTCAATAAAATGGTGGGGGCATTCGTGCCGGCTATTAATCCTGTAGTCGAGTTAGCGATAGTCGCACCCGTTCCGCCCGCAGCAATATTAATCCCAGACAGGTTTCCTGTAATAGTGCCGGCATTTGCAATGCTGGTAGGCGTATTGGCAACCAAGATACCATTTAAGACTGAGGTAATCCCAGAGACGACGCCAATATTAATGGTTGCCGCGGTGCCCGCCTTAGCACCCGCTGTTACATTAATACCATTGCCCCCTGCTCCAGACGTCAAAATCGCACCTTGCGGATAAATATTGCTAGGATCTAGCGTAACCGTGGCAGAAGCAGAATCAATAGTAATCGCATCTGCAGTCATACAGGGCGCTATGCCGCTAACCGCTGTCATTTGTTGCTGGCCGGTGCTCGTTATTTCAACATTGCCCACAGCGCTGGTGCAAAAAGGTTGATTCGTTTGTACGGTAGAGAGCACCACTTGTGCATGACTGATGGGGCTAAGAAATAGCGTGGATGATAACACCGCAGTAGTCAGTTTACGATTTAATTTCATGCGTTAAGCCCATTCGTAGCGCACTTTAATAAATGCACAATTGCGATAATAATCCGTTCTCGCTGCATAATCATATTGCATGGTAACGAGTATATCTTTATAACTATGGACGGCTAACCCCGCCCCCACTTCAATACTATTGAGCGCAGGCTCTGCACCTTGGCTTAAAAATTCATAGCCCCCAGAGAAAAAATTTGCCGTTGCAAATTGTGAATTATTTACAAAATCATGAAAGACATACGCGTGCATTTCTGGAACAACCAATGCTTTATCAAAGGTATTTTGATATTCCAATTTTGCCCCTACGCCTAGGGTAAACGTATTCATATCTTGATATTTTACATTTAAATCTAACGCAAAAGCATCATTTTCATTATAAGCCCCAATATCCAGGCGAGAATACGTTAACATGGCTTTAGGAATTGCGCTGAAATTACCACATTTCCAGGTATAACCTGTTTCAAGATAAACGCTAGGTTCCCAAGCAGAAAAATCACTTTGTGCAATGTTTTCAAAAACAAAATGGCCAGATGCACCGGGGGGAACTAAAATTTTACGATTATTATCGTATTGTAAATTGGCGATGGTCAGTGCAAATATGGAATAATAAGGACAACGTTCCAATTCATAGCGGCCATACAGTGTGCCTTGAAAGCGTTTAATATCTAAAAAGCTGCCAGAAGGCCCATAGGAAATTACTTTGGAATGAATATAGCCTGCAGCAAAACCAATCATCCTATGGGGAAACAGGAAATCACGACCCACAATGGCGCCTAATACTTGGCCATGGTAACCAGGCACTGCACTGCGCAATTTTTGATGAATATCATCACCCAATATTTGTAACCAAACCCCATGATCTAAAGGAGATGGCAACTCATCTCCACTGGCAACCCCTTCATCTGGCTCTGATGCTTTGTCCGGTGGTGGTAGACGAATTAAGCGATCACCAATCACCGATAGCATTTGTCGCATTGCACCATCTGATGCTGATTTTAATGAACCATCGGCAACCGGTATTAAGGTTAACAATGCAGCGGCTTGCAAATCAGGTTCTGAATTTAAATCGTCTAGCGCTAAAATTAAAGGGTATAATGGAGAGTCAGTAACTTGAGCAGTCTGGCGATAAGCTTGCAACATTGAATTGAGATCAGGGAAGGTCGCCCAGCTTTTGGTTACAATACCGCACAACAGCAATAATAACTTAAAACGACTTCGCAACACGCTTATCTCTCTCCTTGAGTACTCACTTATCCTATCATTTTGGTATAGCTTCAACCAAAATTTTCTATTAACATATTTCAATTAACTAGCAATAGGCGAACAATGCGTTACCTTTATTTAAGTCTATGCTGTTGTTTGTTATTTTGTATGCTCAGTTGTAGCACGCCCTCCAAAAATAACATGCTTCCAAAGCCCACACAACGCATTGTGACGCAATCCGCGCAGGCAGGATTTTCTTTGGCGCGTTATCAGACCTCCACTTTTATGCTCACAACTTATGAGCATTTACTTCCAGAACCAGCATCCACCGTGCATGTGTATATTGAAGGTGATGGTCATAGTTGGAAAACAAGATATGTTATATCCCATAATCCAACACCACACCAACCTTTAGCGCTGACTTTAGCAATGCAAGATTCACATCCACATGTCATTTATCTTGCCCGTGCATGTCAATATACCCCACTTGATTTAGATCAACAGTGTCATCCTAAATATTGGTCCAGTCATCGTTACGCGCCCGAGGTGATCCAAGCCGCGCATGAAGCGCTCGATCAGATAAAATTAAAAACAAAATCAACTAACTTTGTTTTAATAGGATTTTCAGGGGGTGCCAGCATTGCCGCATTAGTAGCAAGTCAAAGAACTGATGTTGTTGGCTTAATAACCGTTGCCGGCGATTTAGACAATGATGCGCTGAACCGTTTCCACCATACCACTCCTTTAACCGGCTCTTTGAATCCCATAAAAGTTGCTCACCTTCTTAAAGATTTACCGCAGCAGCATTGGTCAGGCAGTAAAGATAGAATCGTACCGCCATGGGTCGCCAGTCAATTTGCCCAGAAAGTGAATCATCCGGCGTGTGTGAAAACCCATACCCTCAAAGGGGTGGAGCACCATAAAGGCTGGGAAAAGCAATGGCCAGAACTTTTAAAACAACCGCTAACGTGCGATCATATCAAGCATGAAAAAAGTGAGGCCCTTTAGCCAATTTTGCGCACAGTTACGCCAACAGCACTTGTTGCGTCATTTACCGCATACGCGTACCTTCCCGCATGATTTTTCAACGAATGATTATTTAGGCCTCAGCCAACATCCAGCGCTTATAAAAGCAGCCATCCATGCCGCAGATCAATATGGCGTGGGCAGTAAAGCATCCCGTCTGTTATCCCTGCAACAAACGGCTTTGTTGGCGCTAGAAGCGGATATTGCCCGCAGCAAACAAACAGAAAATGCGCTCATTTTTGCTACCGGTTTTCAAGCCAATCTCTCTGCCATCAGCGCATTATTAGATGCCAAAGTATTGGGGGCCACGCCTTTAGTATTTGCCGATAGACTGAATCATGCCAGCATGCATGTGGCCTGCCAATTAGCGAATGTAAAACAGTTGCGTTTTAGGCATTGCGATTATGAACATTTGGCTTGGTTATTACAAAAAAATAAAAACAGTAAACAGCCTAAATTTATTTTCACAGAATCAGTCTTTGGTATGGATGGGGATGTGGCGTGTCTTTCTTCCTTGATTAAACTAGCCAAAGTACATGATGCCATATTATATGTAGATGAAGCGCATGCCACCGGTGTATTTGGTTATGGATTAACTGCAGATTTTAAAGGAGAGATTGATATCTGCATGGGAACCTTTAGTAAGGCATTGGGCGGCAGCGGTGCTTATATTGCTTGTTCACGCGTATTAAAACGTTATTTTATCAATCGCTGCCAAGGCTTAATTTATTCAACCGCCCCTTCCCCCATGCAAGTAGCGGCGATGCATCAGGCGTGGGAATTAATCCCCCGCTTACAAAAAAAAGCACAGCAATTATTAATCACTGCGCAAGACGTGCGTCAGCAATTACAACAACTCGGGTTTAATACGGGCACCTCTACCACCCATATTATTCCGTTAATTTTGCAAGATGCGGGGAAGACATTAGCGGCACAACGTTTTTTTGAACAACAAGGCATTAAACTGTCTGCTATCCGCCCACCTTCTGTGCCTATGCGACAAAGTCGCCTGCGGATAGCGTTAACCACAGAACATAGTCAGGAAGCCATTAAGGCGCTACTTCAAGCAGCAGCTCAAAATACGCCTTATTAAATAATAGAAATATCACCCTCAGGAAAATGTGCAATAATATTCAACTTACCACCCATTCCCTCAATATAACTGCGCAGGGTTGAAATATACATATCTGATCCGTTTTCTATGCGAGAAATATTTGCTTGTTTCATTTTTAAAATAGTAGCCAATTCTTCTTGACTCAATTTTCGGACTTGTCTAATTTCTTGCAAAGCCATTTTTTTTAAGATTTGATTTGCTTTTCCCATTGATAAAGCTTGAGCTTTTGCAGGCATTTTTGCGCGAAGTTCTTTAAATGATCTAGCCATTTACGTACTCCTCCTTTTTTAAAATTTGAAGATGCTCGTCATATATATGATCAGCAATAGGAATAAATTTTTCATACCAACGATCATTGCCAGATTTTTTACCGCCAATTAGTAAAATAGCAGCGCGTTTAGGATCAAATGCATAGAATATCCGATAAGGTTTACCTTTATGCTGGATTCTTAATTCTCGCATATGAGAATGACGAGATCCATTGATGCCTGAACTGAATGGGTATTTTAGATTAGGGCCTTTGGCTTCCAACAATCTAACACAAGTATCAATGTCAATTTGTTCATCCTCTGACAATTGATCCCACCAATGCTCAAACTCATCGGTATACTCTACATCCCACATCACAAGAATCCTTTATGCTTCTTTATATTATTACACATATGATATATATCAACAAGATTATATTCCGTAAAAAGGTGGGGATCTACACTATTAAATAACTGACTTTTAAGCTTGTCTTGCATAGTACCTATAATGGGTACTATAATACCCATTATGGGTACTCGTAATCTAGCAAATACACTTTTTTCCAAAGTCCAACAACGCGTTCTGGGTTTATTATTTACTCATTCAGACCGTTCATTTTACACTAAAGAAATCTTAAGATTAACACATTCTGGTACCGGCGCAGTCCAAAGGGAATTATCTAAATTAGTTGAAGGCCATCTGGTCATAGTGACATACTCCCACTAAGCGCTATCGCGCTATAGTGGGAGCTTC
>JABDCK010000039.1:0-154 GCA_013288185.1 Gammaproteobacteria bacterium
GCCCAAAGGAAGCGGATGAGTTGTTAAAAAAAGATGGCAGAGAGTGGTTTGACGCAAATGAATAAAGTCAATATTTTCCCCACGCTTGATGCGCTATTTTTGTCTGCAGCCCAAGATTTTATACACCAAGCAAATGCGGCCATAGCTTCAAAGG
>JABDCK010000039.1:164-10233 GCA_013288185.1 Gammaproteobacteria bacterium
CCGTTGTACTTTCAGGTGGTGATACGCCAAAAGGATTGTTTAATAAATTATGTGAATATAAAAGCAAGACCCAATGGCACAAAATAAAATTTTTTTTTGGTGATGAAAGATATGTACCCTCTGATAATGCTAAAAGCAATTATCATATGGCTTTTGAACATTTATTTTCACAGGTGCCGGTTTTAATGGAAAATGTATATAGAATACCAACGGAACCTGACAATCCTATGGTTGCGGCAAAACAATATGAAGATACTTTGCGTAAGACTTTTCATATCAAAGAGAATGCGTTTCCACGATTTGATTTACTCTATCTTGGATTAGGCCGTGATGCGCATGTGGCGTCTTTAATGCCGATGCATAAAATCAACGTGGAACCACATCAATTGGTTGCTTCTGTGTGGGTTCCCGAGCAGAATATGGCTAGAATTACTTTGACGCCGCACGCCATCAACCATGCAAACCAGGTTAATTTTCTAGTGACCGGTGCTAATAAGGCACTTGCGGTAAAACAAGTACTTGAAGGACCACGAGATCCGGTTAAATTTCCTGGCCAATTGATAACTCATAATGTAACCTGGTATCTTGATGCGTTAGCCGCGAGCGAGTTGACCTGATGGGTAAAGCGGTTTTCTTAGATTCTGATGGTGTATTGAATACGGCTATTATTAAAGACGGTAAACCGGTTGCACCAACCACGCTTGCTGAATTAGTCATTCCTGCTGAAGTCAAGCCGGCATTAGAGAGATTGAAAGCAGCTGGATTTTTATTAATTTGTGTGACCAACAAGCCAGATGTTGAACGTGGTTTAATGACGCAAGCAACCGTTGATGCTATTTATAAAAAAATGCGTCATGATTTACCATTGGATGATGTTTTTATTTGCTATCATGAGAATAGTGACTGTTATAAACCCAAACCAGGATTATTATTAGCAGCGGCTAAGAAATATAATATTGATTTAAAGTTGAGTTTTATGATTGGTGATCGCTGGCGGGATGTGGCTGCGGGGCAAAATGCGTATTGTAAAACTATTTGGATTGATAGAGGATATACTGAAAACAAACCCAATCCACCTGCGGATTACACCGCTTTATCACTTTTTGATGCTGCGTCCTGGATTTTAACATTCACATAATGCGTTTGGCCATCATCTATGAGCTTAATTTCATCTAGCCTATCGCCAGCCGTCCGGCTAAATATGATAGTATAGAGCGTATTTCCATAATGATAATTAAGGCTAAAGCCATCCCATTCAGCAGGCAGCTGAGGTTTTAAGCGCAATTGTTTACCGTCTACAAGCTGTATACCCAATAATGTTTCTGTGATAAGCCTATAAAGCCAACCGGCAGATCCGGTATACCAGCTCCAGCCACCATGGCCGATATGCGGGGCCACACTGTATACATCGCCGGCAAGCACATACGGCTCAATTTTATAACGGTTAATTTCTGCACCATCACGACCATGGTTAATGGGATTGATAATATTTAAAAGCTGCCATGCTTGCTGTGTTTCACCCAATTTTGCAAACGCCATTGCTGCCCAAACTGCTGCATGCGTATATTGCCCGCCATTTTCTCGGATCCCCGGTAGGTACCCTTGAATATAACCTGGATTAGGAACTGATTTGTCAAAAGGAGGAGTGAGCAGTTTAACTAAACCATCTTCAGTGCTTACTAAATAGTGATGCAATGACTCCATGGCTTGCTTGGCCCGCAGAGGATCTGCCGCGTTAGATAGGACTGACCAACTTTGTGCAATAGAATCAATTTTGCATTCATTATTAACGGCAGCACCCAGCGGGGTACCATCATCAAAATAGGCACGCCGGTACCACTTGCCATCCCAACCATTTGCTTCTACCTGCTGTTGGAGTTTATGACTTACCTCATTACAAAGCTGTGCAAAGTGAGCGTCTTGGTAATGTGTGGCTATTATTGAAAACTGTTTTAGTACGCTATACAGGAAAAATCCTAGCCAAACACTTTCGCCTTTTCCTTTTATGCCAACCATATTCATACCATCATTCCAATCACCTGAACCTATTAGTGGTAATCCATGTTCGCCAAATTGTAGTCCATGGTTAATAGCGCGCACTGCATGTTGATAGAGACTGGCTGTTTCGTGCCCTATAGTGGGTAGCTCATAATAAGATTCTTCTTCTGGTTTGAGTGGCCGTCCTTGCAGAAATGGAATTTTTTCATCTAGAATTGCGGTATCACCGGTAGTTTCAATATAATGACATAACGCAAAAGGTAGCCATAAATAATCATCAGAGCAGCGGGTACGCACGCCTTGGTTATGCGGCGGATGCCACCAGTGTTGGACATCACCTTCTTCAAACTGGTGCCCAGCGCATAATAATAAATGTGCGCGTAACAGTTCTGGAGCAATGTGCGTCAAAGACATTGCATCTTGCAATTGATCCCGAAATCCAAAAGCGCCAGATGATTGATAATAACCAGTCCGGCCCCATAACCTACTTGATAATACTTGATAGTGTAACCAGCCATTGGTGAGTAAATTAACGGTAGCATCGGGTGTTTTAATTGACAATAATCCTAAAGTGTGTTGCCAATAAGCTCGCACAGCACTTAATGCTGCTTGCGCCGCTAATGATCCTTGATAACGTACGATAAGCGCTTGTGCATCTTGAAGATTTTGCCCTGCGCCTAAAGTAAATGTTATTTCACGCGTTTGCCCTTTAGATAAATTAAATGCCAGATGAATAGCACCGCCAGGATCTAAAGCAGCACCAACACGCCCGGATAAGCCTTGGCGTGCTAAAGCAGCGGGTTGATAATATGAACCATTGCGGCCAAGAAATTCTGTTCTATCACCGCTTATGGTGCGCGATTTCAATCCCACTGTATCAGTGGTCGCATTAAAAAATGCAGTACGGTCTCCAAAATCAGTATTGTAATGATTTTGCGCAAAGAGTGCACCTTCTTTGGACAAAGTTACTACATGTGCAGCATATTTATCTCGAAGATCCCCCAGTACCCAACTAACAAAACCAAAAACAGATAATTGACGGTTACGCATGGAATCATTACGAATTTTTAGCACAGCAAATTTAACGGGAGTATCTATAGCGACCGTAACATGCAGCTCAGAATAAATATCATCTTCAATATGCTCAAAAATGCTATATCCAAAACCATGTCGTGTTTGATAATCACCAAGGCCGCGTCGTGGTAATGCAGTAGGAGACCAACTCTCGCCCGTTTCATCATCGCGCAGGTAAAAAGCTTCACCAGAAGCGTCCCGTAGTGGATCATTTTCCCATGGGGTTAGTCTAAATTCATGTGAATTTTCTATCCAGGTATATGCTTGGCCACTTTCGGATACTACCGTGCCAAATTTTGCATTAGCAAGTATATTTACCCAAGGTGCTGGTGTAGTAATATCATTGGTTAATTGAATAATGTATTCATTACCTGTATCTGAGAATCCTCCTGTACCATTAAAAAACTGGTTTCCTTGTTTTAGAACAAGTCTTTGTGTTGCAAGATTGCGTTTGGTTTTAAATGGTGGTAAAAGAGGCATCTGCTTGGGAATTACGGGCCGACGGCCTAATTGTTCTTTTAAGGTGCCGCGTTTATCTGAAAGAATTACGCGGGCAACAGACTGTAATAAAATCTGTTCTTGTGCAGATACTTGTTCTGCTATAAGCATAGCAATGTTGTTTTTAGAGGTTGTTAAACTCATAAGCTGATCTTGTAGTATCTGTCGATAGCTGACTTTTTCTTCGTTTAAAATGATAACATCGACCAACAAGCCTTTTCGCAGCCAATAGGCTTGAGCTTGAATGACTTTTCTCGCAATTTCAATATTGTTAGCATCTTCAATATGCAATAAGATTATTGGTAAATCACCTGAGATAGCATAACGCCACAAACTAGATTGACCCAATTGATTGCTAGCAATGATTTGAGATTTTGCGCGTCGCGTGCTGCTGGCGTAAATAATGCCACTGGCAAGTTTTCCAAAAAGTTGCGCATCTTCCTCTGATATATTTAATTGATGTAACAGTACTTGACTGTAGGTCCAGGCTAAACCAAAAACCCGGTTTGCCAAACGTTGATCTTGATATTTTTCGACTAAGGCTACACAATTCTCACGTGTTTCTGCAATTCCTGTAAATAGATCAAAGGTGACTAAGGCATCTGCTTTGAGCGTAACGCGGCAACGAATGGCTACAATGGGATCTAGCACAGCACCTTGCGTATTGGAAAGCGAACCTGGAGTAATCATCGCAAGGGGAGAAGCTAAGGTACGACAGCGCCCCACAAAGCGTGCGCGATCCGTTTCGAATGATAAGGTATAGGGAAGATCGCTATATACATTCAGTAAGTGACATAGCCAAGGAGCACATTGCGCAGCATCCTGCGGCCGCCGAGTTGCTAGAATTGCATGCTGTTGTGCTAACAGTTCTGTTTCCACAAATAAATTACTAAAAGCAGGTTGCGATAAATCAGCAGCTTGCGGGGCAAGCACGATTTCAGCATAACTTGTGAATTCAATAATACGTTGCGTTTTGCTGCGATTATGTATTCTAATTCTGCGCAATTCGATATCATCTTCAGGAGAAACTACAATTTCTGAATGGATATTAAATAATTTTTCTGTTCGTTTAAAATCAACATGTGCTTCAGAAAATATTGCTTGAAAATCGTGGGTGTTATCTGGGGTGGGCTGACAATTTATAGACCAATATTCTCCTGATTTGACATCGGATATATAACTGAATAGCCCCCAATTATCGCAAGTAGTATCTTCTCTCCAACGGCTAAGGGCAATATTCTTCCAGCGACTATAGCCGCCTCCTGCTTGTGAAAGTACTAAATGGTATCGACCATTAGAGAGTAGTTGCACTTGCGGGGTGCGAGTATTAGGATGGTTAAAGACGCGTATGGAAGATTCAGGACGATTAGAAATCGCACTTCCTATGGGTGATTTTGGAATTTGCAAACAAGCCGTAAATGGCTTGGAACGTCGCTCTTGTAATAATAGCAATGTTGCTCTAAATAAGGGATCTGCAATAAAACGCCGCTGCATCGGTTTATTATGCAATAGATAGGAAAAAGCTAAAAAGCTCATTCCTTGATGATGTACCATAAAAGAGCGTACTATGGCTCTTTTTTTATCATGCGGTAAGCGCGAGCGTGTATAATCAATTGCTTCATAAAAACCAAATTCACCCAGCGCATATTCCGTAGTTAATTTTTGTAAATTAAGGCAAGCTGCTTGCGGGGCAACCATGAGTGCCATGGCGGTCGCGTAAGGGGCTATCACCAAATCTTCCTCCAAGCCGCGCTTGAAGCCTAAACCGGGTACGCCAAAAGCGCGATATAAATAATTAAACTGATTATCAACCGCATTGTAACCAGATTCTGACACCCCCCATGGTACGTTTAATTGCTTGCCATAGCTAATTTGCTTTTTCACAACCGCATGATAAGTTTGATCAAGTAAGGTATAAGGGTAAGTTGGCATGACTAATAATGGCATTAGATATTCGAACATTGAACCACTCCAGGAAACTAAGAGTGGTTCTCTATTACTGGATATGGTTAGTCGCCCTAATGCAAACCAGCTTTCTTGTAACACTTGACCTTGCGCTATTGCAACAAAAGTTGCCAAGCGTGCTTCAGAAGCCAGTAAATCATAATAGCTAGGGTCAGATTGTTGCTTGTCAACATTGAATCCTATGGTCATTAAATGATTTGCTTCGTTATAAAGAAAACTAATATCCATTTGTGCTAATATAAAGGCGCTATTTGCTAATGATTCAATAAGCGTAATTTTTTCTTTATGTTCAGGTTGTGATAAATTCCTTAGCGTGACATTGGGATCATTTGCTGGCAATGCAAATAAATTTAACTCTTTTTGTAGTGCTTCACATTGTAATAACAATTTGCTGGACCATTCAGAGTGGGCCGCTCGGGCGTCTATTTTTTTTGCTTGTGTATATAATTTGTCGCAAAGGGCCAAAGCGGATGGCCAGGAGGTAAACGATTCCTGTCCTGATTGTAACAACGCTTGAAAATTATCAAGTTCTTCAGGTAAAGGCGCAATAAAAGATGCCACTAAAATATCCCAGGTATCTTGTAATCCGTCTAAGTAGTGCATATTAAGCAATGGGGCATTAAGCAATGCAAGTAAACCTTGTCTAAGTGTTAAGAGATGCGCTGATAAATTGCCGCTATCAACGGTAGAAATATAGCGTGGCAATAAAGGCTCTAGCGTTTCGGTACTATACCAATTGTATAAATGGCCGCGGTAACGTTCCATTTGAGACATGGTTTGCAGTGTATTCTTTGTACGTTCTAATAACTGACTCATGGTAATATAACCGAAATCATATGCGGTTAAATTTGCTAATAGTGCCAAGCCAATATTGGTTGGGGAAGTACGGCGTGCTAATACGGCGATGGGTGTTTCTTGATAATTATCGGGAGGTAGCCAATGATCCTCAGCGGTTACAAATGTTTCAAAGAATCCCCAGGTTTTCCGAGCGGTGCTATGTAAAAAGCGTACTTGAGAAGCATTCAGTCTAGGCTTGCGTGTTTGAAATGGTTGACTTACCTTATAAGCAATAATGGGCGATAAAAACCATAGTATTAATAATGGTACTACAAAAGGGGTAAATTCAGTTTTATTATTTACCAATAATATTAATAATACTACAGTGGCAGTTGCCGGGCCCATCCACATGTTTATTATCCATTCAATGATGGAGTTTTTTAACCGTTGTTTAACTTGCTCAGAAGACTCCCATTCAAGTAAATGTTTTTTAGTTGCAATGAGCCGCCAACAGGTAACGAGTATTGCAGTGAGGTTATAGTATGCTTCATGCGGTAAGCAGGTTAACAGAAAAATTAACTGCTCAATTCTGCGAAAATGTTGTCTTATCATAATGTCTTTTGGTTTACGAACCAATTCAAGCAAAAGATTCATAATAGTGGGTGAAATGATAAGCGTTAATATGCTAATTAACCAAAAATCAGATCCAGGTAGGATGGTTGCACTTAATATTAACAAAATGAGGAGGGCAACAGAAGTCAGGCTGCGTCTTAAGTTATCAAATATTTTCCATTTTGATAACCCGGATAGAGGATTTACCACGCGCTGCTTAAGTCCATTTAATACCCTTGGAAATAGCCAGCCAATAATTTGCCAATCTCCACGTGTCCAACGAGACCGTCTTTTTGCATCTGCAAGGTAGCTACTGGGTGACTTTTCATATAATGGCACATCACTGAGAAAGCCAGATCGTAAATAGCAACCTTCTAATAGATCATGACTAAGGATTTGGTTATCAGGAAAGCGTTGTGCTAAAACTTGCTGAAATATATCTACATCATAAATTCCTTTGCCAATAAATGAACCTTCTCCAAATACATCTTGATAGACATCGGATACGGTTCGTGTATAGGGATCTATGCCAAATTCCCCACCAAAAAGCCATACGTAACGTGTTGGATTTGATGTGGGTAATGCTTCGGCAATTCGAGGTTGTAAAATGCCATAGCCCTCTGTAACAAGCTGCTTGTCAGCATTATAAGTGGGGAGATTGAGCGGATGCGCCATTGCTCCAACCAATTGACGTGCACATTCACGGGGTAATTGCGTATCGCAATCCAAGGTAATCACATATTTGATATTATGTAGATTGCTAATATCGCCAACAATGCGTGAAAATGGCGTCTGTATGTTATTTTTGAGGAAATTATTTAAATCACAGAGTTTGCCTCGTTTGCGTTCGCTGCCCATCCATACACGCTCATTGGGATTCCATTGACGTGGACGATGAAATAGAAAGAAAACATTTCCATGGGCACAGGAGTATTGATTATTTAGTTCATTAATTTTATTTTGAGTATAATTAAGCAAATCATCGTCTTGTGGCAAATGTTCATTGGGGGCATCATTAAAATCTGTAAGTAATGCATAATATATATTATTATCACGATTACCGAGAAAACGTATTTCTAACGCTTCCACAAGTTTCTCAATCCCAGCAATACTTCCTAGCATACCTGGAACCACCACTAGTGTACGACATGCAGATGGGATCCCTTGCGAAAAGTCCATTTTGGGAAGTGGTTTTGGCTTTACGAGTAATGTTGCGCCTAAATTTGTTACTGCAAGTGCAACTTGGCTTGCACATAGTGTAACAACTATACCCAATATCCATAGCCAAGCGTAACTTATGCTGTTTTGGCTTGCTTTAAATAATAGCGTAGCGGTTATACTGCAAGTAATAAAAGTGATGCTTATTAAGTAGTTAAATAGTACCCAGTGTTTGCGTGCACAAGGAATTTTAAGAATCTTTTCTAACTGCCACCGATTTTTACCAATAAGATAAAAACCTATGTGACTATTTGTTTCCTGTGTTAATTGAATGGCAATTTTAGCGACTTCTGATTCTGATTGTAAACTGGTGCGTGCTAAATTTTCAATGACATGTCGATAGCGATCGCGGGTATTAAAATCCATTTGACGGTATGTGTCACTCGGATCTTGTTGTAAAATTTGGTTAACAACGCTATTTTTTTCAACAAAGTCATGCCAATTGACCGTATCTAACCGCCGCAAACTGGCAATACAATTACTGACGGTGGTTTGTTCCATTGCTTGACGTTTATTTTCTTCTTGGATCATTTGTTCAATAGTTGATTGTTCCTCAGCAAGATGTTGTTCAACCCAATTCAGCGCGAGTGCCAAGTTAGCATTTTGCAATCGTCTGGTAAGTTCAGTAATATAGGCGCTGCTCATCTCAGGTTCAGCCCGAGCCATTTTTGCAATAGCAAAGATCTGATTTTTAGGATCTGTGTTTGCTATGTCTATCAATTTATCAGCCCAAATGTTGGCCAATGTACGATCATTGCAGTCCGTGACAATACGGCGAGATGCACAGCTTAGACTTTCAATCAGAGCAATATTTAAAGTAATTGGAATTGCCCACAGTTCAGCTAAGGTCAATGGCTTAACACTTTGATATGCGGCTAAAAAATTATTAAGGTTTTCAAGATCCCAACGGCCATCTCCATGATTTATGATTTGTGTGGCGATATCATAAACCCGTGCGCGACCGCGAGGCTGTGTAAGTTGCGGTAATGCTTTGTTGTAGCGCTGTGGTAAATCGCGTCGGATTGATTGAATATTTTCTTGAATTAAATAAAAATTATCCAATAGCCACTCTTTTGCGGGAGAAAAGCCTTCATCCGTAGAATTTTTAGTGTTGAGAATTTTGCAGGATTTAACTAAAGCAGCTTCACACTTTGATAATTGTCGTAATAGTTTGTTGGCAACTGTTTTTTTTGCAAGAGTATGCGCTAATGCTAACGTGATAGCATGCTGTACTAATTGATCAGCACTAAATATTTCAGGCGGGATTGGTGATTCATTTTTTAAATGAAGCCATTCTTGGATGGTGTTGACTATTGCTTTGCTATCCATTGGACAACCTGCAGTTTTATCTACTTGGGATAATGACAGGTCTTTTCCCTGGCTATTATATAGTTAAAGTATAAGCCAGTTAGTTTGAATAGTGTTTAGAATTTTTGCTTGAGTCTATAGTATTGTAACAATATGCTAAAAATAGCAGCAATAATCAGACCATACCATAATCCTGTACCTTGCCAATGTAGACCAAAAGCCAAGCCATACCCAATGGGTAGTCCTATGATCCAGAACGCGATACTGGAAATCCACATAGGATATTGACTATCTCCCATACCACGCAAAACACCGGAGATGATAATTCGAATACTATCTAAAATCTGATAAACCGCACAAAGCATAAGCATTCTGGTGGCTAATTGTGTTAATGGTAAATTACTGTTTGCAGCAATATCAACGCCAATCAATAATTGCGGTGCTGCCCAATAAATAATACCAACCATAATCATGCACACACTACTCAATAGTATGCCAGCTTGGGTAATACCAATAATTTTTTTATATTCACCTGCACCGTTGGCTGTTGCAACTAATATGGTAATGGCTTCTGGTGACATACTCCCACTAAGCGCTATCGCGCTATAGTGGGAGCTTC
>JABDCK010000040.1 GCA_013288185.1 Gammaproteobacteria bacterium
ACTTTTTTTACCTGCTTGGATGTTGTGAGTATGCATAAAATACTTATTACGGGTGGCGCAGGTTTTGTAGGTGCAAGTTTAGCGATTGCGTTTAAACAACAACATTCTGCAATTGAGGTAATATGTTTAGATAATTTAAGTCGTCGTGGCAGCGAGTTAAATTTACCCCGGTTAATGCAACATGGGGTTAAATTTTTACATGGGGATGTAAGAAATCCTGAGGATTTAGCCAAAATTGACCGTGTGGATTGGCTGATTGAATGCTCGGCAGAGCCCAGCGTGCATGCTGGATATGGAGAAAGTCCTGCGTATCTTATCAACACCAATTTATTGGGTTTGATAAACTGTCTGGAATATTTACGCCAGCGTGGTGGGGATTTAATTTTTCTTTCCACCAGTCGAGTTTATCCTATTCAAGCATTACGCGCCTTACCCTTAATCCCGCAAGGAAAACGTTTTGTCTTAGAATCTATGCATAATGGCATCTCAGAAGCATTTTCTTTAGAAGGGGCACGCTCCTTATATGGTGCTACTAAATTATGTGGTGAATTACTCATTCAAGAATATGCGCAAATGTATGGTTTGCGCGCGGTGATTAATCGCTGTGGGGTGTTAACGGGCCCTTGGCAAATGGGCAAAGTGGATCAGGGGTTTATGGCCTTGTGGGTTGCGCGGCATTTTTTTGGTGGACCATTACAGTATATGGGATTTGGTGGAAAAGGTTTGCAAGTGCGTGACGTATTGCATGTCTCTGATTTATTTGCACTGTTAATTGCGCAAATGCAGCACATTCAAACACATCAACATGCTATTTACAATGTGGGTGGCGGGATGAAAAATAGTGTGTCTTTAGGTGAGCTTACGCAGATGGTGCAAACTAGCACTGGGCGCAGTTGCCAAATAGGACAAGTGCCAGAAACGAGAGATGCAGACATTCCATTTTATGTTACTGACATTACCAAAGTAAATCAAAAAACTCAATGGGAACCAAAAATCGGTGTTGAGCAAATAATAGAAGATATTTGTGCTTGGCTCTCACAACATTCGGCTGCGCTAAAACCCATTTTCCAGGTATAATACACTCGTTCCACTTTGAAATTAGGAATTCCGTCATTGCGAGCGAAGCGAAGCAATCCAGATTTTGATGGACATTTAATTTCTAAGAACTGGATTGCTTCGCTTCGCTCGCAATGACGGAATTCCTAACTTCATGTCGTAATGACTATATCGCATCAAGCAATGTAAAAGGAGTGTGCATGTCGGTAGCGCTGATTACAGGTTCTGCGGGTTTAATTGGTTCTGAAGCGGTTAAATTTTTTGCTGCCAAAGGCTTAAGCGTGGTGGGCATTGATAATAATATGCGCAAAACTTTTTTTGGTGATTCTGCCTGTACCCAATGGAACTTGGCGGCATTGCAGCGCCAAGTACCCAATTATATGCATTTTGATTGTGATATACGCAATCAAAACGCGCTTGAAAAAATTTTTAAGCATTATGGTCATGCTATTTCTGTGATAATTCATGCGGCTGCGCAGCCCTCACATGATTGGGCTGCAACAGAACCCCATACAGATTTTACCGTAAATGCCAATGGTACCTTAAATTTATTAGAATATACGCGCTTACATTGTCCGAAAGCGCCTTTTATTTTTTTAAGTACGAATAAAGTATATGGGGATGCTCCCAATCATTTGCCCTTACAAGAGCAGACTACCCGTTGGGAAATTGCTTTTTCGCATCCTTATTTTGGTTTTGGGATTGATGAAAACCTGTCTATTGATCAATGTAAACATAGTTTGTTTGGTGTGTCTAAAGCCGCAGCGGATTTAATGGTGCAAGAATATGGCCGATATTTTGGCTTAAAAACCGCCTGTTTTAGAGGCGGGTGTTTAACCGGGCCTGCGCATTCTGGCACAAAATTGCATGGTTTTTTATCGTATTTAATGCGCTGTGCCATCACGCATCAACCGTATACGATATATGGTTATAAGGGTAAACAAGTCAGAGATAATATACACAGTTATGATTTGGTTAATGCACTCTGGCATTTTTACCAGGCTCCCAAAGTGGCTTCAGTCTATAATATAGGTGGTGGCCCAGAGAACCATTGTTCCGTGCTGGAGGCCATTCAGCTGTGTCAGGATATCAGTGGTGAGGAAATCCAATGGGATTATGCCAATGATAACCGCATTGGGGATCATATTTGGTGGGTGAGTGATGTTCGCAAGTTTAAAGCGGATTTCCCGCAATGGGATTATCAGTATGATTTACGCAAAACTCTGACAGAAATCTGTGTTGCCACGCAAGCAACGAAGGCGCAGTATGAATTCGCCTAGTCCTTTATTATCGGTAGTCATCCCGGCGTTTAATGAAGCAGAAAACTTAGCGCAAACCATTCCACCGTTAATTGCATGCCTTATTGAGGCCGGCATTGCGCATGAAATTTTAGTCGTGAATGATAATAGCAGTGATGATACCGAGGCGTGCTTAATTCAATTCAAAAGACAATATCCTACTTTACACTATGTGAACAATTCCTCACCTAACGGGTTTGGTTTAGCGGTACGTTGTGGCTTGCAAGCTTTTAAAGGGGATGCGGTGGTAATTGTGATGGCGGATGGCTCAGATAGCCCAGAAGATGTGGTCGCGTTTTATCGCAAGCTCCAAGAAGGCTATGATTGTGTCTTTGGTTCACGCTTTATTCCCGGTGGTAAGGTGGTTGATTACCCCTTGCATAAGAAAATTCTCAATCGCCTCGCCAATACTTTTATCCGAGTGCTCTTTCAGCTGCGTTATAATGATATGACGAATGCGTTTAAATGTTACCGGCGTCATGTTATTGACGGTTTACATCCTTTATTAGCCCACCATTTTAATTTGACAGTAGAGTTGCCCTTAAAAGCCATTATCCGTGGCTTTAGTTATGCGGTAGTGCCTAATGCTTGGGTTAACCGCAAGCACGGCGTTTCTAAACTTAAGATCAGAGAAATGGGCAGTCGTTATCTTTTCATTGTTCTCTATTGCTTGATTGAACGTCTTTTTTCGCGTGGCGATTATAAACCGCGTCAAAAAAATGTCAAAGTTGAGCGACTAATTACTTAATATTAAGTTTTTTTTGTTTATTCCTCGCGCAATTTACTTTCCTCTTCTATTCTTAAAATCGATGAAGAACCAATGTTTACTTAAACAAGAGATTTTTTGACTAGGGATTTGAATATTTTCAGTTGCTGTCCTAAATTTAAGTCTGGGGAAAGGGATTTTTTTTACGATAAGGGAATATTATGAAGAAACCTACACACAACCTTAATTTACTTACGCAAGCAATTTTAGCCTCTACGCTATTTGCCTCACCATTTGCTTTTGCAACAGTTTATGGTCCAGGCACCACAGCAGGACCCGTATCTGTTACCGCACAAGGCGGCACCGTTGAAGTATTGGGTGGCCCCGCAGCAACTGCAGGTCAGATTACAGGATCTGCCGGTGCTGGAAGCAATGCAATCAACCAAGACTTTGCGGGTGGTGTTGTAAAGATTGACAGCAATAACCAAGTTTATGGCGTGGATGCAGTGTATGTCACTGGTGTGGCGGGTGCTCCAGTATATGGTGTGGATTTTACCGCGTCAGGCACTTTAACGGTTGGCGCAGGCAGTGGTATTAATAATGCTTCTACAGGAGCCTTTGCAACCGATGCCGTTGTTGTGAACGCTGGTGCTGTTGCCGTAATTAATAACTTTGGTACCATTCAAGCTACAGGTGGTATAGGTGCTTTAACCAATAAAGGTAGCGCAATTGAAGTAACTGGTGCTTTAGCATCTGCCACTATTACCAATAGTGTGGGTGCTGTGATATCTGGTAATTCTACTATCGTTGCTCCTGCCTTAGGTGTAGGCGCCACTATTGTTATAGATGCAAACGTGACGGGTGGAACAACTACAATTAGCAACTCAGGCATAATTAGAGCGACGGGTACAGGTGGTGCGATTACCAGCAATGCTAACATTGCTGGGATTACCAATACTGCTTCAGGTACTATCGCTTCTACAACCCCACTTGTTGGTGCTGTACCCGGTGCAACAATTAACACAACCACTGCTGGAACAACCATTACCAATGGTTTAGTAAACTATGGAAATATTATTGTTGACGCATTTGGTGCTTACACATTTGGTGCTAATACGACAGCGTCTGCCATTGACTTTCAAACCGTGACAACCAATGCGGTTGTGACCCAAAATGGTGGCTTAATTTCAGGTAACGTGGCGCTCGCAAAATTTGATGCGAGTGGCGTTACGGCTAACACTTTTGTAATGAATGGCGGAACCATTGCTGGTAACGTGAACGCCGGTGCTACTGCAGGTACCAACCTTGTTGTCAATGGCGGTATGATTACTGGCGTGGTTCTATTAGGCGCCAATGGTCAAATCTTTAGTATGTCTGGCGGTAATGTTCTTCAGTTAGCTGGCGGTGCAGGTGCTGATACTTATAACTTTACGGGTGGTACAGTACAAGAAATCACCACAGGTAATGGTGGCGCTGACATCATGAACGTTGGTATAAATTCTGCTGGTGCAGGTGCTGTTGGTACATTTACAGGTAACATAATTAATGGAATTCCTACCATTAACGTAGTTACAGCAGGTTCAGTTTTCACCGCTAACGGCCCTATTACTAACTTAAATACAGCATTAAACGTTAATGCGGGCACAACGATGATAGTGAATGCGCCTATTTCAGGTACAGCTGGTGGTGCTATAGCCTACGCTAACGCAGGAACCATGGAAATCAATACGCTAGTGAATCCAAATACTGGGGCAGGCACGTCTGCATTTGTTAATACCGGTACTTTAGAAATTGGTTCTGAAGGTGAATTGAGGGTTTCGACTTTTGCGAATAATGGTACCTCTGTTTATGAGCCCATATTATATCCGCAAAATAATTATGGCCAAATCGTTGTTACGGGTGGTGCAGGTGCTGCAAATTTTGCTGCAACATCCTTCATTAACCCATATTTAGTGCCTGGTCAATTCTTCCCACAAGGCTCACGTTTTGATATCGTATCTGCAGTAGGTGCAGGTGGAACTATTACGGGTGTGCCAGGTGAAAACTTAGTACAACCGCAATCTGTAATATTATCGGTTACGCAAGCGATTATAGGTGCGGCGGGTGCGCCACAAACTTTAAGCATTGTGGTTAACCGTAATTCTTATCAATCACAATCTTCTTCACAGCAAACCGCTGGTGTTGCAGCTACTTTAGATAACTTAGCTGGCCTCAATGGTGGCACAGGTCCTACAAGCCACAGCTTGTTAACCTTGTTAGGTCAATTAGACTTTGATCCAACGCAAGCTGCTTTAAATGCAGATATGGCGAGCTTAACACCGGATGCAAACTATGGCTTGGTCATGGGTGCACAAACGGGTATGAAACAAGTGTTCAACACCTTGGTAACACGTATGGGTGACATGCGTATGTTTGCCGGTAACGAACGTCTTGCAAGCAATGCGCCTTATCAGCAAGTTGCTTCTAATGGTCTGAGTTATGGTGACGGCAGCTTCTCGGATATTGGTGTGTGGGGCGAAGTGTTGGGTGCACATTTAAACCAAAAATCTCGTGATAGCGTTAATGGTTATAAAGCAAATGCAGCTGGTTTAGCGATTGGTGCTGATTGGAGCTACTCTGATTGCGCATTGGTTGGTTTAGCAGCAAGCTATTCTAAAACCAACGTCGATGGCAAAGGTCAAGGTCCTAAAGATCAAGCCATTAAGAGCTGGCAGGGTACGATTTACGGCTGGTATGAACCAACCGAAAGTATCTTCATGGATGGTATGTTCGCGATTGCGGGTCAACACATTAATTCAAACCGTGTTATCACCGCAAACACTATCACCTTAGGTGCTAATGCTTCTTATGATGGCACACTCTATGGATTGTTAGGTGATATTGGATATGCGCTCTTAGATTGTGATGAATACTATGTTGCGCCATTCATTCGCTTAGCCTACAACCACTTGGATTTAGACTCTTACCAAGAAGACGGTGCGTATGGTCTTAACTTGTCAGTAAGTGGCCAAGACTTGAATGAGTTTTCAGGTGGTATTGGTATCCGCTTAGCCGCTGAAACCGAAAGCCGTGGCGTTCGATATGTTCCTGAATTTGCTGCCATCGTCTCTTATGACTTTACAGTAGATGCGGAACAAACAACCGCTAACTTTATCGGTGGTGGTATTGCCTTTGGTACCAATGGTGTTATCCCTGGTAGAACCATTGTAGACTTTGAATTAGGTCTCAATGCATATCTCAACCCATGCTCAGTGTTTACCATTCAGTATGACCTAGAGCTACGTGATGAGTATGTTGGTAATGCAGGGTTCATCAAGTACTATTACCGTTGGAGCTAATAGTACCTTTCTTTCCCCCTCTTATTTTGTCACTCCCGCAACACAAGTTGCGGGATGACAGTTTAAGACTGCCAACCGGAACGTAAAGTGAAAATTGACCCGCGCTTACTCGTCATTACCAAAGAAAATCTCTCAGAACATTTACAACGTGCCTACCAATTTCGTCAAGAGCAAAAAATTGTGGATGCGGCTTTAATTGCTTCAGAATGCTTAAAACACTTTCCACAAGATGCTGAAATAAATTTCCTGAATGGCTTGTTATTGCTAGATTTACATAAAGCACCCGATGCAGAAAGATTTTTCAATACCGCCATTACGCTAAATCCCCAAAAAGAAGACTATTATCTTGTGCTGGGAAAAATGCTACAAGACCAAAGACGGTATCTGGAAGCAAGAAATGCCTTTCAACAATGCTTAAAAATAAACGCGCGGCATTTTCAAGCATGGTATTTACTCGGGGTGCTTAACTTTACCATTAAAAATACTTTTGAAGCGCGCAATGCTTTTGAGAAAGTGGCTGAAATCAACCCAGACTTTACGGGGGCACATTATTATTTAGGCATGATTTACTACCACCAAGGAAAAAACCAGCCAGCCATTGCAGCATATGAAAAAGCATTGCAGGCAGAGCCCAAAAATGAAAGCATCCTGTGTGCTTTGGGTGCGGCTTTGCTGCGTGATAAACACTATCAAAAAGCTATTCATTGCTTTGAAGAGGCTTTGCAAAGTGCGCCAGATTATCTGCCGGCATTAACCAATTTAGGGGCTGCCTATATTGAGTGTAATCAACTAGAAAAAGCGCAGCCCTACGCAAGAAAAGCGGTCCAGCTGGATGAAAATAATGCCGCCAATTGGCGCAATTTGAGCTTGGCACAGCATTATACCTCCCTCAATGATCCGGATGTGATTGCCTTAAAGAAATTTATTAATAGTTATCATTTGACAGAAAATGATAAAGTTAATTTGCTTTTTGCTTTGGGAAAAATTCATGATGAATGTGAGCATTATGATGAAGCATTTGCGTATTACTCCACGGCCAATGCACTCTTAGCTAAAAATATGCTTTATAACCCCATAGTGCTGAATTATACAGTTGAACAAACACTTCAGTTTTTTAATAAAATAAAATTGCCCAAACTGCATTTGAAATCAACCCCGCACCCACAACCGCTGTTTATTGTTGGGACTTCTCGCTCTGGTAAAAGTTTGCTGGAGCAGCTTTTGAGTCAACATCCTCACATTCATGCCGGCGATGAAATTGGCCTTTCAGATACCGTTTTTCAGTTGAGTTATCCGTATTGGCTTAAAGATTTTACACCAGAAAAAGCGCAGCGTGTAAAAGATGCGTATGTAAAAGCGCTCTTACAAAAAACAGGCCCAGTGGATGGCTATGTAACCGATACCATACCCAATAATATGATGACCTTGGGGATATTAGCCCTTTTATTCCCGGAAGCTAAATTTATTCATATTAAGCGCAACCCTTTAGATGCTTGCGTAATGATGTTTTTTAAATATTATTTGTATGGTCATCCGTATCGGGCAGATTTACAGCAGTTAGGCGCATATTATCAACAGTATGAAAAAATGATGGCCTATTGGCAAGAAAAATTAACCCAGCCCATTCTGGAAATTGATTATGAAACTTTGGTGCAACATCCCCAGCAAACCTTACAAAAGGTTATGAAATTTTTAGATCTTAATAAAGACACGGTCTTTGATGTGAGCAAAATTTCACCCAAAGAAATTAATCATTGGCAGCATTACCAAAAAAACTTGGCACCGCTAGAACAAGCACTCAAAGTAAAAATTGTGCTAACCGATGCGCAAGAGGCCAAGCGTGCGCAACTGCAAGAATGGGTGTCAACCGCGTATTCAAGCTTTAGACAAGGAAATTTATCTCAAGCGGATTTAATAGCAAAATCCATTTTAGCATTAGACGCGCATGCGTATCCTGTCTTTCAAATACAAGGAATGATAAGTTATGAACAACAACAATATGAGCAAGCGATTGACTATTTAAAGCAAGCCATTGCGCTTGCGCCAGAGGTTCCAGCGTTATATATAGATTTATCACAAGTATTGGATGCCTGTGGGCGTAAACAAGAAGCCTCTCAGGCATTTGACTTGGCGCAAAAACTGCAAGAAAAAATTAAAAATAAGCAATTGGTAGTATTGACGCGCACGCAAAGGCAATCGTTGCTGGATGCATTTTTGGAGCCTCCCATTGTGTTGGATGAAAGTGAAGTGCGTTTGTTATTGCAAGGTAAAATTGACGCGCAATCCTCTTTGTCTTATTTAACTCGTTCTTGGGATCACTATTTTAAAGACTTAAGTTTTGGTAGTTACACTGCCACGCGGGAAAGAGCATGGCATTTTTTGTTTAAAAATCTGGCAGTAATAGATAATATTTTGCACAATAGTGATATACACTTAAGAATACTGGATGTAGGCTGTGCTTCGGGTTATTTTAGAAGATTCCTGGAGGGAAATATTATTCCTCGAGAATCGCAATCTGTCTATTATTGGGGATTGGATATTCGTTTAGATAAACTTGAAGAGGCCATCAAGGGCTTTGATGATATTGAATCTGGCGCACCAGGAAATTTAGTACCATCGGCATTTTTAAATCATGATATTCAATTTGGGTTACCATTTCGGGATAATTATTTTGATTATGTAGTAAATTTTGAAATGCTAAAATATTTACCGGTAGCGCAAGGTAAATTATTATTAGCGGAAATTTATCGGGTATTAAAACCCCATGGTCAATTTTATCTATCTACCATGTATGATTCCACGCAGCCGGGGTTTATGCAAAGTGTACCGTATGAACAAATAGAGCATATATTGCAAGAAACCGGTTTTACATTACTGCAACGTCGTGGTTCACAAATGACATTCCAACACCTCAATCAATATGCAAAGGAAAGACATATTCCCTTCATAAAAGAACTTCTAGCGGTGCATCCAAAGGAAATGGTGGTTGCCATGTTAGCTCCACTGTATCCGCAATGTGCGCTGCAAGTAACTTTTCATTTGCAGAAATAATCACATAACCCCAGTTCGGAGTTTTGTACCGTTTGATGCTGCTTTCCTCGGGAATATTAGATAACCTGTTCGTGCGATCTGAGCCCCCTTTTATACAAAAGTGGGCTCAGATCGCACGAACAAAGCAACAGCGTATACCGCGAACCAGGGTTCAGAGAGACCTAGGCCAGGACCGAGAGAGATCGGTTAGTAATTGACCCTCGATTTCAAGATAACCTTCAAATTCTTTTATGCTTTTGGGTTCTTTCTTTAGTTGGCCTGTTTTAACTAAATTATCCAAATTTTTTGAGCTCATCTTCAGTTCCTAGAAGAAATATTTTTTATTGCTTGATTATTGTATTTAAAAAATGATTATCTTGTTTTCTTTTTTGCTTCCATTCAGATTGAGAATAAGTGGTGGGATTAATACGTCTCCCTAATTTTTTTTCAGCTTGTTCTAATAATGGATATAGTTCAGCATAGCTGAGATCCTTAGCAATAAGCATAAGATCTATATCACTATCTGCGGTATCTTCTTGTTTGGCCACAGAACCATAAATAAAAGCAATATCTATTTTGTAGGGATTTTCCAAGAGAATTTCT
>JABDCK010000041.1 GCA_013288185.1 Gammaproteobacteria bacterium
ATCTTTGCTTTGCCAGCGCAGCTGAACATTATGAGCAGGCATTAGCCCTATGGCCAGATTCTAATATCATTTGCAATAATTTTGGAATTTTGCTTTCCGATGGGGATAGAGATCTTTCCTTACCCAGTGCACACCCTGAATACTTACTCCAAGCCATAGATTTATTTAAAAAAAGCATGCGCCTTGAGCCAGAAAAAATTGTTGCTCCCACTTATCTGGCAATTGCCTATTTAGGCTTGGCACAATCAGAGCCAAATAATCGAGATCATGATAGGCTCGCCAGAGAGACTTTAGCTCTTTGTAGACAAATTTTACAAAAAGATGATGAAGCATCAAAGAAAAATTATGATGATGCTTATAAAGAAAATAAGCGAGCGCGTTTTGTACAGATAGAAGCTGCTTTAGATGCGTTAGTCGCTGCACCAGCTTTAGTGCCTGCGTTTGAATTACGAAGGCCAAGAGCGCCGCTACAGGGCCAAAACTTCTCTCATACCATAAAGCCCTGAAGTTTTTGAAGCAAGCCACTGGGCTGCGCGAATAGCACCATGGGCAAAGATGCTTCTGTCTGTAGCCCGATGGGTTATTTCAATACGTTCACCCTGGATAGCAAATAGTGCGGTATGCTCTCCCACAATATCTCCTGCACGGATACTAGAATAAGCAATATCTTTGTGATGCGGCGGTAACCCTTGGGCAATTTCTTCGCCCATTTTTAATGCGGTGCCAGAAGGCGCATCTACCTTATTACGGTGATGTGCTTCAATAATAGTAATATCCGCATCAAGCCCTATCATTTTGGCAACTTGTGGTAATAATTGTAAACAGATATTAATACCAATCCCCGTATTTGGCGCTAAGACAATCGCGATATCTTTACTGGCCTTTTCAATGATTTTTTTCTCATCACTGGTAATACCGGTGGTACCAATCACTATTTTTTTACCATAGCGATGACAAATTTCTACATGTTTAAGACTGGCTTGAGGCGTCGTAAAATCAATGACCACATCCACTTTGTCAATAATTTTTTCCAGATCATCTGTGGCAATATCTGCCAGAGATTGATCTGCCAACGTACTTCCAGGGGCAATCGTCACGCCGCTTAAGACAACATGCGCATTTTCTTGAATAGCGTTAACCAGCGCTTTGCCCATGCGCCCATTGCAACCACAAACCGCTAGTCTTAACATACATTTTCCCTATTTTTTGCTTTTTTCAATAAAATCTTTCATGCGTTCAAACCATTTGCTTACGCGGGGACTGTGCTTATGGCTTTGGGTTTCTTTTTCAAATTCACGCAATAATTCGCGTTGCTTGCGATTTAAATCCACGGGCGTTTCCACAATCACGCGGCACATCAAATCTCCAGTCGCACTACTTCTCACCGAGCGTACCCCTTTACCCGGGATCTTAAATACTTTGCCAGTTTGGGTTTCTGTAGGAATATGCAGTTTAACCTTACTATCTAAAGTGGGGATTTCTATATCACCACCCAGTGCAGCCATAATAATGCTAATCGGCACCTCGCAATACAAATGTTGGCCTTCCCGTTGAAAAATAGCATGCTCTTTGATATGTACTTCTACATATAAATCCCCCGGCACACCCCCTTGCGGTGCAGCTTCTCCTTCGCCATTAAGGCGTACTCTATCCCCATTATCAACCCCAGGAGGGATTTTGACATTCAATTTCTTTTCTTCTTGTACGCGACCATGACCACGGCAAGCACGGCAGGGATTTTTAATGATTTGACCCGCACCACGGCAGGTTGGGCAGGTTTGTTGTAAGGAAAAAAATCCTTGTTGCATTCTCACCTGACCATGCCCCTGACACGTATGACAGGTAACCGGTTTGGAGCCTTTTTCAGCGCCTGTCCCCTGACAACTGTTACACGCAACCCAGGTTGGCACTTGAATGGTGACATTAGTGCCATGTACAGCATCTTCCAGGGTTAATTCTAGGTTATAACGCAGATCTGCGCCGCGCGCAGGACCTCGCCTACCCGCGGCACCCCCAAAAATATCTGAAAAAATATCATTGAACATGTCACCAAAACCACCCGCCCCACCTGCGGCCCCTCCCATCTGATCAACGCCGGCTTGGCCAAATTGATCATAGGCGCGGCGCTTTTGCGCGTCAGATAAAATTTCATAGGCTTGGGTTATTTCTTTGAATTTTTCCGTGGAATCACTATCCGTATTGCGATCAGGGTGATATTTCATGGCCATACGGCGATAAGCTTGCTTGATATCCGCCTCAGAGGCGTCTTGTGAAATACCTAATATCTCATAATAATCTTTTGACATTGCATAACCCATATTAATAAAAACGCGAAAAGACGCAGATGAATGCGCCTTTTCGCGTCAGAAAAAAGTATGTATGAAGGTGTTATTGTTTTTTGTCTTTAACCTCTTCAAATTCCGCATCCACTACCTCTTCTTGTTTGCCCTTTCCTTGGCCACTGCTATCACCACTGCCATCACCTTCATGGCCATGCGGTGCATCACCTGCGCCACCCGCACCATACATGCGTTGTGACATTTTTGCAGCCGCATCACTCAGTGCTTGGGTCTTGGTTTCAATTACGCGTTTATCACCCTTTTTAATGACCTCTTTGAGATCACTCATAGCAGATTCAATATCCGCACGTTCTTTAGGTTCAACTTTATCGCCCAATTCTTTAAGCGAAGTTTCTGTAGCATGAATGAGGTTATCGGCATTATTTCTAGCCATAACCGTTTCATGGAATTCCTTATCTTCCTGTTCATGCTCTTTGGCATCACGCACCATTTTTTCCACTTCCGCATCGGATAAACCGCTGGAAGCTTTTACTTGCATGGATTGCTCTTTGCCCGTCGCTTTATCTTTAGCAGACACATGCAAAATACCGTTAGCATCAATATCAAAGGTAACTTCGATTTGCGGCATACCACGGGGGGAAGGAGGAATATTCGTCAAATCAAATTGACCTAAGAATTTATTAGCCGAAGCCTGCTCTCGCTCCCCTTGGAAGATACGAATCGTGACCGCAGTTTGATTATTCTCCGCCGTTGAAAACACCTGGCTCTTTTTGGTTGGCACCGTGGTATTTTTTTCAATAAGTTTGGTCATCACGCCACCCATGGTTTCCAAGCCTAAGGAAAGCGGAGTAACGTCTAACAGCAAGATATCTTTCACTTCGCCAGAAAGTACCGCACCTTGAATGGCTGCACCAATCGCCACGGCTTCATCCGGGTTAACGTCTTTGCGTGGAGGTTTACCAAAGAATTCTTCAACGGCGGCCTGCACTTTAGGCATCCGGGTTTGACCACCCACCAAAATAACCGCATTAATATCTTTGGTGGTCTTGCCCGCATCTTTCAAGGCAGTACGGCAAGGCTCTAGCGTGCGCTTAATTAAATCGTCTACTAAAGACTCAAATTTAGCACGTGTCAAACGCAGATTTAAGTGTTTAGGACCCGAGGCATCTGCCGTTATATACGGCAAATTAATATCAGTTTGTTCACGGCTAGAAAGTTCAATTTTGGCTTTTTCTGCCGCTTCTTTCAAACGCTGCAATGCTAACGGATCTTTACGTAAATCAGCGCCAGTATCTTTCTTAAATTCATCCACCAGATATTGAATAATTCTGTCATCAAAATCTTCACCGCCCAAGTGGGTATCCCCATTGGTGGCTAATACTTCAAATTGTTGTTCCCCATCAATGTTTGCAATTTCAATGATAGAAATATCAAAGGTACCACCCCCTAGGTCATACACTGCAATAATGGAATCACCAGATTTTTTATCCATCCCATACGCTAAAGCAGCAGCCGTAGGCTCGTTAATGATACGTTTAACATCCAATCCTGCAATTTTACCCGCGTCTTTAGTCGCTTGGCGTTGGCTATCGTTAAAATAGGCAGGAACCGTAATCACCGCTTCCGTGACTTCATGGCCCAAATAATCTTCAGCCGTCTTTTTCATTTTGGCAAGGACTAATGCAGAGATTTGTGGCGGTGCTATTTT
Organism: Gammaproteobacteria bacterium; assembly: GCA_013288185.1. Taxonomy (GTDB): domain Bacteria; phylum Pseudomonadota; class Gammaproteobacteria; order Berkiellales; family Berkiellaceae; genus Berkiella. Next base: position 4,009 of record JABDCK010000041.1, read on the forward strand.
TTCATCATTACGACCTTGTACCCACGCATCACCATTATCCGCACGCACCACTTTGTAAGCGATATGAGAATCATGTAAATTAGGATCGTCAAATTTGCGACCAATCAAACGTTTAACCGCGTTAAAGGTAAATTCATGATTAGTAACCATTTGCCGCTTGGCGGTTTGGCCCACTAAACGCTCACCATCTTGAGTATATGCAACAATAGAGGGGGTTGTTCTATCCCCTTCGCTATTTTCAATTACGCGTGGTTTACCATTTTCCATGATAGCCACACAGGAATTGGTGGTTCCCAAGTCAATACCAATCACCACATTTCTCGCTGCCATTCTTTAGTTCTCCCGTTAATTTCAAATAATCACTGTTTCTAATAGTATAAATGGGGGCAATTTTCCCTTTTTCAAGGGGCTTTAGCCACAATAACCCGCGCAGGCCTTAATAAACGGTCATTGAGCATATACCCCTTTTGGATGACCGTGACAATCTTATTAGGTTCAAATTCTGCCGTTGGCTGCATGGCCATCGCTTCATGAAAGGAAGGGTTAAAAACCTCACCCAGTTTTGGCTCTATAGGGGTAATATGCTCTTTGGCCAAAACACTTAAAAGCAAAGAATAGGTTAATTTCATGCCTTCTGGGGCATCTTTGAAATTAATTCCTTGTTCTAAGCTATCGACCACTTCTAAAATTTCTGAGGCAAAACGTTCAATGGCAAATTTACGGGTATTATCAATCTCTTGTTGCATCCGCCGTTGGATATTTTGTAATTCGGCTTCCTTGCGTAGTAATCGTTGCCAATTTTCTTCGGCTTTATCCTGTGCTTCTAGCAAAGATTTACCTAGCGACTCTATTTCACGATGTAACTCATTAATATCATTTGGAGAAGCCAATGCTTCTACTGCTTCTTTTTCTCGTTTCTCAACCATTTTGCACCTCTTACTAGGTTAATACATTCTTAATACTGTATATGGGGGCTATTTTTCAGGATTCAAGAGTAAGCCAAGCACCTTAGCTGTCAATTCCACGGCAGGGATGACTTTGTCATAACGCATCCGTCTTGGACCAATGACCCCTAATACGCCAATGAGCTCGCCATCCACCATATAACGAGACGTAATGACGCTATGATCGCGAAAAGCATCATACCCTGATTCCTCACCAATAAACATTTGTACGCCATCACTCTGCAAGCATTGATCTAATAAATGGAGAATTTGCTGCTTTTGGGTAAATGCTGCGAATATCTTTTGCAATTGCTCAACCGAAACCGTGGGATTGGATAATAAATTTTGCTGCCCAGCTAAAACATAATCGCTTTCGGTTTGCGCAGGTACTAAGGCTTTACTAGCGACATCGACCACCGCTTTCATTAAGCTATCCATTTGGCAGCGATCATAATTTAGCGAATGGAGCAATTCTTGACGGGCTAAAAATAATTCTTTACCCGCAAAATGTTGGTTCAGAAAATTGCTCGCTTGCGTGAGTTCAGAAGCGGTATATTGTTGGTCCGTCAAAATAATACGATTTTGCACTTCTCGTTCATTAAAAACCAAAATCACCAGTACACGATTATCCGCTAAGGGCAAAAATTCTACATGACGCAAAATTTGGTGTTCTCGGCGCGGCAGTGTCACAATACCCACCATATGGGTAATTTCAGAAAGAAAACTCGAGGCTTTCAAAATCAAATGATCCGTAGGCTGACAGGGATCAAATTGTGCCTCCAGATCTTTGACTTGTGAGGCACCGAGTGGATGAACCGAAAGCAAGCTATCCACAAAAAAGCGGATCCCTTGGGTGGTGGGAACTCTCCCGGCAGAAGTATGTGGTGAGGAAATGAAGCCGCATTCTTCCAAATCGCTTAATACCTTGCGCACGGTGGCAGGACTTAAAGAAGGAAAAGCTTCAGACACTAATGTTTTTGAGCCAACGGGTTGGCCATCGCGTATATATAATTCAACGAGATGCTTTAAAAGCTGTTGGGCCCGTTCTGAGATCCGTGCTTCGCTCATAAGTTTGAAGGTTACCTTAAATATAGGTGCGTTGTTTTAATAATAACAAACGTGTATGTTAATCAAATGAATCCTAGGGGTATTATGCACTATGACTATCCAATTCTCAAAAATCGGATTAATTGGCAAACATGCACACCCTGAGGTGCGTAGTACAGCCGCCTCACTGATTGCATTTTTACAGCACCAGGGTATAGAAGTTATCCTAGAAAAAACAGAATATTCTGTTAGTCCTGATCTCCCACTCCCCCAGGCTAGCCGTGACGAGCTCGGTAAGCATTGTGATTTAATTATTGTGGTCGGTGGTGATGGCAGTTTACTAGATGCATCCCGTGCGATGGTGGACTTTGATGTCCCCCTCGTGGGGGTTAACCGCGGTCGCCGCGGCTTTTTGACCGATATTTCCCCGCAAGCCCTCACCCAATCCTTAGAGCCTATCTTAAGAGGAGAATTTCAAGAAGAACGACGCTTTCTCTTAGAAATGGCGTTATGGCGTAATAACAACATCATTGCAAAGAGCATCGCGCTCAATGAAGTTACCCTGTATTGTGGGGATATTGCGAGAATGTTGGAATTTGAACTGAGCATTGGCTCTCAACATGTTTATCGCCAACGGTCTGATGGGTTAATCGTCGCCACCCCTACCGGTTCAACCGCCCATGCCTTAGCCGGCGGTGGTCCCATTATACACCCGGCCATTAACGCCATGGTTTTAGTCCCTATGCATCCCAGTGTACTCAGCAGCCGCCCCATTGTGATTGATGCCAATCTGCCGATTAGTTTACATCTGACCTCAGATAGCGTTCTTAATCCCCGTATTAGTTGCGATGGCCAAGTGCACTTTGATGCCATACCGAATGATAAAATTTTGATAAAACGCAAAGCCAAAGAATTACGCTTACTCCATCCCATGGACTATGATTATTATGATACCTTACGCACCAAACTAGGCTGGAGCGCTTAAAGTCATGTTGCAGCATCTGTTAATTAAAGACTTAGCCATTGTTGAAAAAGCAGATATTACTTTTTCTCATGGGATGACCGTGATTACGGGTGAAACCGGCGCGGGTAAAAGTATTTTGCTGGATGCCTTAAGCTTGGCCTTAGGGGAACGTTCAGAGTGTCATTTAGTCCGTCCCGGCGCTGAGCGCGCGGAGATTTCTGCTTGCTTTGATATCGCATCCCTCCCCGGGGCCATTTTGTGGCTCACGGAAGTAGAATTAACCTACGATGAATCTCCTCAACAATGTATTATTCGCCGCATTTTATATCCGAATGGCCGTTCCCGGGCGTTTATTAATGGCAGACCTGCAACCACGCAACAGTTGCGGTTATTAGGTGAGCACTTGGTGCAAATCCATGGCCAACACCAGCATCAATTATTACTGAAATCTTCTGAACAGCTGCGTTTATTAGATGCTTTTGGACAACATGCTGAAGTTCTCAGTCAAGTCAAAACTATTTACAAAGAATGGGAAAAATTGCAACAACACAAACAAGCCTTATTACAATCCATTCACCATGAAGAAGCCAAGCGGGATTTATTGCAATATCAATTAGCGGAATTTGAAGCACTCGACTTGGGCGAGCAAGAACTGGAACAGCTTTACGCAGAACACGGGAACCTTACCCATGCCCAAACTTTTATTGAAATCTGTGAGCAAGTCATAGCATTATTGGAAGACCAACGCATTCATCAAGCAATACAGGCCATACGCCCTTTAAGTGAAAAATTCGCACCCGTAGCCAATGCCAAAGAATGTCTCAGTAACGCGGCCATTCAATTGCAAGAAGCAACGTCTGAAGTGAATAATTTTATGTCCCAACTGGAAATTAATCCTGCCAGATTAGAAACCGTTGAACGGCGCATGGAACGTATTCATGATATAGCGCGCAAACATAAAGTAGAAGCACAACATTTATTTGCCCATTATGAAACACTTAAAACCCAAGCGCAGCAAATTGCGCAGTGTGAAGAAGCTTTAAAGCAAGTGGATCAAGATATTATCTTAGCCCAAACCCAATATCAGCGCTTTGCCAATGCCCTAACCCAAGCCCGCCAACAAGCCGCAGAAAAATTTGCGCAAAAAGCATCGCTTTGTATTCAACAATTAGCCATGCCTGGTGCCATATTTACACTAGATTTGCTTGCACATGCCGATCAAAAATTCCATGCCCATGGCAATGAAACCGTAGTTTTTGGTATTAGCGCCAATCCCGGTCATCCACCACAACCCCTCACTAAAGTTGCCTCCGGCGGCGAGTTATCTCGCATTAGTTTAGCGCTAGGCTTAATCACCACCCAATTCTTAGCCACCCCCTGTTTGGTTTTTGATGAAGTGGACGTGGGTATTAGTGGCAAAACCGGCGCTATTGTAGGCAAAGCCTTGCATGATTTAGGCCAATCTGCACAAGTGTTGTGCGTCACGCATTTACCCCAAGTCGCCTCTTGTGGGGATCATCATTTACAAGTCACCAAAATCCGCTCCGATAATCATACCTTAACGCAAATCCATCATTTAAATGAACCACAGCGTGTCCAAGAAATTGCCAGAATGTTAGGGGGAATTGATGTATCTACCCAGGCTAAAGCGCAGGCTAAACAGTTGTTAAAGCAACCGGTTTGACGTTACGGCACTGCTCTTTGACAAGCGGCACAAACACCATATAAATATAAGCAATGCTCAGTGATTTTAAAACCCAAACCTGTGGCAATGGCTTCTTGGCGCTCTTCTATAATTTTATCGACAAATTCTTCAACTTTGGCGCATTTGATACACACCAAATGATCATGATGCGCCCCTTCATCTAATTCAAATACCGCATGTTCTGTATCAAAATGATGGCGCATCACAAGGCCGGCGGCTTCAAATTGGGTGAGTACGCGATAAACCGTTGCCAAGCCAATATCTTCCCCAGACTCTAACAATTTTTTATATACTTCTTCTGCACTAATATGGCGGTGCTGGGAGTTTTCTAAAATATTAAGAATTTTAATCCGTGGCAACGTCACCTTGAGGCCAACTTTTTTAAGATCTTTATTTTCTAGTTTATCATCTGACATATTTATGATTGTGCTTATGAACCCTACAACCTTGTTGTGCGTTAGTATATACTCAGCGCGCATCAGGTGAGTAATATTAAATTAAGTTTGATGAATGAAAATGAAAATCATATCCCGTTTCTGCCAATCTCTGGTTTTGTTGTGCTTAGCTTTAAGCCTTAATGCTTGCTTTATCAGGCCATATAAGTTTGATGTAAAACAAGGTAACGTCATTACTAGTGAAAAAGTTGCCCAAATTGAAATTGGCATGACAGAAGACCAAGTGCACTATATTCTCGGCACTGCGATGCTGCAGGATGTCTTTCATGGAAATCGTTGGGATTATATTTATTTCAATAAGCCCGGATATGGGGAAATTACACGGCGTCATTTTGCGGTCTATTTTAGTGACGGTAGAGTGGAGCGTGTTATGGATGAGCCTTTAGCGCCTGTCGGTTTCGTTTATTGAGCCTTTGTTGCTTAACCCGTTCTATTCTCGCTTCTATCGCCCGTTGGCGTATGGGGCTATAAATCTCAATACGATCCCCAGCTTTGAGGCGCAGATCCCAACTTTTAAACTCCCCAAAAATTCCCACTTTATGACATTGTGCCTCTGACAGCCCTGCGAGCATCCCCGCTTGTGCAATGGCTTGCCGAATAGTTGTACCCACAGGCACTTCTAAAGCAAGACATTGATAAGGGTTAGTAACATAAACTACTTCTATGGGAATAAATGGACTATCTGGCATAGACTTGATGCGCCCGCTTTGTAAAGGTATCCACCAAGGCACTGGCCATGGTTTGAAAAACCGGCCCTATCGCCAAAGCCGCTAAGGAATTCGCAAACTCAAACACTAATTGTAAACTCACCTCGCAGCCAATGGGGGCTGGCTGAAATTGCCAAACCCCTTCTAACTGCCGAAATGGCCCTTCCAGGAGGCAGATCT
>JABDCK010000042.1 GCA_013288185.1 Gammaproteobacteria bacterium
TTGAAGCGACAGGAGAATATTCACCGCAAACCCAGCAATATCATTTAACCTTATCGCAATCTTGCGCTTCTCCCTTTTTAATACCGGTTAACGTTGCATTAATTAGTGACAGTGGTTCGCAAAAGCAGTGTGTTATTTTAAAAGACCATCATCAGACTTTTGTGTTTGAAAATGTGACCAGTAAACCAGTGCTTTCATTGCTCGGTAATTTTTCAGCGCCGGTTAAACTGCATTATCCGTACACGCAAGCGGAGCTGGCATTATTAATGACACATGATGAGGATTGTTTTAATCGTTGGGATGCATCGCAGCAAATTGGTTCTATCGTTATTAAAAATTTAATGAAAGCGGCGCAGCAACAGAAAACCCTGACAGTTCCAGATTTTTTTATTGATGCGTATCGTGAACTATTTGCGCAGCCTGTTACCGATCCTGCGTTAATGGCACAATTATTGATGTTACCTTCCTTTCAATATAAATCCATTCCTTTGCGAAACCCGGCTTTGCCTAATAAGGTATGGAGCATCCGAATGACTTCAGCACCTTTATTATAAACCGTGCTAGTATAAAAATTATTAATTTCAATATAGGATTCAGGACGCACCGGATGTGCCATGGGCCCGGCATCTTCTGCAAATTGACGCGTGCGAATGATGCGCACATCATTAATGCGTTTCACCCCTGCTGAGCCCATATCCGCTGAAAATTGCTGTTCCCGAAAAACCGTGAGTCCTTCCTTTAAGCTTAATTGAAACCAATCCCTACAAGTGATTCTATTCCCTGTCCAGTTATGAAAATATTCATGGCCAATAACGGATTCAACGTTTTGAAAATCAACATCCGTGGCAGTTTTTTCATTGGCCAAAACGTATTTTGAATTAAAAATATTCAGGCCTTTGTTTTCCATAGCGCCCATATTAAAATCATTGACCGCTACAATCATATAAACCGCTAAATCGTATTCTCTACCATAATTTTCTTCATCCCAGCGCATGGAATTTTTGAGTGAACGCATCGCATGATCACATTTTTCCTTATTTTCAGGCTCAACGTAAATTTCCAAATCCACTTTTGCACCAGATTGCGTGGTAAAAGTATCACTCATTTTATATAAATCACCCGCCACTAATGCAAAAAGATAACATGGCTTTTTAAAAGGATCTTGCCACTTAACAAAATGTCGATTATCACTTAATTCCCCTTGTGCAATTTTATTGCCATTGGACAACAAAACCGGGTAACGGGTTTTATCTGCAATAATCGTCGTGGTAAAAAATGCCATCACATCGGGACGATCAAGGTAATAAGTAATTCTTCTAAATCCTTCCGCTTCACATTGGGTGCAAAAAAGCCCATCGGAACGGTAAAGGCCACTCAGGGTGGTATTATTCTGGGGGGTTATTTCTGTCACAACCGTTAAGATAAAAATTTCCGGAACGTGATGAATGGTTAAGTGCGATTCTCCCTGTGCAAATTGAGAAGGCGATAATGCCATTTCATCAATATGCAATGAAATCAATTTAAGTTCTTCTCCATTGAGAACCAATGGACGTAGCAAAGAGCCCTGATCAGAATTGCGGTGTATTTTTAAAACTGCCGTTACTTGTGCCTTATCTTCTTCCAGTGCAATCTTTACATCAATTGCTTCAATAAAATAATCAGGTGCACGATAATCCTTAAGATAAGTAAGGTTACGTTTTACATTCGTGTGCATTGTTGGAACCTTCTAAATATCATTTCCTGTTAGTTTATCCTGTAATCAAGAACCGGTCCAGTGCCGACAGAGAGCTTAGGTCAGCGCCTTAAGGGGAGTCTCCATGGACGTTTTAAATACTTTTAAAGACCGCTATGAAGGTCGCTATAAGCAAGAAGAATACAGCCTGCAAGAATACCTTGCGCTCTGTAAGCAGGACAAACTTGCCTATGCCAATGCAGCCGAGCGGCTATTGGCAGCAATTGGTGAACCAACCTTGGTTGATACCAGTCAAGATAGACGCTTGAATCGGATCTTTTCAAACAAAGTTATTAAACTATACGATTCATTTGAATCGTTTTACGGCATGGAAGAACCCATTGAACAAATTGTTTCCTTCCTAAAACATGCCGCCCAAGGCCTAGAAGAAAGAAAGCAGATCTTATATCTTTTAGGACCCGTGGGTGGTGGTAAATCTTCATTAGCGGAAAGACTCAAAGCCCTCATGGAAAATACGCCCTTTTATGCCATAAAAGGATCGCCCGTATTTGAATCTCCTTTGGCATTATTTGATGCACAAGAAGATGGTCCCATTTTTGAACAAGAATATGGCATTCCACGGCGTTATTTTGAATCCATTCTCTCTCCCTGGGCTGTCAAACGCTTACATGAATTTAACGGCGATATTAATCAATTTCGTGTCATTAAATTATGGCCCTCTCGCTTAAAACAAATTGCGATTGCAAAAACAGAGCCAGGCGATGAAAATAACCAAGATATATCCTCTTTGGTTGGGAAATTAGATATTCGCAAGCTCGAACAATATGCCCAAGATGATGCAGATGCATATAGCTATTCTGGCGGTTTATGCAAAGCAAATCGTGGCTTATTAGAATTTGTGGAAATGTTTAAAGCCCCCATTAAAGTGCTGCATCCCTTGTTAACCGCTACACAAGAAGGTAACTATAATGCAACGGAAGGGTCAGCATCCATTCCCTTTGATGGTCTTATTCTTGCACATTCCAATGAATCAGAATGGTTAACGTTTAAGAATAATAAACACAATGAAGCACTCTTAGACCGGGTATATATTGTCAAAGTGCCTTATTGCTTGCGTGCCACAGAAGAAACACAAATTTATGACAAATTAATTGCCAATAGTTCTTTGAGAGATGCGCCCTGCGCACCCAATACCATAAAAATGCTGTCACAATTTTCCGTACTATCTCGCCTCAAGGAGCCAGAAAATTCTAGCATTTTCTCAAAATTGCGCGTTTATGATGGTGAAAATTTAAAAGATACGGATCCTAAAGCTAAATCCTATCAAGAATACCGTGATTTTGCTGGAGTGGATGAAGGTATGACGGGGCTCTCCACTCGGTTTGCTTTTAAAGTGCTGTCAAAAGTCTTCAATTTTGATACCACAGAAGTGGCGGCTAACCCTGTGCATTTATTATATGTATTGGAGCAACAAATTGAACGGGAACAATTTTCACCTGAACTCAATGAACGTTATATGTCTTATATTAAGGGTTACCTCACGCCACGGTATGTTGAATTTATTGGTAAAGAAATTCAAACCGCGTACCTTGAATCCTATTCTGAATACGGGCAAAATATATTTGACCGCTACGTAACTTATGCAGATTTCTGGATCCAAGATCAGGAATTTCGTGATCCCGATACCGGCGAGTTTTTGGACAGACGTGCGTTAAATGATGAGTTAGAAAAAATTGAAAAACCGGCAGGCATTAGCAATCCTAAGGATTTCCGTAATGAGATTGTTAACTTTGTGCTGCGCGCGCAAGCCGGTAATAAAGGCAAAAATCCTAGCTGGACCAGCTATGAGAAATTGCGCGTAGTGATTGAGAAAAAAATGTTCTCAACCACGGAAGATCTACTTCCTATTATATCCTTTAATACCAAAGCTTCTATTGATGAAAGAAAGAAACATGAAGAATTTGTCAATCGCATGGTAGAAAAAGGTTATACTGCTAAGCAAGTACGCTTATTATGTGAATGGTATTTACGCGTTCGTAAGTCTTCCTAAGGGGTTAGGCATGTCACGCTTTATCGATACCAGACCTAATGGCCGCCACAAAAGTGCGATGAATCGTCAACGATTCATGCGCCGCTTTAAAAATCAAATTCAATCTGCGGTACGTCAGGCTATTGCAGGTAGAAGCATTAAAAAAGTCGATGAGATGGGCGAAAAAATTATTATCCCCACCAAACATATCTCAGAGCCAACCTTTACGTATGGCGAAGGTGGCGATCGCAATATTACCTTAACCGGCAATAAAGATTTCTTAACGGGCGATAAAATAAAAAGACCGCAAGCCAATGCACAGAACAAGGGAGGGTCAAAAGCCAGCAACGCAGATGAGGAAGGTGTAGATAGTTTTGTATTTGAGATCTCCAAAGAGGAGTTTTTAGAGATCTTTTTTGAAGATTTAGCACTACCCAATTTAATTAAAACACAAATAGCCAAAGTCCCCTCTTTTAAAGTGGTCCGCGCAGGATTTACCTCTGAAGGGATCCCGGCCAATATTAACATTAACCGCACTTTACGCAACGCTTTTGCCAGACGCATTACGTTAGCTGCCCCTAAAAAGGAAGCGCTCAAAGCGTTAGAAGATGAAAGTGAGGATGCCGTAGATGCGCCCCAAACCCAGCAAAAAATCACTTTATTAAAGCAAAAAATTTCCCAAATACCGTTCATTGATCCCATTGATCTAAAATACAATCAACGTGTCAGGCAGCATTTACCCTCCTCGCAAGCGGTCATGTTTTGCTTAATGGACGTTTCTGGCTCCATGGATGAACCTAAAAAGGATATTTCCAAGAGGTTTTTTATTTTGCTTTACTTATTTTTAAGCAAAAACTATGAAAATGTAGAGGTGGTTTTTATTCGGCACCATACCTCTGCTAAAGAAGTGGATGAACAAGAGTTCTTCTACTCCCGTGAAACGGGTGGCACCGTTGTTTCTAGCGCACTTGATCTCATGAAGCAGATCATGCAGGAGCGCTACAGCACATCCCATTGGAATATCTATGCTGCGCAAGCCTCTGATGGTGACAATTGGAATAATGATTCTCCCCACTGCCAAGAGTTATTATGTAAACATATTCTACCCTATGTACAATATTTTGCGTATGTAGAAATTTTACCCAGACATCATCAAAGCTTATGGGAAGCTTATGTATTATTAAAAGAGCAATATCCACAATTTGCCATGCAGCATATTGAAGATGTTAAAGATATCTATCCCGTTTTTAGAACATTGTTTAAACGTCAGGAATTATTATGATTCAAGGATCTGAATGGACCGCTGATCTCTTAACCCAATATGATAAAGAAATTAGTCGGATTGCGGCTGAATTTAATTTGGATACTTACCCTAACCAAATTGAAATAATTAATGCTGAACAAATGATTGATGCTTATTCTTCCGTGGGTATGCCCGTGGGCTATAATCATTGGTCTTTTGGTAAGCAATTTTTAAATGTTGAAAAAAATTATAGACGCGGCAACATGGGACTTGCCTATGAACTGGTAATTAACTCTAATCCCTGCATTTCCTATTTGATGGAAGAAAATACACTTACCATGCAAGCGCTGGTCATTGCCCATGCCTGTTATGGGCATAACTCTTTTTTTAAAGGCAATTATCTGTTTAAGACATGGACCAGTCCTGATTCAATCATTGACTATTTGGTTTTTGCTAAAAACTTCATTGCCCAATGTGAAGAACAATATGGCATTGATGCCGTAGAGGAAATACTGGATGCTTGCCATGCTCTTAAAAATTATGGCGTCGATCGTTATAAGCGCCCAGAGAAAGTTTCATTATTAGATGAAAAATTACGTCAAGAAAAACGTGCGGAATACTTGCAGTCATTAGTAAATGAATTATGGCGCACCTTGCCTGTTACCAAAAGCGACACGCCAGAAGAAAAAATTGAAACTCGCTTTCCGGAAGAATCGCAAGAGAATATTCTTTATTTTATTGAGAAGCATGCACCGTTATTAGAACCTTGGCAACGAGAAATTGTGCGCATTGTACGCAAATTGGCCCAATATTTTTATCCGCAGCGTCAGACCAAAGTGATGAATGAAGGATGGGCAACTTTTTGGCATTATACAATTATCAATAAGCTTTATGATGAGAAATTTATAGACGATAATTTCATGTTAGAATTTTTGCATAATCATACCAATGTAATCTATCAAGCACCTTTTGATAATCCTTATTATGCGGGGATTAATCCCTATACCCTAGGCTTTAACATGTTCTGTGATATCCGCCGTATTTGTGAAAATCCCACCGCAGAAGATAGAAAATGGTTTCCCGACATTGCCGGCAGCAACTGGCTTGAAACACTCCATTTTGCCATGCGGGATTTTAAAGATGAAAGTTTTATTTCACAATTTTTATCACCTAAAATTATCCGGGATCTAAAATTATTTACCATTCAAGATAATGCAACACTGCCCACGCTGGAAGTGATTGCTATCCATAATGATGAAGGCTATCAACAGGTGCGCAAGATGCTGAGCGAACAATACAATTTGAGTCAGCAAGAACCGGATATTCAAGTGTATAAGGTGGATGTACGTGGTGATCGCTCATTAACGTTACGTTTTACCCCCAAAAATCAGCGCCCCTTGGCAGATTCCAGCTTTGAAGTCTTAAAGCATGTTTATAAGCTCTGGGGATTCCCTGTTAAATTAGAAACCATGGATATAAACGGCAATGTGGAGTTATTAGAAAGTTGCCCACCCCAAGAGGAATCATAGTATATACACGGGGGTGGATTGGTCGGATACCCTGCCCTGTTTATCTATTTATATAACTAGAATGATTGACCTAACCTGCCATTCCCTGTTAAATTTACCTTTAAAATAAGCATTCGGGGGAATTTCATGTTAGATCAATTCAAAGATATACTCTCGCTATACATTCTTATTCCCTTCGTTACCATTGTCGGTTTATTTTTTTCCTTACGATTTCGCTTCATTCAATGCACCCATGTTCTGCGCGCGTGGAAGTTTTTTTTAGGTGATAGAGACACCTCCAATAGTCGCGCAAGCTCTTTTAGCGCAGTTGCGGCCGTTTTAGGTGGAAATCTTGGTACTGGAAATATTTCCGGTATTGCCGTAGCCCTGGCAATGGGTGGCCCTGGTGCAATGTTCTGGATGTGGGTGATGGCGACATTAGGCGCTACCTTAAAATTTGTAAGTTGCACGCTTGGGATCCTTTATCGCAAACAAAATGAAACGGGGGAATCACTGGGTGGCCCCATGTACTATTTAGCAAAAGGACTCAAACTTAAGGGCACTGCTAAAATTTATGCGCTATTAGCAATCTGTACCGCCTTAACGGTCGGTAACTTAGTACAAATGAATTCTCTGGCATTACCTTTCACCCAGGCGGGTATCCCACCGCTTGCCACCGGTATTGGCATGAGTATTTTAATTGCGGGGGTAATTTTGGGCGGCTTAAAGCGATTCTCACGTGTCGCTTCAACCGTCGTTCCTTTTATGGCAATTGGGTATATCCTTGCTTGTGCCTATATTATCTCTGGTCATTTAGATCAAGTTATGCCCGCTTTTGGATTAATCCTACAAGCGGCATTTGCACCTAGCGCTTTAACCGGTGGTGTATTGGGTTACACGGTGTTAGAAGGGATCCGCGTTGGATTTGACAGAGGTCTTTTTGCTACCGATGTGGGCGTGGGCATTGATTCAATTATTCATTCTTCCGTTGACAGCAAAAAATCTCTTACTGAAACTGCGTTAATCCAAGGATTAATTAGTACGGTTTCACCACTAGTAGTCATGATAGTGTGCACTTTAACCGGTTTAGTTTTAATCATAACAGATACCTGGCTTGCACCTGGCTTTGAAAGCACCAACATGTGTATAGAAGCATTTAAGCGCGGGTTTTCTTTTGATTTTGCTGGGCATATTATCACCTTAACTTTATTCTTCTTTGCCTTTACAACCATCTTAACCTGGTCTTTTTGTGCAGATAAAGCGGTGGAATATCTTTTCTCACGTAAAATGATCCGCCCCTTCCAATGGCTATTTATTGCTTTTGTGCCTTTAGGAGCTATTTTCCACGTCAAAGTGGTTTGGACAATTGCAGATATCTTTATGAACCTCATGCTTATCATTAATCTGATAGGACTAGTGGGTCTTTATAAAGAAGTAGCTTTACTTTATAACAACCCAGAAAGAAAGCGAATTTTTCAAAAGCCCGCTTCTATTTCATAGCCGGTAAATTTACGGATATTGAGCACACCATTCTCAAAAATGAGATACTGCCCTTTGATGCCTAATAGCGTGCCTTCTATCAGCGGCGTTTTATCAAATGAGAGCGCCGCGACTTTTTGTGGATACGCAATAACCGGATAATCAAATTGGCATATTTGTGGATTTTCAATCAATTGAACCGAATCAAATTGCGATAAAATTTGCGGCTTAATACGTTCACCCACCGTAAATAAATCTATAGATTCTGCTTTTCCTTGCAACATTTTGCGCCAGTTCGTTTTATCTGAGAACGTTTTAGCCAATATTACTTCTACTAAGCCAGACATTAAACGCGTAGGCACTTCAAATAATCCCATGGCCGCTGTGGCCCCTTGATCTATCCAACGCGTCGGAACTTGGGTTTTACGCGTGATCCCCACTTTTAACCCAGAAGCATTGGCCAGATAAACCCAATGCGGAATCATGCAATGTGCATCTCCCCACGCAGGTTCTCGACACGTTCCTAAATGATAATGGCAACGTTCCGGTTTTAAAATACAAAAATCACATTGTGCTAATTTTTGCGTGCAAGGAAAGCAATAACCATTTTGATAACTTTTCTTAATTTTTTGCTGACAGGCAATACAATAAATGTTATAGGTAAAGCGTAAACGTAAAACTTTACCTAAATAAAGATTTAATGGGATCTGCGCGTTACCTATGGGTAATGCATAAGTCACGGGGCTGGTTGGCGCAGCAGCCATTTTAGAAATTATTCCAACTATGCTCATAGTAACACCTATTGTTAAGGAGCGGTCAAGTATATGCTAGAATCTGAACTGCGGATAGAGATTGTAAATACCTTTCAACAGTTAACCCAAGCGATTTGGCATTTATGTGATGCTATTAAACTTGAATCCGCTTTGATTGCCTGGGTGCAAGATTCTGAAAATGCACGTGAAAAAGCATGTGAAATTTTTAGTCAGCTGCAATATCTTGATAACCAGGCCCCTCGTGAAATCCTCATCTGTGCCGGCTTTATAGGCGCATCGCAAACTACATTAGATTTAGTACAAAAGGTCAACCACTGTAAAGCGCGCTTTAAACAAAGCGTCTTAGCATTAAAGCAGGCAAAAATCTCAACAGAAGATCCCTTGTTAGAATTAAAAAAAATGGGTCTTGCACGCTTACATTTAAAACAATGTTACCGTCAGATCCCCATTCTCAAAGAGGTTCCCCATAAAATCAGCTGGACATGGGCCAATACGCGCTCCATTAAAAAAATTACCGTCGCAAAAGCGCAGGAATTACTTTTAAAAAAGGGAGAAGGTCTTAACATTGAAATGCAACTAAAAAAACTCGGGGCTTTATCACCACATGAACCACTGGCCATTGTGCAAGAACTTGCGCCCCATTTGCGTGCTAATATTGTCTTCAAAAAAGACGATATTATTTCACGCACCATGATTAAAGGGCCGGTTCCTATTTTCTTTCCCTGCCAAACCCAAACCCCATTCCCGCAATTTAATCCACCCACCAAAAAATCTGGGCGCAATCAAAATCGTTCTATCCGTTCTGATGTGCAACTAGATCCTAACAGCTATCTTCCCGCCATTCGGGCCCATCGGTACCGGGTCCAGATTAAGCATCTCTTCTAAGGCGCATAACTTTCTTGATTGTGCAGTAAAATAGTGCTGATATTCGTTAGCAAAATTTCCTCTTTCGTCTTCACAAAAACTTTCCATTGTAAAACGCGCATGCAAAAATAGATGAATCGCCAAGCATTCTGCAAAT
>JABDCK010000043.1 GCA_013288185.1 Gammaproteobacteria bacterium
ATTGTCGCTTCTGGCACCCTATTGCTAGATGGTGAAGTCTGTGGTTTTTATAATCTTGCCGTCCTTCCTGAATACCGTCACCAAGGATTTGCACAAGCCATGCAATGGCATAGACTTCATGAGGCAAAAAGGATGGGAGCAGAGGTTGCAGTGTTGCAAGCATCTAATATGGCACAAGCCTTGGATGTGAAAATTGGATTTGAGCCAAAAATGAAATTCAGATCCTATTTTAAAGAAAGTTGAACAAATAACATAATATGATAATGGTGCATGCCTGCTTGATTAATACAACGCATTATGTTAGTAATACTCCTTTATTCATTACAGATAAGTTAATTTAACATGGCATCTCTTTCAAACTCCATTCTTTGGCAGCGCATGCACGAGTATTATGCAGAATTGGGAACAGAGGTTTGGGAAGAAGAAGTTGTCCCACAACAAATTACCAATAATATCTATTTAGCAAATACTTATGCGAAACTGATCATTGCACAAATGCAGGATTATATTTCAGCGCATGGTAAGCCTATTGATGCACCTTTTTATATTCTTGAGATAGGTGCAGGTCATGGTCGACTTTCTTTTTATTTACTAGAAAATTTACGCCAAGCTTTTGAAGTATTTGAATGGCCTAAAAGATGGTTAAAGTTTATTATGACGGACATCAGTTTAAAGAGCCTGGAAACATGGAAAACGCATCATGCGTTAAAACCTTTTATTGATGAAGGTTGGTTGGATATTGCGGTATATAATGCAAACCGCGATAGTGAGATAAACTTAGTGATATCAGGCCAAAAAATTAAAACAGACTCCATTAATAAGCCACTATTTGTGATCTGTAACTATATTTTTGACACCCTCATTCAAGATGCTTTTCAGGTTATTAACCATCGCTTACATGAAGTCGGGTTGGTTATCAAAAATGAGACACAAATCGAAAAGGGTGATTTAAAAGAATATTTTAAAGATGCGCAATATGAATTTGTAAAACGTCCCATTGATATAAATTATTACCCTGAAAGCCCTGTGTTAAATAAAATATTGCAAGCTTATGAAGTTGAATGTGAAAATGCGGCATTTTTAATGCCTTTAGGTGCTTTTCAATGCATTGAAAATTTAAGGAAATTCACTCAGCAGCCGGTGATATTTTTAGTTTCAGATAAGGGTGTAACGGATAAGAGCTTATTTGATCCAGATGAGGACCCAGACATTTCCTTTCATGGTTCTGTATCCATGACTGTAAATTTTGATGCGCTCAGACGCTATACTGAACTTTGTGGTGGAAATTGTTTGCTCATGGGAGATAAAGGCGCAGATTTTCAAGTGGCAAATTTTATTTTTAACGCAGATTATAAAATATCAAATACAACTTATGCTTTTGCTAATAGTTTATCTTGTTTTAGCCCACAAGATCTTTTTGATATCTGTTATATCGATGATGAACCCATTACAAATTTTAAATCACTAGAATCGATTGTCAATATCTTAAACTTGGCTGAATGGGATCCTAATATATTTTATGATTATCATGAACAAATAATTGAGAAATTAGAAAATAATGACGACATTACGGTCAGTGTTGAACATAGTATATTGAATGGACTTGAACGTGCTTGGCGCTTTTTCTTTAAACTAGAAAAATCTCAAGATCTCGCTTTTGCGATTGGTGCAACGCTTTATAATATGGGCTTTAACGAGAGAGCAATAGAGTTTTATAATTATTCATTAGAATTTTTTGGAAAGGACAAAGATACCTATTTTAATCTTACACTGGCGTATCAAGCTTTAGAAAATTATACGAAAGCGCATGAAATGATAAATGAATCTCTTAAAATTAGCCCCAAGGACAAAGCGATGGCCGAATTACAAAGTGAGCTGGAGGTTTAGCTTGCACTTAAAGTGTATTCATTTAGCCCAAGTGCTGTTCCAATCAGATTTCCTACGATTACACCCGCTGCTATCCCTATACAACCTCCAGGTATTCCTGCAATGGCACCAACGCCCATAAGGACGATGCCCTCAGCTGAAAAGTTAGCAGTCAAGGTGTTATCGCCGCCTGAAATTGCGTGTATTTCATTGGAATTAAGGGTCTTCATATAAATCACCTAAATGTATAGACTTAAGGAGCTCATATACTATCATATATAGTTAGGAAGTAAAGTTAATTCAAAATAGTGTAGTATCTAGAGGAAAGTGAGTATAATCATGCTAGATAAGATTATTAGATTTGCGAATCTTGAGCACACAATTCGTGCTGCTATCCTAAATGGCTCAAGAGCAAGCCCTAGCGCACCCACTGATGAATTCCAAGATTATGATGTTATTTTTATTGTAAAAGAGGTTGCACCCTTTGTTGAAAATCAATATTGGATTAACCAATTTGGCAAGCTTATCATCATGCAAAAACCGGATGAGATGGATGGCATCTGGCTACAGCAGAATAAAAAATTTACCTTTCTAATGCTATTTGAGGATGGTAACAGAATTGATTTAACTTTTATGGAAAGCGCATATTATTTTAGTCAACCTATTGATAGTCAGAGTAGGATGCTGGTTGATAAAGATAATCTATTAAATAATTTGCCATCTCCCAGTGATAATGATTATTTTCCAAAGCCACCCTCAGAAAAGCTATTTGCAGATTGCTGTAATGAATTTTTATGGTGCTCCCAAAATGTTGTAAAAGGAATAGGTCGAAAAGAGCTGACTTACGCAAAATTTATGAGTGAAAATGTGCTTAGAGGCGAGCTGATTAAATTGCTGATCTGGTACGCTGGGATTCAAAGCAATTTTTCAAAAAACATAGGCACCTATGGCAAATTTTTAGAAAAAGCGGTTGAACCTGAAATATGGCAGAAATTTAAAAGCACATATGTGGGGGCAGATTATGACCAAATGTGGCATGCATTGTTTGAACTATTAGCACTTTTCAATATCTTGGCGATTAAAATAAGTGAGCATTTTGGATTCAAATATGATCAAGATGAATACCAAAAAGTGTTAAAATTTTTGAAAAGCAAACAGAGTTAAACGCCTGAATAGTGGCCATCAAAGATCCACTAGTAATACGTTTGCGTAACATACCAAGTAATCCATGTATTGGGTGTTATATCTGAATAATCATTGTAATTGTAACCAAGATACGCCCCTACACCAGCACCGAGCGCTCCTAATACCGCACCAGTTTGTTCAGCAATATAGTATCCGCCGAATCCAGTTAGAGCCCCCAGAGTTAGGCCACAGAGCATAGCTTCAAGTACAGAATTATAAAAAATTGTATCTTCGGTCACAAACTCAGTATAAGTATAACTATAACCTCCAGATACTGCTTTTAGATCAGATATTTGAGTTAACTGGTTCATAGTTAGTTTTCCGTATTAATTTAATGAAAATGAATAATACCATACGTATAAGAACTTATTTTGTCAATTTATATCACGTAATATATTAATAGTATGTAGAATTTTAGGGAGTAAATATTTTATGGTTGCATATATGAAATCATTTGAGAACAAAGTTGTAGTTATAACCGGTGGTAATAGTGGGATTGGTAAAGCAACGGCAAAATTATTTTATGATCAAGGCGCAAAAATAGTTATATTGGGTCGCGATCAATCAAAGTTACAGGGTGTTGTTGCAGAGTTTTCTGGCAATATAACTGCTGTGCAAGGGGATGTTACTCAGCTTTCGGATCTGGATAGGTTTTATAAAACAGTCAATGATATATATGGCAAGATAGATGTTTTAGTAGTGAATGCAGGGATTGCAGGTGGGCAGATCGTTGATGAAGTGGATGAACATCATTTTGATGAAATTATGAATATTAATTTGAAAGGTGCTTACTTTACCGTTCAAAAAGCAGTACCATTTTTTAATGCGAATGCGTCAATTATCATGATTTCATCAATGGCCTGTCATGGAGGATGGAAGGGATTGAGTGTTTATTCTGCAGCAAAGGCAGCGATAAGTGTGCTTGCGAAAAGTTTTTCTGCGGATTTGATAGATAGAGGAATACGGGTGAATTCAATTTCTCCTGGTTTCACGGATACTCCTATATTCGCAGATAGAAGTGTCATACCAAAAGCTGCAGAACTTGTTTCTGTTAAACGATTTGCAACACCTGAAGAAATAGCTAATGCAATCCTATTTTTGGCAAGTAATACTTATATTGTCGGCATAGATTTACTGATTGATGGAGGAGTAAGTACCCTACGGCCAGAATTTCGATGAATAGGTTATTGCAAGAATACATATACTAGATCTGAAAATTGCTTATGTTCCTGAAACAAAAAAGCATGTCCACCATCTAAGAAAGCTGTCCAGGCAAATGGGATTTGATTTGCTATAATTACTGAATTTTTAGGCAAATCAATTATGTCATGGCGGCCATCAGCTAATAGAACAGGAGTCTTAATATTTTTGAGAGCAATAAAATTTGCATTGTTGCTATTCCAAAGAGTCGTACGGGCACGATTTTGGCGAATGGTGGTCTCTTTACTTACGGCAAAATCGTTGGGGATAGTTTTGGTTGCAACCGCTTGTTTTAACCTCGCCAAACAATCTTTGGCTGCTTGTTTTCCAGCTTCATCATTTGTAAATACTAAGCCAATCTTATCCATTTCTGGTATATTTGGATTATTTAACTTGTTTTCAACATCAAGCGATGTTTTATCTGCATACTTACCGCCTGGATTAGCACTACACAGTATTGCTTTATCTACCAAAGCAGGATGCCTAATTAATATCTGTTGTCCAATACGTGCACCCATTGACCACGCCAGTATATTTATTTTTTCGTAACCTAGTTTTTTAATTAGTCCAGCTGCATCATCCGCCATTTGTTCCATGGTTGTATTGTCTTGTTTTGTATCTGTAGATAATCCAACACCTCTGTTATCAAATAAAATAAGTTGATAGTTTTTTGTAAGTTCTTCTAGTAATGCGGGATCCCAGAGGCTCATAGTAGAAAGAAAACCATTAATCATTAATAATGGTTTGCCTTGGCCCCGAATATAATAGGCAATTTTAATGTCACCAACTTCAACTGTTTTGACTTCTGCTGTAAATTGAGCATGCGCAGATGAATAAATGTTAATACTAAAAAATGCTATATAAATTAAGTGGTGCGTCCATTTCATAATTTTGGGTTTTCCTACCATAGCTCAAAAAATACGTGACTATGTGTATTATTATAGGGTATTTTTAATAGGTTATAAGACTGGCAAAATCTCATTTATAAATAGCGAAGAAAGGTTCGATGACGTTTGCGCATAGTCTAAACCAACAGACTCTAAGAGGAGCAATAGTAGTTAGCAAACTACTATGATATAAGAAAAATTTCAACAAAAATTAGGGAAGTAATTAAAAATCTTACCTATTATGAAGTGATAGGGCAAGGATGATTCTATGAAAACCTTCTTAATCAAAATGCTGCTGGTGATTTTTATTTGTATGACAAAGACTGCTTTTTCTCAGGATTTGCCATCATTTTTGTGGGGCTCAGATTCTGGCAAGAAGGATCATTGTCGTGTTGCCGTCCGCCATATTGAAGGGGGAGGGATTGGGTATAACCAAGGTTATACTACCTTTGAAGGTTTTTTTGCTCCGGCTCCTGACCAAGTGAGGATTATGCCGTTTTTGGATTTACGCGGGCATGTTTTCAATGATGGATATGTGGCAACTAATGTGGGGATTGGATTCAGAAGCACCATTGGATCAAGAATCTATGGTTTTAATGGCTTTTATGATTCTAGAGATACTCAAGGGACCCTTTTTAATCAAATCGGTTTTGGTTTGGAAACATTGGGAAAACTTCAAGACTTTAGAGTAAATGGTTACCTGCCTGTTGGAAAAAAAACTGTATTTGGGCCTGCACAATTTGCAGGTTTTTTAGGTCATAATCTCATACTTTCTCAAGATTATACATCAACAATGAAAGGTGCGGATGCAGAACTTGGATTTCACTTTGAACCTTATCATGGTTTTTATCTCTATCCGGCAATTGGACCATATTATTATAAAGGAGAAATGGGTGGTGGTTTTTGGGGTGGCAAAGCACGTTTAAAAGGTAATTTTGGGCAATACCTTGCTCTTGAAGTAAGTGATTCCTATGATTCAATGTTTCATAATAAATTGCAATTACAGCTTACATTGACTATGCCTTTGGCAAGACGATCTGATGACATGATTAGCAATAATAGCTTTGCCAGTATTTACCGATCTAGAATGGTTCAGTCTGTAAATAGAGAAGAGATCATTGTTGTAGAAGATAATGCCCAAAGACTAGAGGCAATCGATCCCATAACTGGTCAACCTTTATTCTTTATATTTGTGGATAACACCAGTCATTCATTGGGTACTTTTGAAAGCCCATACCCTACATTGGCACTAGCGCAAGCTAACTCGCAGGTTGGTGATATTATTTATGTGTACCCCGGTGATGGAACAACTACCGGAATGAACCGTGGCATAACTTTAAAAAATTCTCAAAAATTTTGGGGAACGGGCATACAACAGCAGGTAATAACTACCCAAGGGAATATTACTATTCCAGCTTTAAGCGCTAGCGCACCACAGATAACGAATACTCTTGGGGATGGAATTACTTTAGCGGCAAATAATCAAATAAGCGGTTTTATTATTAAAAATGTTATGAATAATGGAATTGTTGGTCTTAATCCACAAAACATTCAAGTATTATCAACCACGATTGATAGTTCCCAAGCTGATCATATACATCTTCAATATACATCTCCTGGTGGCATTGATTTAAATAAATTAACACTTATTAATGGTAATTTGAACGCCATTTATATTGATTCAACGGCGACTTCTATCGTTGGTAGCGTTACAAACTCAATCTTCAACAATAATGCAGTATTTACGCTTGATGCTTCCTTTACAGAGACAGTTGATTTTAATGTTATCGACAATAGTTTTGTTGATAACATTAATGGTTTATTTTTCAATTTTAATGGCCCATCAACATTGTTTGTTTCTGGTAATACATTTACTAATACTATCTCAGTTAGTTCAGCGCCAGTTATGATAAACGCAGGCGTAAGTCCCATTTCTGTTGACATTGAAAATAATATTATCAGCAATAATGTTTGTGGAGCTATTCGTTTTGAACTTAGTAATACTAACCCTGCCAATTTGACAATCACGCAAAATACCATTACCAATAATGGCACGGGATCAGAAGCATCTTTAGGATCATCTATTGTTATTATTCCTAATATGAATGTTTCGGGTAATAGTAATTTAACGATAACGGATAATATCATATCAGAAAATGCTGGCAGTGCATTATACATCAATACAGATAGCTTCAATGATCTTAATGCAACCATTAATGATAATCAAATTAACAATAATGGAAAGGCTGGCATGGTATTTGCTGCTTCTACCAACTCGTTTACCCTGATTGGATCTGAGAATACAATAACGAATAGTGGCGATAATGGAATTTCAATCATTGGTGCAACGATGACTACGGTAGCTATTAATCTATCAAATAATCTTATCTCCGGTAGTACCAATGCGGGGAATGGGATTGTTCTCAGTAATCAAGGTAACAATTTACTTTTTAGCGCAATCAATAATGTTATCAGCGATAATGAAGGTAGTGGGATTCTGTTGTACTCATCAACTGTGATAGAGAATGTCGTGTTGAACATTGAAAATAATAACATTATTAATAATCAAAATATAGGAAGTAACACAACCGGCGGAATTGATTTTGAACAATTTACGAATTTGTCTGGTAATGTGATGAATAATGTATTTACGAATAATGTAGGTCAAGGTGTATTTGTTGGCTCGACTGAACCTTCGCCTTCTGTTTGTTTAACAATGATTGGCAATAGTAGTGATACCGGTTATGAATTATTGAATGATGTAGATGGTATTTTCAATTTAGCACCACTAAATGTTAATGCAGTAAACATTGGGGCTATAAACACTATAGGAACCATAACCTTAATTCAATCGTGTCCTTGATAATATGTAAGATGGCTACCCAAGGCTGTATATTTATATGTGTATATCCCCAGAGGTGACATACTCCCACTATAGCGCGATAGCGCTTAGTGGGAGTATGTCACTAATATAAATTTGGTAACCAGTGCATTTCAGGCGCCAGATTTTTACAGAAAATGTGGTTTTACAGCAGAGTTTACGCGCGAAAATAAGAAGAATCCAAAATTAAGCAAAACTTTCTTTGTGAAATTCTTTGATGATGAAATTCAAACCCAGGGAATACTAAATTAAGCTTTTTTATGCCCTCTCTTAGATGTTTGCTTGATGGTTAACATTTGTGTTCTTCATATCCACTTCTTTATTCAATGCCATTTAGCAAAGTGTCGTCATGCGACAACTGTCATAGTTAGCATTCACACCATTTTTCGAACTTGGCTTTAAGAGGCCGGAAGCTAGAGTACACCTTGCGTAAACCCTTTGACGCCATGGTCAATTTACGAAGGTGTTCAAGTTGGCTCCCCGAGACGGGCTCGAACCGCCGACCCGGTGATTAACAGTTATATTCAATTAAAAAGCCACAACAAATGGCAATAATAAATAGTAGTTGAATCAAGGGTTTAAACAAAATTAATAGTTGCAGTTAGCTATGAGAATTTGCCATTTGTTGTCTGGAAGTATCCCATGAGTGCCCCATGGAATTAGTATAAATAAGAGTTAATTAAATTGTCACAATTACATTTAGACGTATTTTTTAAGCACATTGGTAGTAATCGAATTGACATACCAATTTCAACTTATGTATCATAAGATTCTCTCACACGATTTGAGTAATGCAAGTAAATAATTAAAACCAATTTTGATTAATTTGTCTTGTGATCGTAATTAAATGCGGAGAAATACATTTGAGAAATTTAACAGTAAATGAAATCACTAAAATCTCTGCTGGAATTTGTAATGTATCCGTTCAGAGAAGCGGAGAATTTGGCGAAATAATGTCTATTACCCTTAATGGTGAAGATTCTGTTCTTATGTTCAATAATTTAACATTCACAATGGATGGATGTTATTTTAATGGTGCACTTGTTAACTCTCAAACATCTTATTCTGGATATAACATAACGACTAATAAGCAACCTAACGCGTTTGCATATGGTCACCCATGTAGCCTTATTTCATTTGAATTAAAACCAACTGGAGGGAATTAATTCATATGAAAATATTAAGTTCATTTGAAACTAAAAATATCTCAGCCGGAATAGCAACATTATCAATTCAAGGATCTGAAATTAATGTTATTTTATCTAGCTCGTCTGATTCCTTTGGCTTTATGGATCCTGGGATTGGTAATTTGCAACTGAAAGGGGATGGGGTGGCTTTTTCAAATGGAAATTACATTGAAACATCTGCAATACCACGGAAAATATATACTCTTGATAAGTATTTCATGATTTCAACGACAAACTCTACAGCGGGATGCAATTACCATATTGTAATATTGTAAAATAAAAAAATAATAAGATTAGCTCGTACTTTGATGGGAAATACATTGATCCTGAAAGTTGCCGGGCTATCATTTTCAAATTAAACGTCTTTAATTATTGCCCTACAGAGGAAATACATATGAGAAATATTAACTTAA
>JABDCK010000044.1 GCA_013288185.1 Gammaproteobacteria bacterium
CATGAAGGGTTGAAAGACATTAATGCGGAAAAAATTAAAGCCATACAAAGTGAAATTGCAAAAGTTGAGCAGCCTTCAACTCATGAGCTGGTGGCAAAGTTAGAAGCGCTACATGATGATCTGCGCAATGTGAAAAATTCTATATTAGCAGCTTATCCTCCTACTACTAAAAACACACATATGTTTCTATTGAAGAAATTGTGGCCTCACGATCTCACTATTAATATGAATGGTCAGGAAGTTATGGAAAGTAAATATCGTAGGCTGCTGGCTAGCAACTAAAAATTATGCATTACTGCATAAGAAATTTCTATACACTTTGCATTTTGGCAAGTGCAAGGATCCCTTATGCAAGCGTATTTACCCGTACCATTGAAATCTTCATGGCAAGTTACACTTTTTAGTTTGCGTTCTCAATCCCTTCACGCGAGTAATGTTAAAGAGCATACACAAACCATTCATAAATTGATGCAAGCAAAACCAACGCCCGTTATTGCCAGACTGAACACGGATGCCTTTTGGAATAATTTAAAGTTAGCATGCAACTATAGTGAAGAAATTGAGCCTTTACATCAGTTATGGATAAACATAGCGCCGTTTGCCCATTTAAATACCAAAGAATTACTCACGCTCTTACTCGATGAAATTTCCCCGCTTGCGCAAAGCTATGAACATATTTTAGCGGAGTTAGCGCTTAATAAAAAAAGCAACGATCGCAAAGAGGCTTGGCGGCCTAAGTGGTTTTTGCAAACGCAAAACAACGTTATTAGCCATACAGCAGAAAATTGTGAGCGGTTAGAAAAACTAAAGCAAAAAATTCTGACAGCGCTGGTACTGCGTACGGATGCTTATGCATACTTAGATGCGCCACGCAATGTGGATGATATTTTGGCTGCACTTTGTCAACAATTAAATGGTTTTAATAAGTTAGTTCCTCCTTTAGAGATGCCGCAAGCGTATTGCGCAACCTTAGATGATGATCGCAGGATATTAATTTATAATTTAACCCAGCAAGAAGTCATATTAAAACCTATTCCCAAACGTGGCCATGTGGCCATTTGTTCTGTGAAAGAGATTAAAAAAAGCGTTGAGGAAATACATCAATTTCGTCAGCAAGTGATGACAAAGCTAGAATTAAATAGTACCCAGCATTATATTTTTCAATCTATCAGAAAAGTTTGGCGTTTGCCTTTTGTAGTGTCAATGTTCTTAAGCTTAATCAGCTATCATTTTCTAATTCATTTTTTAGGATTGGCAGCTTTCGAATTGATTTCTACTGGCCTTTTTTATATGGTAGGGTTGGCACCCGTCTGGTGGTTAGGTTGGGTTACCTTGAAAAGCCTGTGGCAAGGGTTGCATGAATATTTCACGTATTGGAAAAAACATGAAATATTGGAATCCTTATTAGTAATAGAAAATGCAGAACAGTTAATTGCTAATCAATTAAGTCAGGTAATTGTTGATATTGCGCATTTTGATAGTCAATATTTAGAGCAGAGCCTTGAAAAACACCAAAAACAATTTAAAACGACGTTAAAGATTTTAGAGCGTTATTCGTGGCTTGAAAAATTTTTTTGCCAAGGGACGGTTCATCAGCAAATGCTATTGGTGCATGATAAAATAAAATTTCAGCAAGCAAAGATTGAGACGCAATTAAAAACTTTTTCTGCGCACATAGCCAAACGCGTTGGAGAAGATATTCAATTACTGGATAAGACACCCATTTTGCCAGA
Source organism: Gammaproteobacteria bacterium (assembly GCA_013288185.1). GTDB lineage: Bacteria > Pseudomonadota > Gammaproteobacteria > Berkiellales > Berkiellaceae > Berkiella. The sequence continues at coordinate 1,734 of JABDCK010000044.1, forward strand.
GAACCAATGGCAAAAACTCAAAGCGTTTGTCCAAGCTAATGGGGATAAAGCGTGCCTTAAGCAATTTGAAGATAATTCAAATGTGGTCAAATTGTGGTTTAATGCCCTGCAAAATAATAAAATGGTTGCACCTAGCCAAGAAGCGGTTGCGTTTAATCAACCCTGGGGCGGACAATGCGTACGGACCGATGTTCTAAAGGGTTGGCAAATCATTATCAATGCATTTACGAGTCAAGCCATGCAAGCAGCTTGTTTGCAAATCAATGCATTATTACAGCATAAAACTTTATTGACCTTGCCAGAATTATCACAGCTTGTTCACCAGCTAGATGCCAATAATGCGTCAAAGAATCTGCGAGAGATCCAAGGGTGCTTATTTAATAGTTTGTCACCAAAAAGACCACAATTTGCAAGTCTGCTGTCACAAGCGCATAAAAAAATGGTTGCCCAATGGCATTCAGCGCACCATACAAAAATTATGGAGGCAAAAAAACACATAGCAGAAATTTTTGCAACACCGCCTGCAGCCTTAGCTGAAAAACTAGAAGGGCTTAATGATGATGATTTGATGAAAACCTATGAACTATTAGACGGTGATGATATTTTCGCCTATAGCCAACAAAATAATGAAACGGTTACTCAAAAAAATCCAGCTAGAAAATTTTTTGAAGACTATACTGGACAATCGGCGCAAGCATTTTATTTGTTAAAATGTGTCCCCGAATATGAAAAGCGTGAAGTGATTGCTGAAATTGCTAAAAAGCGGTTGGGTTGGCTATTAGAAAATTGCGATGAAATTAAAGATGCAGATATTGAGCTATTTCATAATTATCGCTTATTTGAAAATGAGGATATATTCAATTTTGCTGATTTTGTAAGAAATAGCCCAGACTTTAATAAGCCCTGGAATGAAAAATTTGAAGCTTTACTTAAATCTTGTCAAGCTTGTGGTTTTGATGATACAGGTTTGCATTATTGCTATAAAGAAAAAAATAAAAGAATCAAACCATTTATATTGCATCAGCAAGCGCTGAGTATGCAAAAAGATATACCAGCAAATAAACCAGTCGTAAATTGCAGGCCTACACATGTATAGTAAATCTTTTCAATCAGCAATTGATGATGAACCATTGGCAGCAGCGTTTATGCTGGGCAATCTTTATTGTGCTTTGGATGACGCAGAAAGGCCAAACAAAGATCTCTATCAAAAAGCATTAAAGCAAGCAAAGAAAATGCTTACCCAAGTGCGGGTGCAAAATTTATGGCAGAAGATTGTTTCTATTCCACATGCGCATTGGAGTATTATGGATAGTGCTAATCAATTATCGCTCATTAAACTGAAGCAGCAAATGGTGCGTGATTTGGATTATAGCCAACATCTGGACGCAGATGCCTTGATCAAGGAAGGGCAACATATTTTATCCTATCGGGAAATACTGATTGCGTTAATTCGTAATCATTTATTGATTAAGGCAAGTAATTCTCCATTTACGGAAAAAGATTTTAGCTATGAATTATTAAGTCAAGGTGGTGCTGGGCAAAACTTTCTCTATTTGTCCGGTTTCATAAAGCAATGTGCATTTATTCCTTTAGAACAAATAGTCCAACTGGGGCAAACCCAAGATATAATTGCAGAATTAATTTTAAAAGATTTTACCAGTTGTGATTGCTATTTTGAACTGAGCAGCCGTTTTGCGCAAATCCATCCATCTTTACGCAAACCTGTTGCCATAGAATGGCAAGGGCAATTAGAGACTTTCCCAGTGCCCGCCGCGCAAGCGCAGTTAATTGTCACAGAATTACCTAAATTACAAAGCCAATATCCTGAATTTTCAAATGTACAATTAGATAATTGCGCAAAACAACAGTTTGAAGTAGGACCAAAGCCCGAGAAAAAATATCACCCTTTCTTTACGTATAGTGCTACAGCAATAACGTATATTGGATATGCGCAACAAGGTGCTAAAATAGCATCCGTAGTTTCTGCCATTGCGGGAGGTGCACCGATGGTGCCGGTGGTTGCGCCGCTGCTTTTTAGATATGCAGCCAATGCTGGAATTAGTTGGCTGGTAGGCAAGATTGCAGTTAATTTTAAGAAGGCGAAGCCAAAACCATTTGGTTAAAATCATTCATCTTTTAAATTCTGAGCACCCCGCTGGGGTGCTAATTTAAGGTCAGGGATTTTCAAACCTGACAACTGGGGCAATAATAAGTGCTACGTTGTCCCAGTTGTATGCCAATAATATTGGTGTGGCATTTTTTGCAAGGTTCGTCTTTTCTGCCATATACTTTTAGTTCTTGTTTAAAATATCCTGGCTTACCATCACTTTGAGAAAAATCCTTTAAGGTGGTACCACCTTTTTGAATTGCATTTGCTAAGATTTTTTGAATGGCTTTATGTAACCGGACACAGTCTTTATCAGTAAGGGAATGTGCAGGGCGCTGGGGATTAATTTTTGCCATAAATAAGCTTTCACTAGCATAAATATTACCAACGCCAACCACACTGGCTGCGTTCATAATTAAAGCTTTAATAGGGACTTTGTGTTTGGATGCTATTTGTTGTAAATATTTGGCACTAAATGCTGCGCTAAAAGGTTCTGGTCCCAACTTTTTTAATTGTGGGAATTCTGCTAATGGTCCTTTGGTCCATAAAATTGCGCCAAATCGTCGCGGATCATTCAATCTTAATACATAACCAGAACTTAGCAAGCAATCAAAATGATCATGCTTGCGAATAGCAGTATCTTGAGGCAGTATGCGTAAATTACCAGACATGCCCAAGTGAATAATTAAATGCTCGGAGGGTACATGGATAACAATGTATTTACCGCGCCGCGTGATGGCAAGTACGGGTTGGTCAGTTAAATGTTTTTTGAGGGCTTGGGTTGGCACAGGCCAGCGCAGCTGAGGTTGGCGTACAACCACTTGAGTTATTGCATGGTTTAGTAAATATGGCCGAATGCCTTGGCAAGTGACTTCAACTTCAGGTAATTCTGGCATAATAAATGCTTCTTTATAATAAATGGACGTTATGCACCATTCATTTTAAAATGTCAAGAAGCAGTAAAATAATCATCCAGATCGTTTAGTAAATTATGCATTAGTTTTTCATTAAAACCATGCCGGATAATTATTCTAGAAGCACAATTTTGATATGCAGGATGGGGAAGTTTAAAAGTGGGTAAATGCCAATCGTTTAACGACAAATGATTGGCCAGTTGAGCTACTGAACCATGCGTAGCAAACACAATTCCTGGTATGCTAAATTTATTTGAAGAACCGATTAGGGTGATTTGTTCAAATCGCGCTAATTCATTTGCTAGGAGATTGGTTAATTCAAATAAGTGTTGTGTTATTTTCTCATAACCCTGAAATCCAAGTGTTTGAATGTGATAGTGCTGAGTTACCAAATGTGAAGCAGAATGTGAAAATTGAATGGGGTAACGTTTTATGGATTTGCCAAGATAATCATTTTCGTGTGCTAAGGTTTCAGACACTATATCATCCCGAACACATAACCATCCTAAGCTTGGATACACTAAACCAAACTTATGACTTGAAACATTGATACTAACCACATGTGGTAAGCGAAAATCCCATTTCATTTCAGGGTAAAAAAATGGTGCCACAAAACCGCCGCTCGCTGCGTCTACATGTATGGGCACAAAATGCTTGTTTTCCTGATGATGGCGCTGTAATACCGCGTTAATTTTTTCTACGTCATCAAACACTAAGGTGGTGGGTGCGCCTAAGGTACAATTCATTCCTATAGTATTTTTGTCTATTTTCTCATAGAGCAGCGCTTCATTAAGATGAAGATGTTTAGGACAGATTGGAATAAAGCGCAGGCTAATATCCAGGAAGGTGGCTGCTTTTTGCCAAGCAGTGTGACTATTTTGACCAATAATAAAATTTGGTTGTTCATGGGTTTTGGGGTTTTTGGCTTTCCAATAGTTTTTTAGAAATAAGAGTGTCATAAAAATAGTTTCTGAAGAGCCAGAAGCAACTAGGGCACGATAATCATTTATTATCGGGGCATGAAATAGTTTTAAGAAAAAATTACTGCATTCATTTTCAATATCGACTAACTCTGGGTATGCGCAGCTATCAATTCCATTTAAGGAGGCATAATGCTGAAAGACTTCTTTGGCGGCCTCATCCATATGCGTGGTAGAGAAGGTTCCTAAATTTTTTAATGCCCTGGTGCTATTGCTAGGCAACATAGGTATAGCTCCATGCAACAATGAGAATAATGAACATAAATAACGGCGTAAAGTTTTTATGTTTTGCTTTGGTTAATACATAGGAAATAAAATTTTGAGAAATTAATTTTCTGGCGATAATTTTACTAACGCTTTTTTCTTACTGCTGATTATCATTTATTTGATTCCTTTACCTTTAACGGGACTTTCTGCCATTTTATTCATTTATGGCATTCTGACAGCAAATATGTTGCTCTGTTTTTCGTTTATTACACAAATTTACCCCACCTGGGCCCAAGGCACTGCCATTGGCTTTACGAACATGATTGTCATGCTGAGCGGAGGTTTGGCGCAACATGGCATTGGTTGGATATTAGACGAGCTGCAAAAGCAGGCTTTTCCACTTTATCCCTTGGAAAATTTTAGGATTGCGCTCAGTGTATTGCCGTTATGTTTATTATTAGCAATTTGTTTAACCTTGTTTATGAAACCCAGAATTAATACCAGAGGATAATAAGTATGTCGGATATTGATTTACTCAATTTGCAAATGACCCATTCCTTAATCGGTATTACCGCCCTTATCATTTTCATTGCAGCATATTTCCTCGTGATGAGCGAAGAAATGCTCCAGCTTAAAAAATCTAAGCCTGTAGTTTTTGCGGCGGGCATTATTTGGGCGCTGGTTGCCATAGCCGCCAAATCAAAAGGCTTCAGTGATGCCGCGCAAATTGCCGTTAAACATAATATTTTAGAGTATGCAGAATTATTTTTATTTTTATTAGTGGCGATGACCTATGTCAATGCGATGGAAGAACGAAAAGTATTTGAAGCGCTCAAAGGATGGTTGGTAAAAAAGCAATTTAGCTATCGTTCATTATTTTGGATTACCGGCATCTTAGCTTTCTTTATTTCACCCTTTGCCGATAACATGACCACTGCCATGTTAATGTGCGCGATTATTATGGCGGTTGGCGCTAATAATGAGCGCTTTGTCACCATTGCTTGTATTAATATAGTCGTGGCAGCAAATGCGGGTGGCGCTTTTAGTCCTTTTGGCGATATTACCACGCTAATGGTCTGGCAAGAAGAACTCGTTCCTTTTTCTGGATTTTTTCATCTTTTCCTACCCGCAGTCGTCAATTTTATGGTACCTGCAGCCTTGATGCATTTTGCCATTCCCCATGCGACACCGCCACGTGTTATGGAGAATATAAAAATAGCTCCTGGTGGCATCACCATCGTTTTATTATTCTTAGTCACCATTATTATTGCAGTATGCTTTCATAATTATTTATCCTTACCACCCATGGTAGGCATGATGACCGGTTTATCTTTTTTACTGGTCTTCGGCTATTTCTTAAATAAAAAAAGTGCTGCAACTGATTCTTTTGACATTTTTCGCAAACTACACCGCATAGAATGGGATACTTTGCTTTTCTTCTATGGCGTTCTGCTTTGTGTGGGCGGCCTTGCTGCATTTGGTTACTTACAGGTAGCATCTGAAGTTTTGTATGGGCAATGGGGGGCTAGTTTTGCTAATATCACCATTGGCATACTTTCCGCAATTTTAGACAACATTCCATTAATGTTTTCCGTTTTAACCATGGATCCCCATATGTCACAAGGGCAATGGTTATTAATTACGCTCACGGCAGGCGTGGGTGGTAGCTTACTCTCCATCGGCTCTGCTGCTGGCGTTGCATTAATGGGACAATCCAAGGGCCGGTATACTTTTTTTGGTCATTTAAAATGGACTTGGGCAATTACTTTGGGCTATTTTGCATCCATTGCCTGTCATTTCTGGATAAATCACACTTTATTTACGGAGTTCTTGCCAGGTGTTTAGCTATGTACATCGGTATCATGCCGGTGGCTTTGCAGATGTACACAAGCATCTTATTTTAATTGCCTTATTGCAAGCACTGCACCAAAAACCAACGCCTTTTGGAGTATTAGATCTCTACGCCGGCGAAGGGCAATATGATTTGCTGAGTGAAGAAAGTCAAAAAAATGCCGAGTACAAACAAGGTATAGGGTTATTATTGGATTTACCACAGCCACCCTTATTATTGCAAACGCTGCTCCAAATGATGAATGGCATGCAATATCCCGGCTCACCAAAGATTATTGCCGATTTCTTGCGTACACAAGACCATGCTATTGCCATTGAGCACCATCCACAAGCAATAACCATGTTACGCAATCATTTGGGACACCACCCCAGAATGACTATTCATGACAGAGATGCTTTAGAAGCATTACGCGCTTTAGTTCCGTTTAAACAGAAGCGCGGTCTTGTTTTTATTGATCCCAGTTATGAAGTTAAAACAGAATATACACAAATTGCCGAGGCTGTCATAAAAACCGCGCAGCATTTCTCTCATGGGATCTATGCCATTTGGTACCCTATTTTACCTGCAAAAAATCATCTCCAATTACTGCGTAAAATTAAAAATGCCAAACTAAACACCTGGCAATGTGAATGGTTTCCTTCTCAAGAACGCAAGGAGGGTATTCTGGGTAGTGGCATGATAATTATCAATTTACCGTGGAAAACTGATGAAATTATAATAAATGCCTTTTCTCGTTTACCTGGGAATTTTTACTGTCAATTTTTATAGTCCCTCTCAATAATTAATTTTACCCGCCGATAATATAAATGGTGAGGTGAAAACATGGATTTAGTATCACGTTTATATTTCAATGCCTGCAAAGAGCTGGGTTTAAACCCAACTGCACAGAAAGACATTCATGGTTTTAATGTGTCGCTTGGCAAGCAAATTTATTATTTTAGAAGTGGCTATGCTCCATTTAATAACTCTGGAAGCGCGGCGCTTTGTTACAATAAATTTAGCACTAATAAAATTCTTGAAATGGCTGGAATTCCAGTACCCAAAGCTATGGGTATCACAAAAATTGAATATCGCCGTGGCGATTATGACTTAAGTAAAATCAACCTTCCTGTTGTCATCAAACCTACTTTGAACACTGCGTGCGGAAAGGACGTTTTTTGTAATATTAAAAGCAAAGAATTGCTATCGTATTTACTGTGCAAATATTTCAAAAAACATCCCTGCATTAGTATTGAAGAATTTCAAGCTGGCTTGCGCTCTTATCGTGTCACCGTGTTTTATAATAAAGTCATTGCGGTTACAGAACGCATACCCGCACAGGTCATTGGTGATGGTATGCATACCATTAAAGATCTCATTAAAATTGAAAACGCACAGCGCAAAACTGCAAAAGATGCTCTCCCTTTAGGCCGCATAAGAATTATGCCAGAAAGTAAAATTATTTTTGAAGAAATGGGGATTTCTTCAGATTATATCCCTTTTGAAAACGAAGCAATTCCACTCCGCTATATATGCAACTCCACTTATGGCGGCAATATTATTGGACTTGGTGCAACTGCCATTTGTAAAGAAAATGCTGAGCTTGCTTGTCAAGCAGCCAGGGTCCTTG
>JABDCK010000045.1:0-1391 GCA_013288185.1 Gammaproteobacteria bacterium
TAAATTGCATAAATGCCTTTAACGTAGGCGCAGCAAGCCCCTTGCCAAAATAATTCTCGTTACCAATCATAAAATCGATGCTGCAAGTTTTACCCGTTTTAGAAATGCATTCTTTGTAATAGGATGGTAAATCAGCATCATCAAACATTTCTGAGGTCATTACTAAGCAGTAAGGATCTTGATCAGCAAAGCCAATCCAATAGGTAAAAATACCATCGGCATAGAGGGAAGGCTCATTTCTGCCCTGCATAAACAGCAGAATATCTTGTCGATGTTCGGGGGTGTTGTCCCAAAATTCTTTGACATGGTTAGCGTCAAGCCACTGCAAAATAGTATGATGATATGGAAGCGTTGCTTTTTCAAAGTGAAAGTTTGGCATAATTACCTCTATTGTTGATTGGTAAGTGTTTCTAGCAACGATTTTGTGGTTAGAATAATCTCGTTAAATGGCTTTAATTTTCCATAAAACATATTGGAATCCGTCATTCTTTCATAATCGAGTTGTAACTGTACAAGCTGTTCGCCTGTTGGAATTAAATTAAACTTTCCTTGTAAACAGTGATCATAATTAGCGCTGCTTTCATTAAAAAAAGCTTTTTTATGATTTACAACCGCGGCCAAAAGAGCTTTATTTTGTATAGCAGTCTGGCCGAATTTTGATTGATGCAGCATGGCTAAATCATACCAATGTCGAGATAGGCGTTGAGCGTTTTCCTTAAATTTTCCTCGATTACATTCCACATGAATTAAGGTGGCTTTTTCCCAGAAGGTGCGTTCAGGATTTAAAACATTTACTTGGGCACAAGGAAGATTTAATTCTTTAACATGAGACGTGATATCAGGTTGAACGGTATGAATTGTATTAGGCTCAGTGACATTGCGCGCTCCAAACTCGATAAAGACATATGACTTAATGTATGGCATTTTATGTTCGCAAACGGAAGGATAGTGAATATAGAGTTTTTCACCGTCATCGCTTACTTCAATCTTAATGGGCTGCGCGAATTCATTCTCAATACAAGATTTCAAATAGGGGGCTATTTCATGCGTGACATAATCTTTCAGGAATAGCTTTAATTGATCACTGATCTTTTTTCGTTTGGTATTAGAAGTGTTTGGATCAAAGGGATCATCTGTATTGAAGCTTTTGTAATCAATGGTGATGTCCACGTCTTCGGAGAAACGCTCGATGATATTAAATATCTTGGATAAAGAGGTACCACCCTTAAAAGCCATTGAGTGAGCATTGGGCATAGAAAATAATTTTTCTAAAGTCCAGCAGATCCAGATATCCTTTTCTAAAATCTGAGGAGCTTTACCTAATACCTGAAAAACGGCATGCAAGATTTTATTTTGCTCGCTGGGTGGAAGATTAAGAAGGTTTTCTGTGT
>JABDCK010000045.1:1401-7685 GCA_013288185.1 Gammaproteobacteria bacterium
ACTCTATTTGAGCAACCCTTTTCATTGGCGGCGTTACCAGCGGCTTTTTCCTTTTTCGTTTTTTGTTTTTTGGCTTTTCATAATTATACTTCTTTTTTTGTTCGTAACTTGTAATGATGACTGCTACCCAAGAAGGTAGACTAGCTTTTACCTCGATCAATTTTTTAAACTCTTCAGGAGGCAACTTGCGCTCAATTCTTTCTATGGTGTTTAAAGAGATCTCTTCTTTGGAGAGATACCATAAAGCGGATATGGCAATCCCAGCAAGTGTGCCAGCCAATATAAGTTTTCGCTGGGTTACCTTTCTTAGCTTAATCTCAATGTTCCCAATCGTAAGAACGCGAGAGCGGCCATTGGTTAAAAATATGGGCTTCACAGGCGCTTGTGTGCTTAAGCCTAGCTGACGCACCGCTTCGGCCCCATGGTATTGAAATGTTTCACCTGTTGAAGAAGCAATTGTTTTCAAAACAGCCTCTACAGAAGGGGGAATAGGGCCGCTAACATAGCGACTTCGTTCAGGGCGAGCATAAATGCCGCGTGACACTCGAATGATTTCTTCTTCTTTTACCAATCGCTCAAGCACTTTACGGATATTACTTTCCTCTCCCAGCCCAATAAGCTCCTTGGAAGTAAAGGGTTTTCCTAAAGGGATACCTTCTAATTTGTGACGAATATGTTGCATTACACGCATGATAAATCAAACCTCCAATATCACAAAATATATACAAGTTTGTGACAAATTACAAGTGAGCTTACAATCAAACTGTTAATGGGTTAATAAGTAGATAAAGGGGGTAATTTGGGGTAGTTATTACCCCCTTTCGTTATAATCCTTGCCGAACTTTTGCCGAATACAGTCCTCCACAGTGATGCATAGTGCGGCAAATCGCAACGGGCGCCACACCATAATTGTTAATAAAATCAAACGCTTAAATTTTCACTAGATAACTTCGAACCAGGTGGTCGGGAGTTCGAGTCTCTCCGGACGCGCCATACCATTTTCCCTTCGGCAGGTAATAAGTTATATAATTAATTACTTTAAGTATTTATCTAAAAAACTTAATATCAACACGCTTTTATGATATTGTACATTTTTTACTAAAATGAAGTTTGTTAGATGAGCCTAGGTCCAGCCACACTTGATGAACCTTCTGAAGACATCGTTACGGATGCAGAGGGTAGACAGTTTAAATTAACGCAGGAAGTCTTAGAAAAACTTACCAAGGCGCTGCTTAAACTTGCTAAAAAAGTCCCGTTGGAGATGCCTGCAGATGCCCCAATGCAGCCATTCACAAGCAAATATCAAAATATTTTAGGCAATCAAATATTTGTTCAGAAACTAATTACACAAGTAATCAAAACGTTATCACCCGCAAGCATGCCTTCTAGTGAAATGGTTGCGGGTGATGAAGCACGGAAAATGCAGAAATTAAATGAAGCGTATGAAATTTCCTGTGCCTATCATGTTATCCAAAATGTCATTCTCTCCAACTGTGAAATAAACGAGATGACGGGTATATTTTCTAATTCCCAATGGTTTCAGCTTAGTGCAACACTGAGAAATACTTGCACGCTATATGTAAGTACAAGCAATTCAGAAATAAAGATACTTTTTCAAAACCGAATCCCATTACTGCAAAGGGTATTTGCGCGCTATAGTGAACAATTTGATGCTACAATAGAAAAGTCTCTGCTTGTTAAAGATCTGTGTGATGAAGATTTTAATCGCACATTAATGAATTGGTATGCGGCGCATGTAAAATGTGCGCTAGCATTTAGTGAAACTAAGTTACCGCAAGCAAATCAAGTGTTTGATTTGCAATATCAGAAATTAACCAAAATTTATGAACTGCTCTGTGCGCGTGGATTTGATGATAAATCTTTTAGAGAAGCGCATGCTATGCTGGAAGCTAAAGCATCAAAAGAATCCATGCGTAAAAAGCTGCAGGAGGCACTCTCTCAAAAAGTAGATTTTAGTCTAATAGCAACACATTGTCCACGTGCCAGCGCATATGCCAGCGCATTGCTTGCAGACCTGCCAGATACTGATGCAACGCATGAACTGATTGTTGAAAATTTTGATAGGTTGATTAAAAATCTCGTGGGAAAATCAGTGCGAAACGCTGCAGAGGTAGAATTATACTTTGATGAAATTAAAACGGCGCATTTTGTTTATCATTATCTGCTCTCTTTACGAGCTGCTTCATTGCGAGCAAACAACGATAATTTTATTTGTATGCTAATTCATACGAGTACTGCTTTATTGATGCATTGTCAACATTATCTACTCAATCCAGGAAGTTCCGATTTTCGGCTTAAAATCGCCGAGCTTAAAATGGCAATAGATAAAGATACTCCTAAAATAAATGCATTGTTGCAAGAAATTCTGGCAGGGAAAGATGAGGATTTGCATTCTCGTATGCTGCAATGGTATATAGCGAATATAAAATGTCGAATAGGTTTTGCGCAATATTTATGGGGAGAACAGAATTTTTTTGATTTTTTAATCTGCAGAGGAGAAATAATGGAATATTTTGATCTGGCAGGGAAATGTAAAATTACCCATAAAAGTCAGGATTATTTGTTAACTATTAGCAATACGCTGCGTGATTGTGCTGCTAAACTCGATGCGCTAGGGGAGTTAGAATTTGGAACCACTAAAGCAAAAAGGATGACACGGGATGAAGCGTTTGCGTCTCAGATACCTACGGTGGGAAAGAAAATTCATTTTAATAATCTTCACGAGGAAATGTCATGGCCGTATGCCAGTACAAGGAAGAGTATTTGTGAAGAGGCCAAAAAATATCTCAGGGTAAACTTAAGCCGAAAACGGGTGCGGCAAGGAGACATTGAAGAACTCAATGTCTATCATTATATATCGCATTATATTTTGCAATCTACTGAATTTCATTATGATTTAGAATTATTTGCGATTGCGCTTTTTAATCAATATGCTGCATCTTACCTTATCGATCAAGCTATGGAAATTAATAAATGTGTTACGCGCTTGCAAGGCACTGCTACGGGCGTGCATGATATTACTTGGTACCGTCTTCATATTGAATATTATATTAATTGTGGCAGAATTTTTAAAAAACAAGCAAAGCCTGAAAGGATGGCACTTTGCGTTAAGCAAGCAAGTGAATTATTGGAAAAAGCAGAAAGTGAATTTTCCCGTGGCTTTCCTGTGCTGCGCGAAGGTATCGCGGAATTGAATGCATATGACACAGAACAGGAAGCATTAGATAAATTGAGTGCCGAGGTTCCGGGAAGTTTTAAGCCAAAAAACAAAAAACGAAAAAGGAAAAAGCCGCTGGTAACGCCGCCAATGAAAAGGGTTGCTCAAATAGAGTTATCCGAACAATTTGCGCAATTAAGATTAAATGATGCACCCGTATACACCCCCATATTCACAACGACAACTCCGCCATTAACTGCTAAAGAACTGTTTATTTGTGAGATGGAAAATGTTGTGTCACTTTCTGAATGCAAGCCTTCTGGCGCAATTTTGACGCAGCCTGTGATTGATATTAAGCCAATACCCACAAGATATTTGTTATCTGATGGCAAAATTATTGATGTTCCACTTGTGCCGCCACCACCTGAAGTTTGTAAATTAATGACAGACGTAAAACGAGAAGGCTATTGGATAAAAACAGTAGGGGGTCGTAATGCAGAAAGATTGTATGAAATAATATATGGTATGTTAAATAAGCCATTACCATTTAAGCCATCACAGGATCCTGACAATGATTTGGTGACCAATTGCCCAGTGGAAATTTTAACTGGATTGGGTGGTAATCTTAGAAATAATCCTATCCTACAGGGAAGTTTACTACGTTTTAATATTCAAGGTGTGAAAATGGATGTCGTCAGTCGGCCTATTGTTTCTATTCTAGATGATGCCCGCTCTAGAGACATTAAATTGGCAGCATGTTATGGTGATGAGAAAGGTCATTTGTACGATCCATTACGCTGTTTGGATGACATCTTAAATAATAATGAATATTTGGAATTATGCCGGCCAGAATGTGCCAGTGATGTGATTAGTGGAGATTTAAAGCGCATATTCAGAATGATAGATTATGCAAATAAATATGGCTTACAAATTCACAATGCGCATCTCTTGCTGATCCAATTACATTCAGGTTTGATTTCTAAAATTCCGTACTATGCACTAAAAACGAGCGTTAATAAATTTTTATCTCACCGTGGGGATAGCAATCCGAAAACATTATTGAATATGGGGATTTTGCAATATTGTTTTCCTGGCAATATCGATAAAGCGATTAAAGATAATTTACATGCAGTGGTTAAAGGTGATGGATTATATGCTTATATATTGAAAAAATTTGAAAGCATGGGATCTGAGGGTGCCTTGGATTATGACAATTTAATTGCCTTATCCCTATTGCCAACCTTAGTAACAATGAGTGAAATTGATTGCGCTGCCTTGGTTGACCGTATAGAATGTCCTAAAGGCGTAGAACAATATGATTTTAATGCCTTCAGGCGTAGTGTGGGGGCCTGTCTTGCAAGCATCCATTCAGATTATTTGTCAAAATCATTACCTTATGTAGGTTTCTTACGCAAAAAAAGACGGATTTAACTATGACACAACCACTTGCTGCGCGGTTACGGCCAACCACTTTTGATGCTTTTGTAGGGCAATCTCATCTGGTAGGGATTGGTAAACCATTACGATTAAGCATTGAAACCGGGCGTTTACATTCACTGTTGCTCTGGGGTCCACCGGGCAGTGGTAAAACTACCCTTGCACGATTGGTTTCGCACTATTGTCAGGCGGAGTTTATTGCTATATCTGCAGTACTTGCCGGCGTCAAAGATATCCGAGAAGCCATAGCGCATGCCAAAGCAATTAAAAATGAGAAAAAAACCATTTTATTTATTGATGAAATTCATAGGTTTAATAAATCACAGCAAGATGCGTTATTACCTTTTGTAGAAGATGGAACTGTTTGCTTAATGGGTGCGACAACGGAAAACCCTTCTTTTGAAGTTAATCATGCTTTGCTTTCTCGTTGTCGTGTTTATGTGCTTAACCCCTTAAGTAATGAAGAGTTGGCACAAATATTGCAGCAAGCGCTGAGGGAATCAGAAGTGACCTTTAGCGATGCTGCCATTGATCGTATGGTATTGTCTGCAGATGGTGATGCCAGACGGCTGCTCACTATTTTGGAAATTGTCTTAGAGCGCATTGCGGGTAAAGAATTTTCAAGAGAGCAGCAGATAGATATAGTTGAGCAAGTAATTCAACAAGATTATCGTAAGTTTGATAAACACGGCGATGTTTTTTATGAACAGATTTCTGCTTTGCATAAAGCGGTGCGTGGCACCTCACCGGATGGCGCAATCTATTGGTTATGTCGGATGTTAGATGGTGGTTGCTCCCCGTTATATATTGCCAGAAGGGTGATACGGATGGCCAGTGAAGATATTGGCAATGCAGATCCGCGAGGGCTTACCATAGCACTTGATGCGGCTTCTGCTGTTGAGCGTTTAGGCCGGCCAGAGGGCGATTTAGCTTTAGCGCAAGCGGTGGCATACTTGGCCTGTGCGCCTAAGAGTACCTCAGTGTACAATGCTTTTAACCAAGCGATTGCGGATGTGCAGCAAATGCCCTCTTATGGCGTACCGGTTCACTTGCGCAATGCTCCCACTGGCTTGATGAAAAAAATGGGTTATGGCAAACAATATCGTTACGATCCGACTGAGCCCAATGGTTTTTCCCAAGGGCAAACCTATTTGCCAGATGAAATGGGAGAAAAACAATATTATTTTCCAACGAGTAATGGTTTAGAAATAAAAATTCGTGAAAAATTAGATTATTTACGAGAAAAATAAATCAAAAATGATGCATACTGGCATCTTTTTCACATTTCTAAGCTGCATATCTTCATCGATAAGAACATATAATCAAAATCTTATTACTTATTAAGTATTTCACTCAAAGATTTTATATGCAAAATGATGTCATCAAATGACAAAAAATTCCCATAAAACATATCTGAGTTAGTCATGTTTTGATAATCCATTTTTAGTTGTTCGAACTGATCACCCGTTGGAATTAAATTAAATTTTCCTTCAAGACATCGTTCGTAATTTGCATAAGGCGCATTAAAAAACACCCTTTTATGTGCAACAACGCTTAGCAAGATATCTTGAGAGCTTATTGCTGTTTTTCCAATGTCAGACAAATAGAGCATTACCACATCATACCAATGCCTGGAAAGCCGAGTCGCTTTTTCTTTAAAATGCTGTCG
>JABDCK010000046.1 GCA_013288185.1 Gammaproteobacteria bacterium
CATGAAATCATACTTATCTAGATCAATAATTCCATCAATAACATAAGGCTGCAATGCTTTTGCCTTCTCTTCATCGATTTCATAACATGCAATAAGAATTTTTAAATGCGGATGAGCATGTACAGGATCTATCTTAAATATCTTTTGCAGCAAAGATAAATCTATAGGTTTCAATTTATACTTAACTTCCAGCAGCTGTTCACCATCTTCATCTGGAATTTTACTATATCCGCTTACAACTCTTACAATTCCTTCAATATCATTTACCATAATTGCTTCTACCTCCTATATTTTATGGTTCAATTCTACGATTTTTTTTTGGTGGCTTTGTTTGAACTCCAGTATTAGGATTATAAGCACCAAGATGTTTCCCCCATTTATCATACAATTCAATTTCACCGTGCCTATAATCCCATTCTAATATTCTTCCATCACGGGTTTTCCACCTTTTTCTAATCCCTCCTGGATAAGGAGTTTTTCCTTTAGCTTCTTTTACCTTTGGAAATCCCGGTAAAAAATCTGGCGCTGAAATATGCTTTTTATCAGGATCCGGCCTATTAGGCCGCTCATTACCATTCCCCTTCTTATTATTTTTCTTATAAACTTCATACAGCGGCAATGCGCCCGTGTTGAAACTTGAATTATTTTGCAAAAGTGAATGATTGTCAAATTCTGCATTTAAAAAATCATCTAATTGACTATCATTTTTTGCTCTTTGATTTAAGTAATATGCTCCTGTAGCTGCTACACCTGCTGCTGCAGCCGTACCACCCACAACGGCCATTACTTCTGCAGTAACACCAGCAGCAAGTGCAGTACCTGCAAGCACTTCTCCTGCACACACCGCCAATGGCACCAAAAACACAGCTGCATCCGCAGTGGGAATAATGTAGTCTAATACCTTCTGACCTGCCTTGGAAATAACTCCCTGCTCCGGTTGCTCAGGCACAAAACACACTCCTTGTCCAGATTTAACCAGCTTCTCAGGCATAGATGATTTCTTTGGCACCGCTTTAGGTGTTTTTAATTCGTTTATATATTTACTAAATTCCGCTGTGAAGTCCTGCGTATAATAAGATACATCCCCTGACCAATACATCGTTGAAGCTAAGCGCTCCAGCATAGTCGCATCCAGCCATTGTGATATTGGGCTTTGGGTTGGGAAAGTCGTGTAATCATAGGGTTTAACTGAATCACCAAAAGCTACTTTGAATACAGCATCATTAGCTTGCTGCATTTGCGCCAAATCTAAGTTTTCAAACTGAAAAGTGGCATGTTGCTGAGGGTTTGTATTCCCTAAAGAAAATGCAGGATTGGGATCCTTTTTATTAAAGGTAACCGATAGATCTGTCATTTCTCCTGTTTGATTATTCTGAATCCCTGCGGTGACTTGCTGACCATTGGTAATAATACCCACCCCTAGGTTATTAACTAAAACAGTCCCTACTTCAATCGCCGCCACTCCAACAACATCATGCACAAATTTCTTAATGAAAGAAGGCTTCTGAATATCCATTGAGCGCGTCAATGCTTCTGGAGTATTAGTCCAATTATTGGTACCTGCATTATGAGCGCTGGCATTGATGTAACTAGCAGCATTATCAATTGATAGCCCCCAAACAGGTTGATAGTCTCCACTAGCAACCGCCTGATTTTGTATTGTTTCCACAATAATATTGTTAAATTGCTGAGAGATCCCTTGTTCTGAACCATGAAACTCCTTCATAAATAGCTCAAACAACTTGACTTCTTGTGGGAACGTTAGTGGCGCATAACCTCGTGATTCAGTTAGTGCTAAATTAAGTTCATGTACCGCGAAACTTGCATAAACAATGGTAGGACTAAATTGCGATAAAATTGCACGGTTGTTATCACTGAGCGATTCTCCTTTACAAAACGATGCTACAAATGGCTCAACCCGTAAAAATGCTGATAGCGCATTGTAAGCATTAATTGCAGCAGCTTCTTGTCCTTGAGCAAGACCATTATATCCAAAAAGCCCAAGAACTTCTTGGCCGCTTTTTACAATTTTTTCATTTTGTTTAGTGACCAAGTAATTTTTAAAAGCATACAACGCAGCTGCTTTTTCATCCTGAGACATGCCACCAAATTGATATAAATTATTTGATATCAAAGACTCTGACATATAAGTTGAGCGGCCATCCACATTTATATGCTTTTTATTACCCAAAATATTTTCATAATCATAAGACACCGTTTCACCAGAAGGTTTTGTTTGCACATAATCTGATCTGGCTTTATCATAGGATGTAGTAATAACTTGCTCCAATGGAACCTGATTATTAATCTGTTCAGCAATATGCAAGTTTAATTCTGCCATTTTAACGGGTAAAAAATGAAAATCTTGGATGGACTGATTACATAATATAATTGACGATACCGCGTTACTATAATCTAACCCTTGTGATTGTTGATAGGTAGCAATAATATTTACCGTGTTAGCAAAAGAAGCGTTTATGGTCCCCTCATTAACATAGGCTACAAAATCATTTAATTGTGTTTCTAATAATGTCCCCTCTTTGAATGAATGATTTATTAATATATTGCTAGCGGTTCTAACGGTATCAATTACATTTTGATCAGCAGTTTCAATATTAGGTAATACTTTTCTTTCTACATAACCCTTTGCATAAGCGCTTATGCTTAGCTGAAAGCTTTGATTTACAATCCCTGTAAAAGCAACAATATCGCAGATACCACCATTTGCAAATTGAGCATTAATTTTGGCTTGGATCTCCTGATGTATTATATTTAGATCCTGTTCTCCAACGTAAGTCCCTTGGCTAAGTGCATTGCTTGTGCTCAAAGCTGCTACATAATCACCCACATCTTTACCTTGTGCATGAATGAGTACGGCGGATTCATAAAAAATTTGTAAGCCTTCTGTTGTGGGTTTACCTGTATTCACATAAGCAGCATAATTTTGTAGGAGACTTGTAAGATGTGGATCATTATAATGCTGTATGTAAATGGCTTTTGCGCCATCACGAATGTGCACGCGTATTTGTTCATCTTCAACGAATATACAGCCCATAAATGTGCTTTCGACCTGTTGTTGAAATATCGTAGCTGGTGATGGCAAGCCTCCTATATTCTCTCTAGCCCACTCATAATTTGCCTTAACAGTTGCTTTGATATTTACCCCAATAAGCGCCTCAACGCCGGAATTCATCGCTTCCCCAAGCATATTTGCTAATTCAGCGGTTGTAGAAATATCAAAGTTACTCTTTAAAGTACTTTCAATACTGGACCAGTATTGCTCTAAATAGGGGCCAAAAGCTGTATTTCCCAAACCTTCTTCAGCAATAATAAATAACATTCCCGCCGCATTGAGGTAATTAAAATAGTTCCTGCGCATAATTTCTAGTATGTGTGGATTAATTTGACTCAACGCCAATGCTGCCATTTGCCGCACGCCTTCTACCACAATGCGTCGTGTAGTGTGTCGATAAAGTCCTATCCCCGAAAATGTATACTGCGCAACTTTCGTTGCAGTGGCTGCAACTTTAGACAAATTAGGCACAAGCATATTAAAACCACGCTCTATGGTGGTGATGGGATCAATGCCAAATTGCGCAACTGCCATTTCCATCCCTAACCAAGCACCACCCGTTACGGCACCCACCGCAAATTGAAATGCCGCAGGTCCTACCATAATCCCCGTTGAAAGAATCCTATAGGATGAGGAGCTCATGAGTTCTGCTTTCACATCCTGATTCCACTGAAAATGATACTCAACTTTTTCTTTGAGCGTTTTATATTTTGCAGCATATGCAGCCTTATCATAATGCAAAAATAACCGTTCCAGTTTATCAAATGCTTCGTTTGCACCCTTTTTTTGTTTTAATTGTTGAAGCAGCTCTAATGGCGTTAAGCCTGCATCGTTTTTCATCTGTAACGCTAACGCACGTTGCGCAGGCGTCAATGGGTGCAGTAAAATATGGGCCATTCTATATTGCTGCGTTTGCACACAATGATGAACTAAAGGTGTGGTATAAACTAGTGAAGCATGATGCTGAATTATATTTGCAACCATACTTTCATGGTCAACATTAGTTAAAAGTGCATTTTTTTGATAATAAATTGCATCTATTAATAAATTATAAAGTGAGGTTGCTATGGCATTATGCTTTAATAGTTCTTCAATAACTGCAGCATGTCCGTTTATAGCTGCTAACATATAAGGCGTTTGCTGCGTGCCATTTCTGGCATTGACATCAAAGAGTGGATATATCGTTATTTTTGATTGTAGAACGCTGTTCATTTTTATCGCAACGGTATTAAGTGCAGGAACAAGCTTATAACTCCACTGCGTGATAATTGGGATCTGATTATTGAGTTCTTTGCCTTTTTCACAGATTAATTTGACAATCCCAGCATTACCATTTTCTGCCGCACTATGCAGCGGGTATCTACCTAATTTATCAACACAATGAATTACCGCATTGTCACCAAATTTTGTGCAAAATGATTTCAGTAAACTTAAATGACCATGATGCGCAGCATAATGTATGACAGTTTGACCTTCAGAATCATAATGTTCCAACAGGGTTTGCTTATTAATAACTAAGGCTTCAATACAGTCAAATTTTCTTAACTCCATCGCAAGTGTTAATGCAGCAAACCCTGCAGCCGTTGAACGTAAACTAGGATCTGCGCCAATTGCCAATAAGGCTTGTATTTTTTTTATACTGCCAATGGTAACGGCATAATGTAAAGGGGAATAACCAGCGGGGTCTTGTACATTTACTAATTTTCTAAAAAAGGGTTTTTGTAGAACCTGTGGCGTTGCATACAATGTAGCCACATGCAACAATGTCCGCCCATGGTTATCTCTAACATCCGAATCAATGCTAAGCGTATGCTGTCCAAAAATGTGATCTAAAACCGCAGAGGAAGATTTTTCAAGTGCATATTGAAATGGTGATTGTGCAGATGAGAATTTATCATAAACTAATAAAGTACAATATTGCTGATTAGGTTTGTATGCCTTGAGCAGGGTGACATTGTTTTGTGCACATATTAAATGCAAAGGTGTTATAAAACTTGCGTTGCCTGAATGATTGTGTTCCTCTTGTTTAATGAGATTAAGCGCTAATTGGGTTTTATTTTGACGTATTGCGCTATGGAGTGGCGTATCTCCTATGGGATTATCAAGAACCTCTATAAGAGTATCAAGTGTTTTATGCCAATTATCCACGGTGCCAGTATTTTTTCTTATTTTTGCATCATAATGACATATTTTTGATAATAATAATGGATATGGTTCATAAATACATTTTTTTAAAATAGTGTTCCTAGCATTACTATTAAAACGGTAAAATGTTAATATTAACGGGATATCTGCTTGCGCAATGGCATCATAAATCGCCTCTAGTCCTGCGCCATTCAATGAGAAAAGAGTTTTAGATTGAGATATTTGCTTTGCTAAATTATCAAAGGATCTATTTGCAATCAGCGCATTTAATTTCTTCAGCGTAGATAATCCCTTGGGAGCTGTATATTCAAAATACACTGCAATTTCTTTAATCATTTGCTGATCAGAAAGAAAGATGAGATGTGGTGTACCGTAACGCCATATGGTATTGTATTGCTCTGCCGTGTTTTTCTCATCTAAGGGCCACCACTCTTGGCCTATATTTATTGCGTTAAGCGTTCCCAACGCATCCTGCCCGGCATATCCGCAGTAATATCCCTCTATATGCGTTGCATCTTGTACTTTTAAACTGATATGTAAGGTATCACATAACGTCGATAACTCTAGTACAGTGACGTTGGATGTTTTATTAAGTAATTTGCTTAGCGGCAAAATCCAAATCATTTGCTGATCTTGGGGATGAATGTACGTGTGAATTGCTTGTTTTATATTTGACCAATTTGCATTAGGTCTTTTATATATATCACGGAAAGATTGTAAGAGAGTTTGATAAGCGGGAAGTTTTGTATATGCTTCCCATTGTGGTGAAGAAAGATTTTCCGTCAAAAAATGCGCAACCGTGGCTAAAGCAGAAGCATTACGCCACACTGTGGCATCGATTAAATATTTCATAAACATTCCTTAAACTGCAAGGATACCGCGGGTATGAAAACCTAAAGATTTGTTGTCTTTTTGAGAAATGTTTATGTTTTAGTAAGGTGGCACATCCATGACTCCTTCACTTTCCTTGATGTAAGTGAAGTTATTATAAGGGGTTTTGAGAATACTGCAATACGCAGGAATAAAAATTTCTAGACGACGATGCGGGTCTTATAAAGGTTTGTGCCGTATGAAGTGAAAGTCGCCATTTAAACTAAATATCACGCATTAATTTCGATTGAGTCGAATACTTCTTCAATATTTGAGGCTTTTAAAGCAACGCGGCACATTTGCTCAATTTGCTTTGACGTTGCCATCTCAATTTGTGCGACATACTCAGAATGCAAGTTGCCAAACTTTTCTTCTAAAAGAAATTGTATGATCTGCTTTTTCCCTTGTTGCAATCCTTGCTTAATACCATCTTCTTTTCCAAGTCTTTCAGCAGAAGTAATGTAATGCATATTATTTTCATCCTCATAATCTTTGATGGTTTTGATAAAGGTCCGCTCCAACATCGGTGGCAAATCTAAAACATAATCAATAAACGTGTAAAGCGTTGTTACATCCTCTTTAGTATATCCTAAGACATAGAGCTTTTTAACCAGATTAATTTTATTGCTCAATTTAAGGGTGGGATCTTTTTTGCTTTTTAGGGCAGCTAAATGCGCTTCGATTACCTTAGAGATTGGGTTTGCGATATTACTAAGTTCGTTAATGCGCGGTATAATATCAATCAGTTTTACCATGGGGAAGATTAACGATAAATGGCAGCCCCATAATCTTTGGTGATATTCCGATGGTCGCCAATGTTTATTAGTATCAGTTAAAATTGCTAAACTCATTAAAGGCTTTTTGTATCTATCAAAAATACGATAATAATATTGAAACATTCGCACCTCAAAATTCTTTTCTCTTTCGCCTTGAATCTCTATATGAACAATAACCCAAGCTTCTTCACCATTAATTCTAAAAACTTTAATTAATTTATCTGCAATTCTGTTTCTCACTACCGTATTTTTTTGTATCGCAAGTAATTCCTTGTCTAAAAATTGATATTGTCTTTTCCAATCAATATCGTGTACCAGGGCTGGCAAAAAAAAGTCTATGAAATGGTAAAAGAATTTCTCTAGCACTAACTTCCAAGGAGAATCAAAATTTGTTTTCATATGAAAAAGTCTCAATGTTTTAGATAGCGCTATTATCCATTAATAATGCGGTTTAGCAAGAAAACTCGCATGCAGCAATGCATAAAATTTTTCACTAATATTTGTGGCACGATTTTTTGTAGACCAAATCAGATGAAAATAATGCGCTCGAAATG
>JABDCK010000047.1 GCA_013288185.1 Gammaproteobacteria bacterium
TAGGAATCGCTACCAGCTTTTACCTATACATGATGTGCTTATAAAGTCGATAGAGAGTTTTTGCAAAAAGTTGCAGCGCTAACAAATAGCAATTGCTCCCAATTATTTGATGAGCCCATTATGTTTCATTTGAATATTTGGTTGAAAGTGAAAAAAAGAGTTTTGCTGCTTTAAGAGACGCTTTGCTTCAAGGTTATACAGAGTTTATGCCATTAACCCAAAAAGATATTGACATGATCCCGTATTTTTTATTAGCACGAAAATTATGTGTTGTTGCATGGCTAGAATCTAGGAAAGATAACCCTAGACTTAAATCATACTTTCTAAAAGAAGTTAAAAGGACGATTAAATTTTTTAAGGAAAAAATATGATCGATAAGCCTTACTCATCAGCATGCGAAAGAAACCAGTCGTATATTTTAGAACAACTTGAGCCACTTTTAGTAAAGGCAAATCATGTACTTGAAATTGGCTCAGGCACTGGGCAGCATGCGGTTTACTTTGCTAAAGCACTGCCGCATATCCAATGGCAAACTAGCGATTTAGATTTGTTGCATGCAGGGATTGAAATGTGGTTGCAGGAGGAAAATCTAGAAAATGTGTTATCGCCTTTTACTTTTGATGTAGATAATGATGATATTATAGGAAATTATTATGATGCAGTATTTACGGCAAATACTTTTCATATAATGCGCATGGACAGTGTCTGTCACTGTATTCAAAAAGTGGGACATGCCTTAAAGCCCGGTGGGTTATTTATAATTTATGGTCCATTTAAGTTCAATGGTACATTTACCTCAGAGAGTAATGAAAAATTTGATATGCTGCTAAAAACGCAGCAAAAGCATCGAGGCATAAGGGATTTTGAAAAAATATATAAAATTGCGGAATCTGTGTCGCTTTTTCATGAAAAATCTATACCCATGCCAGCAAATAATTTTATGTTAATTTTTAGAAAAATAAATTCTGAGAGGAAAAATGAAAAGTAACGATTACTTTGACTTAAACGATGGCCATAAAATTCCAGTGCTTGGTTTCGGCACTTATCTTATACCGCCCGGTGAGCAGACGTTAACTTCAATTAAAACAGCCTTAAACGTTGGTTATAGACTAATAGACACAGCGAGCTTTTATCATAATGAAGCAGATGTTGGTCAAGCAATTAAAGAAAGTGAAATTGCAAGAGATAAAATATTTGTCACCACTAAACTTTGGAATGCTAATCAGGGTTATGATTCAGCCTTGCGTGCTTTTGATATGAGTTTGCAGGAACTTCAACTTGAATATATAGATTTATATTTAATCCATTATCCTGTTTATGAAAAACGCATTGAATCATGGAAAGCCTTGCAAACCTTAAAGCAAAATGGACAATGCCGCTCAATTGGGGTGAGTAATTTTATGATCCCTCATCTTCAGGAGTTAATGGATGCGACAGAAATCATTCCAGCGGTTAATCAAGTTGAATTTAGTCCGTTTTTATACCAGCAGGAATTAATGAATTTTTGTCATAAGCACAATATACTTGTGGAATCCTATTGCCCTTTGACTTGCGCTCATAGACTTAAAGATGTCATATTAGTGGATATTGGCCATAAACATAAGAAAACAGCCGCACAAGTACTAATACGCTGGAACCTGCAACATCATCTAGTACCATTGCCTAAATCTAAGACAGAAGATAGAATTATTGAAAATTTTCAGGTTTTTGATTTTAATTTAGATAATGAGGATATGAAACGTTTGGATTCTTTGAATGAAGATTATAGAACGAGCTGGGATCCCAGCAAAGAAAAATAAGGGTTAAAAAATGATAAACGATCCTCTTGTTTATGTAGCTTTTCAAGTCATCCCACGTTCTAAAAATATCAATAATTATGAACTAGTGGATAAAGCCATAGAGGTGGTTAAAAATGCACAAGTACCTTATCAAGTGGGTGCCATGGAGACCACACTGAAGGGGCATTTAAATCAATTGTTAGATATTATAAAAGCCGCGCAGCAAGCATGCCTAGATCATGGTGCCATTGAAGTTATTACCAATATTAAAATTCATAATTCGCCTATCAATGTAAGTGACACTTTCTGTACGTTTGAGTTTTAGGTTAATCAAGGAGAGAATGATGAGAGATTTAATGGAAAGTGAAGTGATGGTTGTGAATGGCGGCTTAACGGACTTTCAAGCCTTTATGGGGTTTGGGGTAGGTGGTTTAGCTATAGGATCAGCCTATGGTTTTTACATCTCAAGCTCGCCTGTGACAGGTGCTGTATCGGCAGTGGTAGAACCAGTTGTTGCTGGCTTTGGCCTAATGACGGGTGGCGCTCTAGGATTAGGAATTGGTTTGGCACTAGGAGTGACTTTCATTATTGGAAGATGGTGTCTAGAAGAGCAATGATGCAGAATACGCGTACACACACAGTCCTAGTATGGAATGGTTTACATGAGTGAAAAGGATATGCCGCACTCAGGGCATTATTTTGGTGATCAACGCGATTTGTGGTGGAATTATGATTTCCTTGAACTAATGGCAAAGCGCTGGGATCTCTCGTCCGTTCATTCAGTTTTAGATGTGGGTTGCGGAATTGGTCATTGGGGATTTACTTTAGCGCCTTTTCTTAATGATAAATCGCAAATATCTGGGATTGATCCTGAACCCCGCTGGATTGAAAAGGCCACTGAGCGCGCGCGTGAAAAAAATCTTGAACGGCAATTTCATTATCAAATAGGAAAAGCCGAACAGATCCCCTATGAAGATAATACCTTTGATATGGTCACCTGTCAGACAGTGCTTATTCATGTGAGAGATCCTAGTATTGCTTTAAAGGAAATGATACGTGTATTAAAACCCGGAGGATTATTAGCCGTTGCCGAACCGAATAATCTTGCCCCTTTACTGGTTTTCAATAACCTCAATGTGAATGATCCGGTTGATGAGGTATTGATGGCTATACAGTTTTATATGATGTGTGAGCGTGGCAAGCAAGCACTTGGCTTGGGATATAATTCCATTGGGGATATTTTACCTTTTACGTTCTCACAGCAAGGCCTAAGGAAAATTCAAATTTATTTATCTGACAAGACCTCTCCCCTTATTCCTCCGTATCTTTCTAGAGAAGCGCAAATTTTATTAGATCAAATTAAAGCTTGGGAAGGGCAGGAAATTTTGACATGGCCCAAAGAAGAAACCAAACAATATTTTTTAGCTGGTGGTGGCATTGAAGCAGAATTTGAGGAAATATGGCAAGCTTTATTGAAAGACTTCAAAAAAAATATGCAAGCATTTAAGGATAAAACGTTAAGTACCACGGGTACCACATTAATGTATTTGATTTCTGGACGCAAAAAATGAAACTTATAGATAAAAAAAATATTAAACCTATGGAATGGGGTAACCATTGTGAATCTTGGCAATTGCTAGATAAAGAGAATATGGGGGTTTTTCATGAAAAAATGCCACCTAATTCTGCAGATGTATTACATAAGCATCAGTTTTCTGAGCAATTTTTGTATGTATTGCATGGCACAGTTGGGATTGTAATAAATACCGATACACATTATCTCTCCAGTGGTCAAGGAATAGTGATAACAAAAGAAGTACCACATAAAATTTTTAACGATTCTAAAAGTGACGTTGAATTTATTTTATTTGCAAGTCCAAGCCACAGAAATGATCGTATAGAAATAGAGCAGTAAAAATGGTAACTATTACTTATCTTAAACAACATCCTAAATATGTTCCACTTTTGGCGCATTGGTCGTATTCCACTTGGGGAAAGTATAACCCTAGTGCGAGTCTTGAAATAGCAGTGCAAAAATTTACTGAGCATCTAAACGATGATCATTTGCCATTGACATATATTGCATTAGATGAAAATAAGCCTGTTGGTACGTGTTCCCTGCGCGAGGTTGATGGGGTTAAATCAGAACACTCTCCCTGGTTAGGCTCTCTTTATGTTGTGCCGGAGTATCGTGGTCAAGGCATTGGTGAGAAGCTCATTAGTACCTGTTTGCAAAAAGCACATGGCATGGGTTATGCCAAACTTTACCTTTTGACTTTTGAGCTATCATTATCTATTTGGTATGAAAGATTAGGTTGGAAATTGATTGGCGATGATACGTTAAATGGCTTCCCAGTGCATATCATGGAATATTTCATTTAAAAAATATTGGGTTGCATCCCAAGCGCGCTTGTTTGCAGAAGCATTGAAGACCAGGCCTTTTTCTAGGTTGTTGGCATCTGGCTTTGTAAAGGAATGATGCGTATGACCATAAATATCAATTTGCCAGTCTACCTTTCTTTCTGTCATTTCATCTGCAAACGCGAGCAGCTGCTCAGAATTCACAAGCGTATCTTCATAACCATGTAAAACTAATACTTTGCTGTTAATTTTCTTGTGGTGATTTATATTGGGAGCCTTAAGTATGCCATGTAAACTGACTACGCCTTTAACATCAGCACCCGAGCGCGCCAAATCTAAAACACACATGCCACCAAAGCAATAGCCAATAGCGGCAATGTTACTTGCATCTACATATGCAATTTTAGAAATATAATCATAAGCGGATTGTATGCGCTGCAAAAGCTCACCACGGTTTTCTTTAAGCGGCTCTAATAATATTTTCTTATCAGAATCTTCATCTCCTAAAGTGGCATTGCCATACATATCAATCGCAAAACCTACATAACCTAAGTGTGCAATTTTACGGGCAATGTCGCAATATAATTCACTTCGACCTTTCCAGTCCGGCGCAACCATAACGACAGGTTTTGGATCTGCATTTTTCATATCATATGCAATATACCCTTTTGCGACCAGAGAAGCATTTAACGGATATTCAACCTCGGTTTCATATATCATTAGTTTTCCTTCCATGGACAGTTATAATGATAAATTTCTCTGGCTTCCTTTAAAGACATTCCATTATCAATTGCGTTAATAATTTTTTGTTCATTGTTGGCAATATTCTTAGCCATATCTAATATTTTACTGAGTTGATCTTGCGGTATTATAAGGGTGCCATTGTGGTCCGCAAAAACAATATCATTGAAATGTATTTTTATACCATCAATGGTTAAAGGTACTTTTTGTGCAGTAATGGCAACTCTGTTTTTCCCGGTTTTTGCGGTGACACCCGTGGCATAAATGGGGTAATGGTATTTTTCACTCTTTTCTAGATCTCTCACACAACCATGAACCACGGTGCCTGCAATTTTTTTATTATGGGCATAATGCGTTAAAATACCGCCCCAAACAGAACAAGAGGAAACACCATTATTATCTATCACAATAACCGCACCGGCGGGTACTTCATCAATATAGTTGCTGGCTTGCATAAATTGTCCAGGCACTGGGTTAATAGCGTTATATTGGATGGTATAAGCCGGGCCAATCAACTTCTTTGCGTTGCCAATGGGCTTAATATTATGTAAGAACCCATTAATACCACAAGCATCTAAGGCATCTGAAATCTCTGGCGTAGTATATTCAAATAGTGTTTTTAGCATGGGCTTTCTCTATAATGGCATTGGCCATTTCTTGGGTGGTTGCGCTACCGCCTAAATCACGAGTAGTAATTTCTTGCTGTTGAATAATCTCAGTAACCGTACTTTTAATAATTTGTGCGGGTTGATGATAACCAAAATGGGATAATAACATGGAGATGGAAAAAAACATGGCGCTGGGATTCGCCGTATCTTTTAGCATCCTCGGAGCACTGCCATGCACCGGTTCAAAATAGCAGTATTCTTGTCCAATATTAGCGCTAGGCGCAAGCCCTAAGCCACCCATAACCCCTGCTGCCACATCAGATAGAATATCACCGAACATATTCTCTGTGACAATGACGCCAAATGTTTCAGGTTTTCTGACCAACATCATTCCTACACAGTCCACATTAACAATATCTGCTTGAATATGGGGATATTGTGCGGCAATGGTTTCAAAAATTTCTCTAGCAAATGCACTGCTGTTGCGTAACACATTGGGTTTGTCTGCTAACGTGACTCTTGTGAAATTATTTTGCAATGCATATTGAAATGCAAAATTATAAATTTTTTGTAGCCCAACTTTGGATTGAATCCTGAGCGTGCAGCTTAAAGGTGCATCCATTTTGTCTGCCCATTGTGGGTTTTTACTTACTACGGATTTAAATTCAGCAGGTAAGTGATCAAAATCAAAACCTGAATATAGCCCTTCGGTATTTTCACGTACAATACAAAAATTAAAGGCTTGATGTTTTTTTACTGAAAAACAAGGTCTAACATTGGCATATAAATTAAGTTGTTGTCTTAATTGAATAATGGGAGAAATATAATGTGACGCTTCTCTTTGAGGCTTACTCGTAATGGCACCTAAAAGCGTTGCGTCACTTTGTTTGATTAAGTCCCATGTTTGCTGAGGGATTGCATTTTTATCTTTTTCCCAGCATGCCCACCCGATATCCCCTATGGTATAAGTCACGGGTAAGTTTAATGCAGAAAAAATGGGTAAAACAGCCTGGGTGACTTCACTGCCAATGCCATCACCGGGTAAAACCGCAATGTTGAGTGGTTTACTTTTTTCCATATAACCATTCTTTTATAATGGAATGACAGAAAAGCGGATTATCTTCCA
>JABDCK010000048.1 GCA_013288185.1 Gammaproteobacteria bacterium
GAAGCTCCCACTATAGCGCGATAGCGCTTAGTGGGAGTATGTCACCATGTAGCTTGGATAAAATCTCTTTTGGTAAGATAATGCCAGTAGAGTTTCCAATTGAAGTTATTTTTGCCATAACCATAGTATTTACCTCATCATTTCATAGCTGTTAGTATAACATATGTTATAACAAGAGTCGAGCAATGAAAAATCATATTACATTTCAAGCACTTACCCACCAAGATGTCGTGCAACTACATCAATGGTTGCAAGAGGAGCATGTGCGTGCATTTTGGGAAGACGGGCATAGAACCTTGGCGCAAGTGGAGCAATATTATCGTCCACAGAAAGACGTTCAGCGTTATTTATTTTCAATTGATAATCAAGCGGTGGGTCTTATTCAAAATTATTTAATTGGTGACCAACATGAATATCATGCCTTTGCATTGCCCGGCAAAGAAACCATGGGGGTGGATATTTTTATTGGTGAGTGTAATTATTTAGGTAAAGGATTTGCACTTCCTGTTTTAGCAGAATTTATTAAACTGCATTGTTTTGCAGAAAGAATTATCGTTGACCCGAACCCTGCCAATGCTAAAGCTATACAGGTTTATGAACGTTATGGTTTTGTTAAAATTAATGATGAAAAAAATATTTATGCTATAAATCTCAGAAGGGCGGTGCGCGCGCTGGTTTATAATAAAAATAATGAAATTTTACTTATTCATGCTGTGGGTGGCCCCACCCAGGATAAGCGCCGGCATAAAACGCAAGCCTTTTGGTTTACCTTGGGCGGCAAAATAGAAATCAATGAAACGCTGGAAGACGCTTTGCAACGTGAATTAAAGGAAGAGGCGGGCATTAATCATTACCAAAGCCAAAAAATTGCTTTTGGAGAAATGGTATTGCTATGGCATGATTTTCCAACCAGAGTAATAGAAACCTATTTTGCAGTTCAAGCACAGGATATTTTATTACACGAAAATAATCTCACCCATGAGGAAAATCAGTTTATTAAAGATTTTAAATGGTGGAAAGTAGAAGATTTGATACATTCAGAAGAAATTATTTATCCTCAATGTTTACCTCTGCTTTTGCAAGATTTTTTTGCAAGCAAAGATAAACATTGGAGTATAAAAGAAATTGATTTAAGTTAAACTTAATTTCCGGCCGCTATAGAGCCTATAGTATAGCCAATTTTATAAGCTCCAGCTCCAAGATATGCGTCCCAGAAAGCGCCGGAAGCCGAGCAAAACCCTATTCCGATTGCATAAGTAAGAATACCTCCCACTAAGGTTTGGGCAGCTATTGCTCCCAGGATACCGCCTGCCATGCCCCCCACTAAAGCTGAAGTGTACATAGTTTTGGTAAGATCAAAATTATTAAAACCAGAAATTATACCGTAACCAATAACTGTTGGTGCACTGAAAGCGGCAATGCAAACGCCCCAAAGGATTAATTCTGCTCCTGAAACGTGCTGCACTTCATTAAAACTTAATTCTCTCATAGTAATTCTCTAAATGGTCTAGTTAACAAAACATAGAGCCAAAATAATAAGCATAAGCTCCACTCAATGCGCCGGAGAGAGCCCCGAACGTCAAGCCAGCCCCTATTCCGGTAACAGTACTTACTGCCATTATTGGGGCAACTATTGCTCCACCGATACCGCCTGCCATGCCATACACTAAAGCCGAAGCGCCAATAGTTTTGGTATAATCATAATTATTGTAACCAGCAACTAAACTGTAACCACTAACTATAGTTGTACTTAAAGCGGCGCCAACAACGCCAAGGATGGCTAAATCTGCCCCTGAAACGTGCTGTACTTCATTAAAACTTAAATCTCTCATGGCTATCTCCAAAATGGTCTAGTTAACAAAACAATGGATTCTAACTTAGTTAGAGAAGAAATTATAGTGTGCTTACACGGAATATGATTGGCTAATGTGGGCATTTGTAACACGTTGAATTAATGCTTTTTCCTTTTCTTGCTGGGCGATTCTGCCTGCATAATAATCTTTCATATACCACCAATCTCGCATCATCAAACAGCTTTTTACCATGGTGAGGTTAGGGTTTGCCCCATCTTTAAAAGCATTTAATTGTTCTTTAGGTTTTTGGGTGAGCTCGGGTAGTGATTGATGGCAATATTGTTGATAGGGTTTTAAACCAAAGAAGGCAACCGCTTCACAAGAAAAGAATGCTGCAAGGATGCCGCTTAAGCCAGCAAAGGCAAAAAATCCCGCCTTCATGCCCCAGAGACATCCGGTGCTAAAAATTAATGATCCGATGGTAATAGCCTTGGCATAGTGTGGTTGATTCCAATGTGCACGCACAGGTTCTGCATTCGTAAAACTGCTACCAGCTACTTGAATCACATTGTTAGGATTATCGACCCAGGGATCTGCATCATACATGGGGGATAATTTGCCAAGATTAAAAGGCACAACATGATATTTATGGGTATCAATTTTTGAACTGGCAAGCTCTAAAAACCCTCGCAAATGCAGAGTTCCAGTAAGCAATAAAGCATCTTTTGGCGCCTTATTTATTTCTTGGGCCATCACCACATTACGTTCTTGTGTACCTGCCCCTTCATCCCGATGGGGGTGATTATCAATTGCTTCAGTGGATAAAAGTGAATCATCACCACACTTGAGAATTTTAGGAAATTCAAGAAATAGGGTGTGCACTCCTAAAGATTTGACAATGTTCTCCATTGCATTTTTGAGTAATGTAATTTTGTGAATATGATGGCGTTCCCCCAGAATTACCAGAATTTTCTTTTTGTTTTTCTTGGCAATAGCGTATTCATTTTTAAAAATGGTTTCAAAGGCGTTAGCGAGGGCGGTCACCTCTTTTTTATCTTGCTCAAGCCGCTTTTGCATATATTCATAAAGTTTGGGATTGGCATAATCCATGGCAGTTTTTCCAGACGTATCTTTATGTTCTGCGTTAGCGCCATGATCCAGCAAGCATTTTACTGCTTCGCTTTGATCATGCATTACTGCATAAAAAAGCGCCGTGCGGTCATTAGCGTCAAATCTAAAATTTTCGATATAATCCGCAGCCAATATTGCTTTGATTTTTTGGATGTCGCCTACTGTTGCTGCTTGTGCAATTTCTATTTCTGCCAACATTCTTCATCTCATGCCGAATGGAATCCAGCATGATAACAAAATATTGCTTGAGATAAAACGTGTAATTGCAGGCAAAAAAAGGGTTTTAGTCCTTCATTTTCTGTTCTAAATAGTGAATGGTCGTGCCACCGGCTTTAAAGTGGGTATCCCGCATTAAATCCTGATGTAACGGAATATTGGTTTTAATACCATCAATGACAATTTCATTTAATGCATTTTGCATCCGACGGATAGCTTCCATCCGTGTGTTGCCAAAGGTGATTAATTTGGCAATTAAAGAATCATAATTGGGTGGCACTTGATAGGAGCTATAAATATGAGAATCAATGCGAACCCCAGGACCACCGGGGGGGGTGGTACCAGGTAATTTTACCGGGACAGGGCATAAAGGTTTTAGGATCTTCTGCATTAATCCGGCACTCTATAGCATGACCACAGATTTTTACATCATCCTGAGTAATGCTAAGCTTTTCACCATTGGCAATTTTAAGTTGTTCTTTGACAATATCAATACCAGTGATCATTTCCGTAACGGGGTGTTCTACCTGGATACGGGTGTTCATTTCAATAAAATAAAATTCCCCGTCTTGAAATAAAAACTCAAAAGTCCCTGCGCCGCGATAACCAATACGGATACAGGCATCCACACAGCGTTTGCCAATTTTTTTACGTTGTTTATCCGTGATACCGGGAGCCGGTGCTTCTTCTAAAACTTTTTGATGTCGGCGTTGCATGGAACAATCCCGCTCGCCTAAGTGAATGGCATTACCCTGGCCATCGGCTAATACTTGGATTTCAATATGTCTTGGTCGCTCCAAGTATTTTTCCATATAGACCATGCTATTGCTAAAAGCCGTATTGGCTTCTGTGCGGGTAAGGGAAATAGCATTTAATAAGGCAGCTTCACTATGTACCACGCGCATACCCCGTCCACCACCACCACCGGCGGCTTTAATGATAACCGGATAGCCAATATCACGCGCAATTTGTAAATTCTTTTTATCATCATCCCCTAAAGGACCATCAGAACCCGGTACGCAGGGCACACCTGCTTCTTTCATGGCTTTAATGGCAGAGACTTTATTCCCCATTAAACGAATCGTTTCTGCTTTTGGACCAATAAATATGAAACCACTTTGTTCCACTCTTTCTGCAAAGTCCGCATTTTCTGCTAAAAAACCATAACCGGGATGAATGGCAACGGCATCCGTAATTTCTGCAGCACTAATAATGGCCGGAATATTTAAATAGCTTAAAGGAGAAGGGGCCGGGCCAATGCAAATCGCTTCATCAGATAAGCGTACGGGCAATAGATCTCTGTCAACAGAGGAATAAACCATTACCGTTTTAATGCCTAATTCATGGCATGCGCGTAAAATACGTAATGCAATTTCGCCACGGTTAGCGATGACTACCTTATCTAACATGGGATCACTCTTATTTAATGACGAATAAAGGTTGACCAAACTCAACCGGTTGACCATTTTCCACTAAAATAGCGGTGACAGTACCCGCTTTGTCAGATTCAATTTGATTAAGCATTTTCATTGCTTCGACAATGCATAAAATATCACCCACTTGTACTTTAGAACCTACCTCAATAAAAGGCGGTTGATCTGGCGCCGGCGCACGATACATAGTTCCCACCATCGGGGAAATTACCGTATGCCCATCTGGAATGACATTTGTTGCACCTACGGGTTCTGGCGCGGCACTGGGCGCTTGTGGCGCAGCGGGTGGCGCACTCGGTGCAACTACATATTGCATGGTGGCATCTGATTTGCGACTGATCCGAACGGATTCTTCTCCTTCGCGGATTTCAATTTCCGCAATGCCGGATTCATCCAACAACTCAATCAATTTTTTAATTTTGCGAATATCCATGATTAAACCTTAAGAATTTTTAAAGCGGCTTCAAGCGCAGCATAATAACCATAAGGGCCTAGTCCAGAGACAACCCCCATTGCAATATCGGATAAATAACTATAATGCCTAAATGTTTCACGTGCGTAGATATTAGACAAATGTACTTCAAAAAAGGGCACTTTTACCGCCAATAAAGCATCCCGTAAGGCAATACTAGTATGGGTAAAAGCAGCAGGATTAATAATAATGAAATCGGTATTTTGACTGGCATGAATTTTTTCAATGATGGCGTGTTCCGCATTCGATTGAAAACATTCTATGGTATGACCCTTGCCACGTTGCACAAGCTCCTGGTTCAACGCCGCTAATGTGAGGTTACCGTAGAGCGCAGGCTCACGGGTACCGAGCAAATTTAAGTTTGGTCCATTAATTACTAGTATATTAGCCATAAGTCTATTGTGACCCAAGTTGTTTTGAATGTCTACGCAGATATGCGCAAGATAATGAAAGATCAGCGCCGATAGCCGCAGAATTACGACTTATCGAGTTGAATCTCGAGATTTTGCAAGGAGGTTTCGCCAACTATACGCTTTGTTGTTAGTTCACTGCCATCTTTATCGAAGAATAGTATCGCAGGTGGGCCTATTAAATCAAAGTACTTTAGCAATTGTTGGTTATCTTGATTAAACTGAGTGACATCTGCACGTACTAAAACCCAAGG
>JABDCK010000049.1 GCA_013288185.1 Gammaproteobacteria bacterium
TGCGCAAGCGGTTACAGCGGGAGCACTGCGCCGCTTTTCGGTAGACGCCGTCATTGAAATTGTCAGCGCCAAAATACCATCCTCATTTCCCCAGCAAATAGCAAAAACTATATTTGCCGGCATGCGTGAAATGAAAGTCAGATTAACGCATAAATAGCATATTAATCATCTATTTCGATATCTAAAGAACGCAATAAGTTCGTGGCCTCTGGCAACGTAAATTTCGCTTGTTTCAGTTCATTGCTAAATATATTTATATTATAATTTGTTGCTTCGCGAAAATTGGCTTTATTTAATTGTGTTTTATTAAATAAACCATTGGTGAAATCAGTATGCCCAAAATCTGCCTCAGTGCAATCGGCTTCGCGTAAATCTATATCATGCGCTTTACATTCTATCATGATAATTTCTCTTATGCTTAATCCCATAAAAGAAGAATCGTTTAAAATGCACTGGTAAAATTTCAAAGGACAACTTAATTTAATGGTGGGCCAGGCGGCTTCGGTCCAATTAACCCCAATGACTTTACTTTCTTCAAAAACAACATCAAAAAAAGCGCTGCTTTTTACTTTTACCATACTGAGATTGCAGTTTTTAAAGGTGCATTCTGTAAATTTGCAGCGGTAAAACGTTGCTTCACTAAAATTGCAGCCGATAAAAGTGCAATCATCAAATTCTTTGGTGCTTATTTTCTCATTCGATAAATTTAGCTCTTTGAAATGTTCCTGCACAAAAACATCTCTGCCTTCTTTGAGTATTTTATCCATCTTACTTACCTATTTCATAAAAAAGCATTGCTGTAACATATATCAATGTTCTAGAATGCGATTCTAGCGGGTATAACGTTCTATACCAAGCCCGCTTGCTTTTCATACTGGGACTGATACAATTTTAGAAATTAGTACTTGTTTCTAAGGACAACAATTTATGACAAAAACAATGGATCCTTCTAAAACTAAACGTACACGCGGTGGCAGACGTGAAGGCGCAGGGCGCCCGCATGGTAGCGGCAAATATGGGGAGCCTACCAAAGCTATTCGTGTCCCTGGTAGTTTAGTTGATGAGCTGCAAGAATTCTTAGTGCATTATGGTCAAAAGAAAGAACCTAAAGCACCTTCTTTTATGCTCAAAGCCAGCAAAGCCCCTATTGGCGTTCGCTTACCGTTATACAATTCTAAAGTTGCAGCAGGATTTCCTTCTCCTGCAGATAATCACGTGAATACACGGTTAGATTTAAATGAATACTTAATTAAAGATCCCGCCTCTACTTTTTATGTACGCGTGGAAGGAGACTCTATGATAGGCGCGGGCATACACCCTAATGACTTACTCGTAGTTGATCTCTCACTCACTCCACAAAACGGTCAAGTGATTATTGCGCTAGTCAATGATGAATTTACCGTCAAGCGGTTAAAAATTGGTAAAAATAAACAAATATCACTGTTGCCGGAAAATGAAAATTATTCTCCGCTAGTCATCAAAGAAGGTATGGATTTTAAAATTTGGGGCGTGGTCACCAACGTCATCCATAGCTTTGTGTGAACTACTTTTGCAATTTTAGAATTTCAGAAACGGTGAGAAACTGGTAACCGCGACCTTTAAGCTCTTTAATGAGCATATCGGTCGCTTTTACCGTATTTTCTCTACGTTTGCCGCCATCATGTAATGTGATAATGAGGCCTGGTTTAAGCTCTTTCATCACATTATCATAAATCGTTTGTGAAGAAATTTTAGTCCAATCTTGTGGCAAAAAGGTAAATAATACATTTTGTTTATTGAGTTGTTTTAAAGCAACTTTAAGATTATC
This sequence comes from Gammaproteobacteria bacterium, assembly GCA_013288185.1. Lineage (GTDB taxonomy): Bacteria > Pseudomonadota > Gammaproteobacteria > Berkiellales > Berkiellaceae > Berkiella. The sequence goes on from JABDCK010000049.1 coordinate 1,808, forward strand.
TGAAGTAATACCATAAGGCGATCTAAAAGGGATCTCTTTCTTATAGCCAATGCCTTTTAAAATATTATCTACCGATTGAATATCTTGCACCATCTTCTCTACAGATCTGCCGCGCATTTTATCGTGATACATGGAATGATTGCCTAAATCATGTCCTTGGGCCATGATTTCCTTAATCATTTCCGGATAAGCTTTAGCATTGCCGCCTAATACAAAAAAGGTGGCCTTCACATTATTATTTTTCAACACCTCTAAAATTTGCTCTGTATAAGGAGGCTCAGGACCATCATCAAAGGTTAGTGCTACCACCTTCTCGGTCGTATTGATTTGCCGAATAGGCTCGTCTGTGGCAGCAATGACATTAACTGTAAATATCAATAGGCTGAACAGAGTGATACTTTTAAGTGAAATCATATGCGACCTTTTTCATGGGTAATATAATGAAGGTTTAGCATCTTTTCTTGAAATTTTCCAAGCTATTTGTCGCACTTGAGCTTACCTACTGTGACTTCAAGCGGCAACTTTCCTACCATCGCGGGCTTTGAGGGTATCGGTACTTCTTTTACGCTTACCTTCAATGTGCATTTGTCTGTTTTGAGAAGATAGCCATCTTCTGATTCAACAATAGATTTTATCCAGTAATTACTACCACCAAATGCATCGTAAACGGCTTTAGATTCTGCAATGGCTTTAAAGTGTCGCAGACTTTCTGCCGTGGGTGGCAATGCCCCATAAGCTATTTTAGAGACCAGTGAAACGCTTATGAGTGCTAACATCCCTATTTTCATGTTTAATCCTTATGCATGCATGCTTTAATCAGACCATAGACACTTACTAACATCCAAGCGATTTCCATTAATACTGCAGGAAAATTCCAATGAAAAAAAAGTGAAAACAAAATCATACCTGCTCCCAGCAAATTTCCTAATGAATAAGATATCTGCGCAGAAGATATGCGATTAATTTGCAATAAAAAATACATCAATAAAATAAAGGCAACGCCTAATGAGCCAATAATATCAGCAAGTATCATCATATCTATGGTCACTTTTCATTCCTCATGTAAGTTATTTTTCTAAAATATAGGTATCTAACAATTTTTTGACAGTAATACTATCTTCCCTATACTAAATGAGTATTGCGCTATTTCACACCTTTAACATTTGGCCTAAAAACTGGATAAGGAAATCACCATGAACATGATGACAAACGAGCACTGCCCAATCCACTGCCACAAAAAACTTTCATGGCGCGCAGTATTTGCAGGCGCTGTGGTAGCTATTGGTTTAACCTTCCTGTTCAATATGCTGACCCTGGGCATTGGCTTAACTGCTTATACGCAAAGCCAAGAAGGAGCCCTTTCTTTAGTTTTTGGAAGTTTTGCTTGGATTATTATTGGTAGTTACCTTATGTTATTTATTTCTGGTTGGGTAGCTGGCAAATTAGCAAGCCATGAACACTGCAAACCTTGTTCTGAAGGAGTAGTATGCGGATTCATTATGTGGTCTTTATATCTGCTCATTAGCTTATTCGTTCTCTCACACGTTACAGAATCGAGCTCCACTGCATTATTCAAATCCAGCCTTCTGAACTTTAGCGTTGAGAATTCCAAAGCAGCCGCCTCCAGCAACAGTGACGCGGTTCATGCTGTGCATACGATGGGAATTGCAACACTGGCAACCTTCTTCATTTTCTTTGTGGGCGCTTTAGGAAGCTGCATTGGTGCCTATTGTGGCATGAAGAAAGGAAAATTATGCTGCGAAAAAAAGATGTAACCCTCGCTTAATCTCACCTAAGGAGTTGATGTTACCGTCAACTCCTTATTTAGTATTCCTTACCCAAATATGCTCTCCCCCCAACGGCGGACTATACGTATTATATTCAAAATATCCAGTTCTCTGAATATAATAGTTTTCACTACAGCCCATTAACAGCAGCAGTGACAAAAAAACTAATAACCCCTTCATCATTACCTCCTTTAGTCAATATTTTCATTTTCTTGAAGCCCATTTTTCTTAATTGTTTTTAATAGGCTCATCTGTAACCTGGCGTGAAACTTAATAAACCAACGCCACAATAGCATCGCGATAATTAATGCAATCAAGGCAATACCCGCAATTAATTCAATAGGAGGACGAATACTCGTACTCAATGCAGATACCAATATAATGATCCCAATGATTGATAAAATAGGAATTAATTCAGAAATAATTCTACGCACATGTGGCGTGAACCTGCCGGTCATCCGCTGCTTAACGCCAAGCTCAGCCATTATCATGCTTAACCCACAAAGTTTTCGATAAACCGCTATCAAAAAAGGCAGCGAAACAACCAGGGCTGCACTCCAAATCAAGGTCGCTTTAAAAGAATGATTAGTAATTTTTACAATGGCCTGCGCGGCTTCACTATTTGAAAAGAAGGCACTCCCTAAAAAAATGGCAATCACTACTGACAGATTGATTAAAATGGGTGCCACGCTTTGCTTAACAACCGTCATCAATGCTAACTGATTTTCAGCCGGACGTATATTATTTAACCAATCCGTATATAAACCAAATACATAAACCAAACGTTCCGGCATTATAGCAGTAATACGTATCGCAAGCGGATCTGAATATCTAATTAAATAGGGTGTTAAGGCAGCAGTAATGGCAGAAACGGCAACGGCAATTGAATAGAGAAAATGACTCGTTACATTTAAGGAAATACCCAAGGCCGCAATAATAAAAGAAAATTCTCCAATTTGCGCCAATCCCATACCCACTTTTAAAGCAGTCCTACCATCTCGACCTGCAATAAATGCACCAATACTACAGGTAACCACTTTGCCAACCACCACTGCAATGGTGATAAAGACAATGGGCAGCGCATAGGTTATTAAAACACGTGTATCCAGTAATAACCCTACGGTCACAAAGAAAATGGCGCTGAACATGTTACGCAACGGTCCAATCAAATGTTCAATGGAGGAAAGCTGCCTTGACTCGGCAATAATGGTCCCCATGACGAAGGCACCGAGAACAACACTATAATTGAGTTTTATGACCATCAGACAAAAACCAAAACATAACCCAAGCACCGTAATGAGTAACATTTCTTTACTATTAAATGCAGCAACATACGAGAGCAAGCGTGGAACTATTAAGATCCCAACCAGGAGTGCAATTACCAAGAAAAGTAATAATTTTCCTACAACGGTACCAATCTCATATAAACTGAAAGTTCCGGTGCTCGCAATCCCTGAAAGGAGGGCAAGCATAGCAATCGCAAGCACATCTTCAATGATTAAAATACCATAAATAAGCTGGACAAAATTTTTCTTTTGTAGCTTTAAATCCCTGATAGCTTTGACAATAATGGTGGTTGATGAAATGGCAAGTATTCCACCCAGAAAAAGCGAATCCATGGGCTTCCAATGAAACATCGTTCCTATACCATAGCCAATTAAAATCATGACAATAATTTCAGTTACTGCTGCAACCGTTGCAGGTACCCCTACTTTCATAAATTTGCGTAAATTAAATTCCAGTCCAAGAGAAAACATCAGAAATATCACCCCTAGCTCTGCTAAGGTGCGAATAATGTTTTCATCATGAATGAGACCAAAAGGAGGGGTATGCGGCCCAATAATGACTCCCGCAACAATATACCCCAGCACCACAGGTTGTTTTAAACGGTGGAACAGGATGGTTGTAATTCCAGCTATTAGCATGATAATTGCTAAATCTTGG
>JABDCK010000050.1:0-3426 GCA_013288185.1 Gammaproteobacteria bacterium
TGCGCTAGATTGGGAAAAGCAACGCCAGTTATTTCATCTCATTAAACGCGAATGTACTAAAAAGCTAGGACATTTTAATCCCGTCGGACAAATTATGCGCCGGATGTGTAGTGAATACTTGCGTGTTTTACATATGCTAGAAGCACGTGGTACACCAGAATTTTCACTCATCGCAGAAGAATTATATGGCTCTTCTAAAGATGTGTTTCATGTCGGCGATCCCACATTGGCCCAGTTGGGGGTCATGATGGGAGATGCATTATGCCAAATTGATAAAAGTAAAGTACTGCTTGAAGATGAGCGCACACTATCTGCAAATGAGGCTATTAACATTCTCCAAACTGCACTTGATAAGCACTTTCAAGACAGTGAAAAACAAGTCCGTGTGATTACCAGCGATGGTATTATTGCTGATGCAGCCGCAGGTGCCGATTACATTAAAATTCGCAGTGATGCGATGTTTAATGCGCGTGATTTAAAAATACTAGAAATTCATGAAGGACTGGTACACATTGGGACAACGCTCAATGGCAAAAGCCAGCCTATTTGTACTTTTCTTTCCAAAGGCCCACCTTCGTCTACCATTACGCAGGAAGGATTAGCAATTCTTATGGAAGTCTTAAGTCTTATTTCGTACCCGGCACGCATTAAAAAATTAGCTAATCGCATCCGGGCAGTTGAAATTGCTGAAGATGGCGGGACATTTATAGACGTTTTTGAATTTTTCCGTATTGAAGGGTATGATGAAGACACTTGTTATAATTTAGCAAGCCGCGTTTTTCGGGGCAGTTTACCCACCTTAGGCCCTTTCACGAAGGATTTATCGTATGCCAAAGGGTTTGTAACCGTTTATAATTTTATTCAATTGGCGGTACGCAAAGGCAAATTAGATAGAATACCCTTGCTTTTTTGTGGTAAAACCAATTTAGATGATATTCGCGATATCGCGCAATTAGTTGACGAAGGGCTTATTATTTTACCAAAATTTTTACCGCCGCAAATTATAGATTTAAATGCGGTTTCCGCCTGGATGTGCTTTGCAAATTTTTTAAATCAACTAAGTCTTAGTAAAATTGAAAGCGACTATGCATATTTACTGAGTTGATTAATCCATTTCCTCATCATCATCGGTTGTTGGCGCAGGGGCAGGCGCAGGCACTGGTTCATCGGCTGGTTGTATGTTCACATCCGGCTGATTACTTCCAGCATTCGCATAAACATGGTTTGCGACACTTAGCAATGCAACTAATATTAAAGCTGATTTTCCTTTCATTTTCCCTCCATTTATATTCTGGTTCTTCCAGGTTTAATACCTACAATTATATCAGAATCTGAACGCTCATCATTGCGCTCACTACAAAAATTATTAAAAGCGGGCGTTTGCGGTTTTACCTCAGACTTCATTACTTTAAGCTTCTGTACTTCAGGTTGTTTAACTTTATTCAATTCCATTGGCTCTTCATGCTTAAATTTTAGCGCCTGAGCCAGACTATTTAAAGATAATACTTGCTGGAGTTTTTCAAAAAAAGTTTTAGGTTGCTGGATTTTTCCTTCCTGTTGGCCAACCGCATAATCAATTTGGTATGGCAAGCGATTAGAGTTAACCACCACAATAATTGAAGAAGCGGCCATTGCCAAACTCGCCACTACCGGGTTTAGCATAAACCCAAATACTGGATATAAAAACCCCATCGCCATTGTAATGCTAAATAAATTATACAATCCTGTCCATACTAAATTTTGATGAATATTTCGCATAGTCTTTCTGGCAATAATGATTAATGCTGCAATATTAAGTTTTTGCAATGCAATATCTGAGGATGCCGCAACATCCGTCCAAGACCCGAGCGCAATTCCTACATGCGCAGCTTTGGTGGCCTTGGTATCATTCAACCCATCTCCCACCATAGCCACCCGTCGCTTTTTGGTTTTGGTTAAGCCCAAGATAAATGCTTCTTTCATATCGGCCGAATGTTCAGCATAAACTTTAGAGATCCCCAACGCTTCTGCCACTGCTTCTGCAGGCGCTTTTTTATCTCCAGTCAGCATAAAAACATCAATATTCATTTTCTTTAAATCTTCAATGGCTTTTTTGGCATCATCACGAATTTTCTGCTTTAAGCCAATAACCGCAACACATTCTTTATTAATAGCAACATAAACAGAAGTCATACCCGCATGCGCATTCTCGTCTTCTAGTTTCTTATACTGCTCTGCAACTTTAATGCCTCTGGATTCTAAATGGGTTAAATTCCCTATTAATACATCAACCCCATCAACTTCCCCTGACACGCCTTGTCCATCCTTTTTCACGTTCTTACAAGATAGCAATTCAGTGGATGAATTCTCAGAGACAATTGCTTTTCCAATAGGATGGTTAGGACAACCATGCTCTAGGCTTGCTGCATACTGCAAAATCGTGTGCCTATCCCATTCCCAGATCTCAGAACCTATAAAAACTTCATGCACCACGGGCGTCGTTAAGGTATCTGTTTTATCAAAAACGATGGTATTAACTATTGCCATTGATTCTAATGCTGCTGCATCATGCACCAAAATACCATTTTTTAATGAACCATAAATGCCAAAAGTAGAGGCTATGGGTGTTGCAAGCCCCAAGGCACAAGGGCACGCACATAATAAAACAGAAAGCGTACTTTTTATGACCCAGGGTAATACGGGGAGTGGCCCTAAAAAAAACCATCCTGCTGCAGTTACTAATGCCAAGACAATAATCGTCGGCACAAAAAATGACGCAAGTTTATCAACCAATTTAGAAATAGAGGGTTTAGTCTCACTAGAACGCGCAACATCATCCAGTATTTTTTTTAACTGGCTTTGATCACCATCCTTGCTTGCACGAATATAAATAGTATTTTTATTCAAACTGCCTGCAAAAACATCATCGCCTTTTATTCTATTATAGGGTTGTGATTCGCCCGTTAATGTTTCCTGATGAACAAAGGTTTCAGCATCATTAATAATTTTTCCATCAACCGGAATACGTTCATGTGCTTTAACTTGAATGATGTCACCTTCTTTTATATCAAGATAATTGATTTCTTTTATATGCTCATCCAAATCTGGCCTATCAAAAATATCCAGACTATAGCTCAAAGTTAATTTTTTAGCATTTTGCGGCTGTAATTTGACATAAACATTATTTAAACTTTGCACCTTATTTTTAGTCTTGGCACGGATATATGCTTTAATGCCTTGACCCACATTGATGATGGTAAGTATCATCAATGCTGGCAAAAATTGTAAACACAACACCGCACTAATAGTACCAAGCGCAATCAAAGATTCCATACAAAACGCATGTTCATTAATTAATTTCTTGCCAGCTTTTTTATAAAACTCTTTGCCAGATGCCCACACCGCAGCTGCCACAATGCCTGTAATCCCAAGATGAAGTAACTGTGC
>JABDCK010000050.1:3436-5413 GCA_013288185.1 Gammaproteobacteria bacterium
GGTAATGGGCAATGGAATAAATCCGCCAAAGAGGAGCAATGGCACACCAACCAATGCACTAATCTTTGCATTGTCAAAATATTTTTTGAATTCACCACTATCATCTTGATTATTTATCGGCAAAGCTATCTGCTGTGCGGTAATCTTATGATTAGGAATGGCAGTTTGAATATCTTCATTAATGTGATTCAATAGTGCAATTTTTTTCGCTCCGTCATTTTTTAAGCAGGCAGTTATCGTTGCGGTACTTGTTTGATAATTAACCTCTATTGATTGAATATCCGCTTTGTGCTTACTCAATGCTTCATTAATCTGGGTTGCATCCGCATTGGTTCTTAATCCTTTTAAAGAAAAATAGAAAGTGGTTGCATTTTCAGGCGGGATCCATTGTGCATCAAAACCAGAATCTTGTATAATTTTAATCACTTTATCGGGCTTTGTACCTTTTGGGACAACCACTCTTGCTCTGGCAGTCACCCAATTGACATCTGCTTCTTTTACAAATATTTCTGAAATTAATAAAGCTTTCTTGATATCAGCAGAGCAAGTTCCACAGGTCATCCCTGTTATATCAAAATAAAAGGTTTGATCAGTTGTCATCTATCATTCTCCGGGATGGATTAGGATTATTTTAATTATTATGTAAATCTATTTGATGTTGGCTTTGTGATTCTTTTTTAGAGGAGGTATTATTACGTGCTTTAACCGCATGCAGATACTGCAATTCATCTCCGGTTAAATAATGGCCATCAAAAACTGAACTTTCAAACTGCTGAATAGATTTATTTCCTTCTTTTACCACTTCAATTAAATTTTCTAGCGTTAAGAAAATAAGCGCATCTGCGCCAATTTGCGCTCTAATTTCATCCACTGTCCGGTTATGTGCAATCAGCTCTTGGGACGTTGGCATATCAATACCATAAATATTGGGGTAACGAATGGGTGGTGCCCCAGAGGCAAAATATACTTTACGTGCACCCGCATCTCTGGCCATTTGAATAATTTCTTTACTGGTCGTACCTCTGACAATAGAATCATCTATTAAGAGCACATTTTTATTTTTAAATTCTAAATCAATCAAGCTGAGTTTTTGATGAACGGATCTTTTGCGTATGGCTTGACCGGGCATAATAAAGGTGCGACCGATGTAGCGATTTTTGACAAAACCTTCCCGCAATTCCAACCCCAAACTTCTGGCTAACGGAATAGCTGCATTACGGCTAGTTTCAGGGATAGGAATGACCACATCAATATCTTTTATGGAACATTCTTTTTGTATTTGCTCTGCCAACTTTCTCCCCATATTCATGCGGACTTTGTAAACAGAAATTTTATCAATAATAGAGTCCGGTCTTGCAAAATATACAAACTCAAACAAACAAGGACTCAATTGTGGGTGCAAAGCGCATTGCTGACGATGAAGCTTTCCTGATTTTTCAATAAAAATAGCCTCACCCGGACCCACATCCTCAATAATGGTAAAACCTTGTGAGGTTAATGCTACACTTTCAGAAGCCACCATGAAATCCTGACCCTGTGCGGTTTCTTTTTTACCAAGAATCAGTGGCCGAATACCAAATGGATCCCGAAACGCTAAAATACCTTTGTCTACAATCATGGCAACAACGGCATACCCTCCCCGGCAACGCTGATGCACTTTAGCAACCGCCTGAAAAACTTCAGCAGGGCTTAAAGTCGCTTGGCAAATACGCTGTAATTCATTGGCAAAGACATTTAAAATAACTTCTGAATCTGAATTGGTATTAATATGCCGCAAATCATCGTGAAACAAATCTTGCTCTAATTGCAAGGCATTAGTCAAATTGCCATTATGGACCAACGCAATCCCAAAAGGAGAATTAACATAAAAGGGTTGTGCTTCTGATTCCGCACTAGTGCCAGCGGTTGGATAGCGAACATGGCCAATCCCCATATTTCCTTTTAATTGTCGCATATGTTTGGTCCGAAAAACATCGC
>JABDCK010000051.1 GCA_013288185.1 Gammaproteobacteria bacterium
CTGAATGGTTGCTTTGATATCCTCAAGCTGCATAATTTTCATTTTTACATAGGTCTCTGTATCAGCGCCGGCAATAACAACATTTTCTTGTAACTGAATAAGGTGTAAAAAATATTCATTGATTAAAGCCTCTTCATTCAACGGTTGCTCAGCTCCCAGCGGATATCCCATACCTTGTGCTGCGCGAAGACCAATGGGTGAATTTACCGGCGCAGCCACAAAATAATCTACGCCTAAGATTTTTTTGTGTTCAATCCATTTAACTTGTGTACGGGGGATAAGATATTCACGTTCTGAAGGATTCCAGGAAATCGCACTTACATCTTTGCCGCTTATTCCATAATAAATACTTCGACAAGTCTTACCAAAACTGTCAGGAGGCTTTACAAATGAGGTACTGATAAATCCCCCTTCATCATCAATAAAAGGCTCATCAAGAGCACTTTTTACCGATTTGAGGCGTGCTTGCAGTACTCTATCGGGTAGATTTTGCTCAAGCCGATATGTATATTCTAATGTTTGATCGGGTATATGAGATAATCCAGAAGAAGCCATGACGCAATGTAGTAAGATTTCCTTCACCTCATTATTTGCAGGGCGATTGCTGCTATCTCCACGTAATAAACCATTCAGCTTTGTATAGTTGTTCTGAGTATAAATATTGATTGCGGCTAATTCTGCATAATGTAACCCTTCTAGCTTTGTATCTTTGACCCGTTCCGAAAAAATAGTGGCATCAGCAATGATATCCAGTGATTCAGGTTTTATCGGCTTCATCTGAGCCTTGTCGGTTAAAAAATTAACATAAGCTTCAAATGACTCAGTAAGTTGCAGTTGCGTTAAATCTGCTTTTTTTAAAATTTCTGTTAAATTAAATTTTTTATCTCCCATAGTGATGAAATACTCATTATTAAGATCAGTAACTTGTACATTTTCATAATTTTCTAATATGGATTTAACGATATATTCAAGATCATACGTCATCTGATTTTTAACTTTGGGACCTTGAACTATTTGACCCGTCTGTGCACGTTTAACACTTTGTGGCGCACCTTCCGCTGTAAATTGAATCATTTTACTTTCAGGCAAATCAGGAAAAATTTCAATTCCCTTCCCTTCTTGGAACTTTCTCTCTGCAATGATATTTTCCACTTCTTCTGTGCCCTTACCTGGTATACTCTCTTCTTGAATTAGCTTAATGATTTTATCTGCAATGTGATATTGATTACTCTTTATAGCTGTTTTAAGAGGCTCATAATGGAGTGCTGCAATTTTATTGCGCACCACTTCAAACCCAAGTAAAAAGTCAATTGATTCTGCACTTCCTTCTCTACAAACAGTGAATAATAAATATTCAAGTGTGGTACTACTTAGCGCTTCCTCAATAGTCATATTCAATTGATTTATTATGAATTTAAAGCCTGGTATAAAGTCATTTTGAATTGCCAAGGCTAATATTTTTTCCATATCATCTTTATCTGCACGTGCGCCTGCTTCATATAAAGCCACCAGACTATTATAACAACCGAGACTCATGGCATATTCTAAATATTTTCCACCACTGTAATTTGGATTTACTCCCATACTGATAAGCAAGTTTACCCTATCGGCATTATTTGATGCGATGGCTTTTTTAAATTCTTCCATGCACGAATCTTGCACATAATTCTCTGATGAAATTCTTGCGCCTTTCTCATATAAAAATTTGGCATCATCAATTCTGTCATTCCGCAACGCACCAATCAAAAGATATTGCCCACCTATTATTTTAAAGCCCATATCAAACATGAATTGTAGCGCAGAAATATCTTCAAAGGTTTGATCTTTGGTGCTATCATATAATTCCCATATTGATGGTTTATCGGACATTACATCGTTTATCACCGCGGGAATTCTTGCTCCCATTGCATAGAGTTTTTTGCATAAACTATAGTCTTTTTTAGCAAAAGCAATTCTTATTGCTAAATTATTCAAAAGAGTGACATCTATGTCTTTTTGCGCAAGTAATTTATCAATAAAAGTTTCTGGACAATTAGTACGAAGTGCTAATGTCAGCGCTGAATTTAATCCCGTCCCTTGAAACTTAGCATTTCCTGGATCAATATAATTAATATTCAAATCCTTACCAGAATTTAACAGTTTCTCCAGAAGTTCAGCGTTTTCTGGTGAAACATGGGCTTTTAATATGGCAGACGAGAGTGGGGTCAAAAACCCATATATAAACCCAACATCTTCAGGAAATGGTTCATTTAATGGAATTTCATTTTCCATTGCAATATTAAATAATTCTTTATTATATGCAGGAGAAGCGAGTATTGCACTTGCTAATACACAATATTTTTTTGTAACGGGGTTAATTTTTTGCGTCAATAGAAATTTAATCATATTGTAGCGGTTTAAATAAGCTGCCTCTTGGAATAACCAATTAACATCAACGCCTTTATTTAGAAAGTCTATTAAGACCTCCACATCTACATCAGCATCTTTCAACAGATTATAGCAGTTGGCGGTGTTAATTGCTTGTTGGCTTATTTTCCTTGATGAGCGGAAAATCTCTTCGATTTCATTGATATGATGTTTGATATTTTCAGATCTCCCAAACAATGTGCGATTTTTCAGTAGTAGATAAAAACTATTATCTACATCTTCCTGATTGAAAATATTAGAGGCAGACAAGAGTTTTGCAAACGAGCTTACAAACTCTTTCCATTCATATTTACTAAGTATTGAAACTTTCTGAATGCTATTGTAAAGCATGCTTTTAGTTTGAAGCTTTAGTTCTGCAATGATATTTTCCACTTCTTCTGTGCCCTTGCCTGGGATGGTCCCTTCTTGAATTTGCTTGATGATTTTATCTGCAATGTGAAATTGGTTATATTTCATCGCTTTTTTAAGGGGTTCATAATGGAGTGTTGCAATTTTATTGCGGACTACTTCATATCCAAGTAAAAGGTCAATTGCTTCTGAAGATTCTTCGCAACAAGCAGTGAATAATAAACTTTCAATAGTGCTACTACTTAGCGCTTCTTCAATTGTCATATTCAATTGGTTTATTATGTATTGAAAGCCAGGAATAAAGTTTTCATAAATTGCCAGGGGTAAGATTTTTTCTGCATCAGCACGTGCACCTGCTTCATATAAAGCCACCAAACTATTATAGCAAGCGTGACTTATGGCATATTTTAAATATTCTCCATCATTGAAATTTGGATTTACCCCCATATTAATAAGCAAGTTTACCTCATCAACATTATTGTTCGCGATGGCTTTTTTAAATTTTTCCATGCACATATGTTGTGCAAAATACTCTGATGAAATTCTTGCGCCTTTCTCATACAAAAGCTTGGCATCAGCGCGGTTATTTTCCAGTGCATCAATTAAAAGATTTTCACCATCCATTATTTGAAATCCCATATCAAACATGAATTGTAGACCAGAAATATTCTCAAAAGTTTGATTTTTAGCACTACTGTATAATTCCAATATTGATGGTCTTTTGGGCATTTTATCGGCAGTCACCGCAGGAATTCTTGCTCCCATTGCATAAAGTTTTTTGCATAAGCTATAGTTCTTTTCAACAAAAGCAGTTCTCATTGCTAAATTATTCAAAAGGGTGATATCAATATCTTTAGCCATTTTCAATATTAGCTCAATACCTTCGTAATCATTATATAGAATTTTATTTGCTAAAAGTTTTATAATTTTTTCTTGATCCGTGATGCGCACACCTTCTTGTGTGAATAACATGTCCGCAGCTTTATAGAAACCAAAATTTAATGCATGCTCTAAATATTCTCCATTGTTATATTTTGGATCAATCCCCATTTGTATCAGTTTTCTCATTTCATTCAGATCATTCGTCGCCATTTTATTTTTAAAAAACATACTAACAAGGGCTTGACCAGATGCAGACGATATTCTTGCTCCGTTTTTATATAACAGTTCAGCTGAATCACCATATCCATTAACAAGCGCATTAATCAAAAGATCCTCACCGTCTATTACTTGAAAACCCAGGTCAAACATCAATTGTAGCGCAGGAACATCCTCAAAGGTTTGATCTTTAGTGCTAATGAATAATTCCAATATTGATGGACTATCATATATATCTTTACTATTTACAGCGGGAATTCTTGCTCCCATTTCATAGAGTTGTTTGCATAAGCTATAGTCTTTATTAAGAAAAGCAATTCTTATTGCCAAATTATTCAAAAAAGTGACATCTATGCCTTTTTGCTCAAGTAACTTATCAATAACTGCTTTTGATTGATTAGTGCGAAGCGCTAGTGTCAGCGCTGAACTTGGCTCTCTCACAGCAAACCAAGCATTTGATGGATTAATATAATTAATATTCAAATCCTTACCAGAATTTAGCAGCTTTTTCAAAAGTTCAGCATTTTCTGGTGAAGTATTGGCTTGTAATATGGCAAGCATGAGGGGGGTCGCTAATCCAACCACAGGCCCAGAATCTTCTGGAAAAGGTTCGTTTAAGGGGACTTCATTTTCTATTGCAATGTTAAATAGTTCCTCGTTATATACAGGATACGCTGATAATGCATTTGCTAATACACAATATCTTTTTGTAGCAGGACTAATTTTTTGTGCTAATAGAAATTTAACCATATTATAGCGGCTAAATTGCGCTGACTTTTGTAATAACCAATTAACATCAATACCTTGATTTAGAAAATCTATTAAGACCTCTTCATTTAAATCATTTTCTTTCAAAAGATCAAAGCAGTTGATGGTGTTAATTGTTTGTTGACTTATTTTTCCAGATGCGCGTAAAATCTCTTCCATTTCATTAATATGACGATTGTAAGCTTCATCCTGCCCATACCATACGCGGTACTCCTGTAGTCGATATAAACTATTATCAACATCTTCCTGCATGAGAAGATCAGAAAGCAAGAGTTTTGTAAACGAAATTGCAAATTCTTTCCATTTATCTTCAGTAGCTATTATGATCTCCATATCAAAACTATGCGAAAGCATGGTTGTATAATTAGGAAAATGTTTAATTACTTGATTTAGTAAATCTGTTTGATTATCAATCATCCAGAAAGTTAATTTTTTTGAAATATTAGCAAAATTTGGTGTACACAGGTGGATAATAAGATTAGCCGCAACCTCCTGTTCATCCGGTGTTTTAATTTCAGTTAAAAATAATTGCAACGCATTTAGTGTGTCATCGCTATAATAGATATTTTCCGCATCAAGATTAAG
>JABDCK010000052.1 GCA_013288185.1 Gammaproteobacteria bacterium
GGAACAAAGAGGGAAATTAATTGAAAATGTTGCTAGAAAAATTATCTATGGAGAGGATTCAACCGGCGAATTACATTATTTTAATGCTAAAACAAATCCAGATGAAGCTGCTCAAAATGTTGTCAATGTCTGGATTGGATCCGCTGAAAAATCAGAGAAAACTTCTGATCTGGTAAATATGACAGATTGTGAATGGGGTATGAGTAGATCCAATATGTATATAGAATTAATAAAGTTAAGAAAAGAATAGAATGATTTGAAAAAATCAATAAAGGAAAATGGATTTTAGGATTCAGATACGATAAATAAGACTTCATCACGCAATATGTTTTCCCTTCTAGAACGACTGCCTCAGTCTGATTAAATTGCTTCTTTTTGTGCTAACTATGTTACTAGAAATAAGTCCGCAAATGTAATGAAAAATTTTTTAAAGACCATGAATAAGGACATAAATTTCATACAGCTAAAAAAAATGCCGTTGTGCTGGTTTTTTTAGCAGAGGTGACCGCCTCATTAAAGATGAGGGAAGCATTAAAATCCCCTTATATTAATCACTGCTTTGCCGATATGGATAGTTAGGATTCTATTGTATGAGCAGAGAGCGAGTATGTCGCGGTATTCATTTTTTGACCTCTTGGCGCCTAGAGCTAAAGAGGTATTGCTAAACATGGTGGCTAGATGGGGATATAACCGACAAGAGCTAGCTGAAAACACAGCATATCGTGAAGCTGCATTTGCAATAGTTTTTGTTGGTGTGGATCTTGCAACCTATCCTATTGCGTTGACTAAACTTGCCTCACAAAATGATCATGAACTTATAAATGATTTAAGCTTTGAAAAAACTCTTATAGAAGAATTCCATATTGAGAAAAAGAAATTTAAATTCTTAACCATTGAGATTATTATGATGGTTCTGGAGTTTATGGTTCTAAAAATTCTTAAAGAACAAAAAATTGAAATTGCATTGAGTAAAGGTAAAGGCGCGCAAGCTGAATTCGATCATATTGATCAAATAATGAAGACTATTCAAAGTCAAGTGGCAGAGGGGCTGGCTAGAAATGAAGCGGTAATGCAAGCTCTTGCCAAGAGAATTGAAGAGTATGATAAGAGGATTTCTGCTCGACAGGACAATATTGATAAATTGATTTCTGCCAATAAAGCTATAGATACGAAAATTAAGCAAAGAATCACTGAAGTTAATTCAATTATTAAAGATTATGCAAAGGAATCAATTCCTAGATTACGAGAATATGAAGAGAAAGATGGCACGCATCCTTTTAGTGATCTTTCTGATCCTGAATCATTAAATGAAGAATTTGTCCGGACAGAAATTGAATCAGCTGTTGCTGAACAAATTGAAGATAATAAACTTGTACATCTATATAAAATGCTCTTGGAAATTAAATCTGAGATTCGCTTAGATATGGCGTCTAAACAGGGCGATAGTTTGCCCAATAGCGCTTTTGAATTAGATAAGGCTGTTGAAAATAAACTAAGACTACATAATAAAGGCGCTGAAATATTGCGACAGATTGAGGAGAGTAAAAAGAGAAAGGAAGCAATTTCTGGTCAGAAAAAAAGCAAACATGCCAATTCTTTTGAAAATCATGGAGTCAACCCTTCAGAAGAACTAATTTCAAGAATGACTGACGATGTGCAGAAGAATGCAAAAATCAAAGTTGCAATTGCAAAGTTAGCAGATAATAATTCTGATAATGAATTAAAACAATCAAACCTTAATGAAATAAATAGACATGAAAATGAGATAGATGACTTAAAGGTCAAAAAAGCCGCTACAAAATCTGGAATAGAAAATACTGGAGTAGAGGCTATAAGAAGTAAAAGAAAAGGTTTCCTTTAATTAACTGTGAAAGTCATTTGTTGTAGTGCAATTGAATAATACTGTAGATACACCTAGTATGGTCCGCTAATATTTAAATTAACTCATTTTATCAGGTCATTCTAACTATTTCTTGACATCTATACGGTGCATCATGTACATTAGTAATTTTAATTTTAAGAGAATGTCAGATAACTTAACAGCTGGAGCAAATTATGGCAAACATTAGTGAAATTCTAGCAAGACCGGAGCTTGTAGCGAAATGTCCAAATACTGAAGTACGCACGATGTTTAACAATATTATAGAATTAGCTTTCTGTGAGTATGCGGAACTTCAGCAAGAAGGTGCACGACTTAAGGAAAAACTTAAAACGAAATCTCCTACTTTGTTTTTGCAATTTCAAGAATATTTTAATGAATTTGATGCAATCATGACGAATGAAGAAGATTCTGAAGAGAAAGGATATGATGCAGAAATTGCTGCACGGGTTGCGAATATTGAAAGATTAAAGAAAGAGAATGAGGATATAGATCGTCGTATTGCAGAGCGTAATAGAAGCGTCGATGTTATTGTAAAGAAAATAGCTAATGATATGCTTCCTTCCGGTGGTCCTAGAGCTCTAGGTGCTCGAAATCGACCTGTTGCTCAAGATGATGCTTCTGGAGCTCTCAGCTGTATGTCAGGAAAATACAAATGCTCAATAATGTAGACTTGAATTAAGACTCAAAAGAGGAGTATATTTACTCCTCTTTTGAGTCTTAGAACCCGGAACCCGCCTTTAAACAGAAAATTTGGTAGAAGAATTCTTGTCCTATCAGAGTTTAGGTTTCTTAGCACGTGCTGCCAACTCAGCCGTTAACTCCTCCTGTAATGTCATTTTCGTCTTAGTCTTTGCTGCTTCAAATGCAATATTTTCGCCTGGAAAACTTTTTTTCTTCCCTACAGGGTTAGCTTTTGATGCTGCTTGACCTGCTGCTTTTAGTGGCGGAGGAGGGGGTGCCGGTACTGCCGCTGCAGCTCCTAATTTAGCTGCTGGCGCCGCCGCGGTTGCAGGCGCGGCTGTTGTTGCAGGAGGCGGCGTTGCTGCTGCCGGACCAGCTGCTGCAGCAGCTTTTGCATCTCTCAATGCTTGCAGTAAGGCTGCTGCTTTTGCAGCCTCATTTATCATTTCTTTATCATCACTCTCTAAATTCTCATCTACACCACCTGCCCCAGCCTCAGCCTTACCAGGCGTCGCCGCAGCTTTTGCAGGCGCCTCTTCAGCGCCGTCGTCTTTTGGGCTAGCTGGCGCAGGCTCACCTCCCGCTGGCGCTGCAGCCTCAGGGCCATCGACTCCTTCAGTAAATTCTGGTGCTGGCGGCATGGGTTTATCTGTAGGTTTATCCGTAGTAAATGGTTTACCCGCAGTAAACGGTTTATCTGCAGCAGATGTTTCTTTTGCTGCTTTGCCTTGGCTTTTTGCAATCAAAGTCTGTATAAAATCGTGTTCAGATATCCCTTGAGGTTTACCAGGATATTTAATCTCTGATATTGCATTGACATTACCACCTGAGTCTTGAATTTTTTGAATCATTTCTAGCGCTTGTTTTTCTGAATTTGCCGTTAATTTAAACCGAGCGGAAGATCCAAATTTGTCTGCACAAGCGATTGCTGCTTCAATCATCTTATCAGTACCGGCAGCTGTGCTTGAAAATGATGCACCATTTGGCGTTCTCTGAATAGTTACTTTTTTATCGGCATTTGCCTTATTAGTATAAGTTCTCTTATCCCCTCGCTCTTGATCGGGTGTCCATTTTTTTAGCGGAAATACCGCGTCAAAAGTTTTGAAGAAAACATCATCTGATTCGTTACGTGATTCCTTAGGTGATTCTTTATGTGATTCATCTCGGGCTTCTGGACTTTGATCTTGTCTTGTTACTTCTAAACTAGGCCCCTCGTCAGGTATCATTTCTATTGTTGGTGCAGCTGGGGCATCTACTCTTCGTTTTTCTTTTGGCACTGTTATAGATGCTGCGTCTTTCCTCATTTGTTCCATCATTTTTTCTAGTTTTTCCTTTTGTGCAGCAACAGCAGCGCCTCCTGTTGCCTTTGCGACAGCTTTTTTTTCAGCTTCTGTTGGTGCAGCCTTTTTTGGTACAGCCTCTGGTACAGGCTTTGTTGCTGCAGTTTCTGTTGGTGCTGCCGTTGGTGCAGCTTCTGTTGCTGCAGCTGCCGCCGCTTTCGGAGCGCTTACCACTGCCACTTGCGGATTTACCAAGCCCTTTCGGTAAGCATCTTTATATTTTTCATCGAGACTGGGATCATCAAGTCCCGCTTTTGGATTTTTCATAAATTCTTCAAGCTTGGCTAATTCAGCATCAAAAATTTTACCAAGATTTTTGCGAAAATTAGGAGCATTGTAACCGCCAAACAATGGGTGTCCTTCAGGTTCTTTTTTGGTTTTTTTGCTATAAGGAATGACAAGTTCAGTAAATTGGCTATTGGGTCCAGAATTAGCTCCAATTTTTTCATATATCCGTGCAAAAGCCTCTTTAAGAATTTCTTCTGACATCGGAGGATCATCTTCTGTGTACGGCATAGTTGGAATACCGATGATGTTTACATCATAAATAGGATTTTTAGGATCGGTATTATCAATTATTCTTTTCGGACGCATATGGAATGCCATGCCGCCCTTGCCGAACCTATTTATCATTTGATCTGGTGCTAAGCGAGAGTCATGAATATTATCTGCTAATACAAATAATCTATGAGGTTGATTTGCAACATCTTTTTCACCCCATATAAGCCCGTACGTTTTATCTGGTGTAGTACCATACCCTTTGACTAGTTCTATTGGCATAGGATCTCTCCTAAATTCAATCTATCTAATAATAAAATATAGACTAAATTTGATGAAATCCTTTTTTAAAGGAGTATATGCACAATTATTCTTTTATTTTTTTGTTTTTATTATTTTTATGCAGTGGTTAATTGTGCAAATGAAAGGCTACTTTGACTAGAAGCCCATAATTTTTCCAATTGATAAAATTCACGCGTTGCTTTTTGCATGATATGCACCACAACCGCGCCTAAATCAATTATTATCCATTCACTTTCGCAATCTGCTTGCACGCTTAATGGCACAAAATGCCGTGTTTTCATTTCTTCAAGCAGAT
>JABDCK010000053.1 GCA_013288185.1 Gammaproteobacteria bacterium
TGACTTGAACGAAGCGCAATGTCAGGCCGTGACGGCCAAAGCGCAGCGCTTGTTGGTATTGGCCGGTGCCGGCAGTGGTAAAACACGCGTTTTGGTGCATAGAATTATGTGGTTGATGAATCAGCACAGCATCTCTGCGCATCGCATTATGGCGGTCACCTTTACGAATAAGGCCGCCAGTGAAATGCGCCAACGCATTGAAAAAGGCACTGGCATGACAGCTTCGCGTTTATGGGTGGGGACCTTTCATGGTTTGTCGCATCGCATTTTGCGCCAATATTGGGAACAAGCCAATTTACCAGAAAATTTTCAAATTATTGATTCGGATGATCAGTTGCGCTTGGTTAAGCGCTTGATTCAAGAGAAAGGCTGGGATGAGGAAACGTGCGATCCTAAACGTGCGGTAGGTTTTATTAATCGCCATAAAGATGAAGGCAAGCGCGCCAATCAAATCCCTCCTTCCCCTATCCCGGAGCTTACCACCTTTGCGGAACTTTACCGTTTATATGAGCAATATTGCCAACGTTTAGGCTCTGTGGATTTTGCAGAAATTTTATTGCGTACGTATGAATTATTGCGGGATAAGCCGGAGGTGGCTAATTATTACCGCCAACGCTTTAGCCATATTTTGGTCGATGAGTTTCAAGATACCAATACCATTCAATATGCCTGGTTAAAACAATTTTGCACCACTGAAAGCCATATTATGATTGTGGGTGATGATGATCAGTCTATTTACGGCTGGCGCGGGGCAAAAATTGAAAATATTCACCGCTTTAGTAAAGATTTTGAAGATGTTATCACTGTACGCTTGGAGCAAAACTACCGTTCCACCAGCACTATTTTGGCGGCAGCAAATGCATTGATTGCAATGAATGCCGGGCGCTTAGGAAAAGAATTATGGACCCAAGGCATTGAAGGCGAGCGCTTAACCTTGTATGGCGCCTTTAATGAAATTGATGAATCACGTTTTATTGTAGAGCGTATTCGTCAATGGTGCGCCAAGGGCGGGAGCCTGGAAAATGTGGCAATTTTGTATCGTTCCAATGCGCAATCTCGGGTATTAGAACAATCCTTGCGTCAAGCGAATATGGCATACCGTGTGTATGGTGGTTTGCGCTTTTTTGATAGAGCAGAAATTAAAGATACCTTAAGTTATTTACGGTTAATGGTAAATTGTCACGATGATACTGCTTTTGAGCGTGCGATTAATTTACCACCGCGTGGTATCGGGGAAAGAACCCTGGCCAGCATTCGCCTGCTGGCCAAAACGCAAGAAATCTCTTTGTGGACTGCAGCCAAAGCTTATTACCCCACCATTCCTTTAGGGCGCATTAGTAATGGGTTACGCCAGTTTTTTGAAAGCGTGGAAGATTTAATCACGCAAGTGCAAATTAACCCATTATCATCATTGGTGCAAGCGGTACTCCTCAAAAGTGGTTTGCTCGCCTATATCAAAACCCAACCCGGCGAGCGCACGCATGCGCGCGTAGAAAACTTACATGAATTAGTGCAAGCCGCAGAGCAATTTCATCAAGCTTTTGAAGAAATGCAGGAAACCCCTTGCCCCCATAGCGCAGAAAGTTTGCCTACTTTTTTATCAGAAGTGGCGCTAGATGCCGGTGATAGAGAGGATGAGCCAGAAGCGGCGGTGAAGCTTATGACTTTACACTCTGCTAAAGGCTTGGAATTTCCATTGGTTTTTCTTTCAGGCCTCGAAGAAGGATTATTTCCGCATCACCGTTGCTTGCAAGATAGAAACTTACTGGAAGAAGAGCGGCGTCTTTGTTATGTTGGTATTACGCGCGCTATGCGCAAGCTCTATATTACTTATGCAGAAAAAAGAGCATTTGCCGGTCTTTCTGGCGTTAATCGCCCGTCACGTTTTATTGATGAAATTCCTGCCAATCTCATTGAATGCGTAAATTTGAACGTCCACCCGAATGTGAATATTCCCACGGCAAAAACAGCGCCAACGGTGGCTGCAAAATTACAAAACTTTCCTTTCAAAATGGGCCAAAAAGTACGCCACCCACGTTTTGGTGAGGGGGTTGTGATAAATGGGGAAGGCCAAGGGGAAACCGCCCGCGTAGAAGTCAATTTTGCACAAGAAGGCAAAAAATGGCTAGTATTGGCGTATGCGAAGCTAGAATCCGCTTAAGGCGAAGAAGGGTTTAATGATGCGCGTGGGGTGGGGTAGTATTTTTCTATCAACGCGAGAAGTGTTTTACTGCGAGTCTTGAGAGAGCGCTCTATGGGATTTTCAAACAGATGCTTTCCATCAAATTTCCGTGTCAGATTTTTAATGCGCGCATCGACTAAGATGTTACCAAAATCCATGACATTCATCATAGTAAACGCGTCACCGTCCTTCAATCTTTGAAGTTGTTCCATCGTGTTTTGCATAATGATCCGTTCATCGGGACTAAAAGCAATTTTATTTGCTAACATTTTACTGAATGACGCATGTAATTCCGTAATTTCATTTTTAAATTTAACATTATCATCGCCATCTAAAGGTATTCTAGCTTGGGTTTTTGCGTCCTGGCTGATGCGCGCCAAGGATTCCTCTAAGTTTGAAGGTAAGCTGGTGGATAATAATTCAGAAAATAAATGTAATTCATTTGCGGAAAATTCCATTGGTTCAACACTGGATATCTTCGCTTTCAAAGCAGGCTTGAAGGTTATGGTAGATTCAACGTGCGCCTTGGGGGGTAGCGCAATAAGATCACTGTTTTTTATTAGGGTGGCGATATCATTTTCATGGCAAAGTGCTTCAACCGCTTCATCAAAGGTGAGATATTCTTGAGGAACTCCATAATGGTTGTCCGCATAAAATTTATTATTCTTTGTAGAAATGAATAGTTCAAGAATGTTGCTGTCTTTAAATAGCGCAAGCTTCCAAATATTAGGGATATCCGCCGGGCTGCAACTGGCTTGTCCAGGCATAAGCGGTTGCTCGGCTGTTGATAAATATTTAGATGCAAGGTTAATGGTAGCGGATGCTGCAGGCTCTTCAAGTGATTCATCAGGTGTTAATTTTAGTAATCGCTCTAAAATGTCTATTAATGCGATGAGAGAATCAGGGCGGTTTTGTGGATTAACGTCTAGCAGAGAGGCAACAAATTGTGGCAGGCCGGATTCATTGGGTGATAAGACATCCGAAAAAACAGTCGCTATTTTTTCAGCTATTTGTGGTGGGCAGGGTGCGCCGTCTGGGGTAAGCGCAGGGTGGTCTAAATAAAAGCCGCGCCCTCTGCCTAGTGTGGTGTCAAAAATGTCATTTTTTGACTTGTCAGATAAAATCATAGCCAATACTAAGCCTAACGCATAATTGTCTGATTGCCGACTATAAATAACGTGACCCTTGGATAAAGGATTGACAATTTCAAAAGCCATATAGCCGAGCGTTCCCATCTGAGAGGATGTGACATATTGGCCATGCAGATCCATTTTTTGTGCTAAACCCACATCAATAATATGACTCTTTTGCGTTTTGGGATCCCACATCATATTTTCTAACTTTAGATCACAATGGATAAATTTTGCATCATGAAGATGTTGTAAATTTTTTACTAAATCTAAACATAAGGCCAATTTTTCATGCGGTGACATGGGGCGTCTGTGACCTTCTTCGTCAAAGAGGGAATTGCTTAAATTGCTACCATAGGCTAACTTCATGACGGAGGCGTTTTCCAAAGCGCTAACTAAGAGCCCTAGCGATTCTAGCGTTTCATTTTCTCTGATAATGCTGCTTTTGCTTTCTTCATTATTTTCAAGGAATAATTTAATCGCAACCCACTCGCCTGTATCAATATCTTGACCGAGCAGCACTGAACCAAAACTGCCTCTGCCTAATCGAAAGCGTTCAGTATCCTTTGAGTGTGGTGAACGGTAAAGGGTAAAAGCTTGATTGCCAGAAAAGAGAACATCCCATTGCAAGCCATTTTCTGCATTAGCTTTGATAATTCGATCACCGGTTGCTTTTTTATCTTCAAGTTTAGCTTTAAGCTGCATTTTACGAATTTTGTTGTAGTCAGATAAGCTCTCTAAGCGATCACGGCGCAATGCCGCACGCTGTAAATGATGTGGATACACTTTTTCTGGGATAAGTGGCATAGTTTATCCTAGCAAAACAGTAAAGTTATATAAAATTATAGGCTATAACGGGGTTTGCATCGATAATATTTAGACGAATGGCATAAATTAAGCGCCCGCGTACCGAAATCATTGAATGTTGCAGCGCCATGCCGTAAACTATTCTCCTATTTTGACCCGCGTAGGGAGGAGAATTCAATGCCATTTACCACTTCTGAAAATTACATTTCAGCCATCCAAGCGGGTGATGTTGCGACTGTGCTAGAGATAGAAAAAAGTGTTGTTTTTCAAAAATATGACACTCGTGATGCACAAGGAAATTCTCCTATCCATATTGCAGCCCAGATTGAAGATCCGGTTGTCAGAGATAAAATGCTTGCGGTAATGATTAGTGCAGGTGTTCCAATTGATTTGGTTAATAATGCGGGAGAAAAACCTCAGCATTATGAAACGCTTATAGCGCTAAAGGCAAGGATTTACAATAGAGAGCAGCGAATAGATAAAGTGTCAACTGTTGCTGGTGGGACTGGAATCTCTGTAATGTTTGCAGCAGGTCTGGCAGGCCTGTTAGGCTTGGCAGACCCGGCAGGTCTATTTTTTGGTGGCAGTGAATTATTGTTTGGTTTGAGTGTGAGTAATGTGGTATTTGGTCTTGCGTTGACAGCGGCGACAGCGAATATTGTTCATATGTTGGTAAATGAGAAGACTTTGCACAAGTGCAGGGCTAACACACTTATACTATAGAAGATTTAATTTTTTGCATATGGTTAAATTTGGTCAATTAACGCCAGAGCTTTTAGAAAGATTTCATGAAATAATGCTTGCAATTAGCACTAATGTGGAGGCAGAACGTATAGCAAAA
>JABDCK010000054.1:0-3976 GCA_013288185.1 Gammaproteobacteria bacterium
GCAGTAAATCAATATCCCCGCCTTTTTTTTTATCATCGATTCTACTACCATATAATCTAAGATCTACAGGGCCGGCGGTAATAAAGGGTTCAATCCCATTAACAATTCCTATGATTTCGGCATCTTTAAGGCGCATGTAGAATATCTCTTAGTTTCAATACTCTTGGGCATTCATTTAAAAGACGTTTAAATACATCTGATAATTCCTCTTCGGTATACTCATGGGCAAACACGTTCCTCAGTTCTCTTATATTCATCCAAGCCTCTGCATCATCAATAACCCCAAGTTTTTCCCCTACATTTATAAAATCACGCATCGTTCCTTGAAAGCCCCTATCACTGAGGAGCACAAAAGTGCGAAGATATTGTGAAAGAAATATATCTGAAGCTCTTGCAAATCTAGCAGAAAAACTTTCCCAGACTTCAAGCGTTTCATCATCAAAATTGTTTGACTCTAGTGGTAAATTTTTTACTTTCTCGTAACTAAATGCTAACCGCTCTAATGACTTAATAAGATGTCGTCTTCGTAGTGCAAGCAGCGCTTCAAGTTTGTCCATCACCATCCCCTCGTTAAGTAATTCACGCTATTGTATCACTCTGAGTATTCGTATAAATAAAGGTTCTCCCATTAAACGCAACAAATTACTTAATGGTATCCCCGAGAACGTTTATATCTTCCATTACCATTTATATCAAAGCCAGTAAAGTCAGTCATTTAATATTTATGCAACTCAAAAAGTTGCAGAATGATACTCCTGGACATATATGACTCATAATTTTGTACTAAGTTTATCAAATTAGGCGTCTACCGTCAGGGGATTAAAACCAGAATTTTCAATTTGCAGAAAGAAATTTACACCACCGATTAGAGAACGGTATAAGGTGGTTAACCTAATACTTACTTATCGCAAATCAAAAAACTCCAGATAATCTCCCAAAATTGAATAAGAAAATAATTTGGGGAACAGTGATACACGAGAGCTAGATATCATTTAATTTAATAAGCAAAACTGGATTGCTTCGTCGAAGACTCCTCGCAAAGACGAATCCTAGATCTAAATTGCTAGGGTAGTTTTATACTTGGCGCATAAAAATCCACAATATAGTTTCCAAGTACTTTTTGCCGATAAAATTGGATCTGATTAATTTGTTTTCTTCGTATAGCATGCCATAATATTTCTTCACATTGTGTCATATTAAAATGCAAATTACGTGCATTCTGTTTCAACACCGTCATTCTCTGTTCTCATTTCTAGAATTTACTACAAAATAATGTTAAGAAAGTTGCGAAGCAACGAACCCCCTTTGTTATCAAAGGGGGTCGCGAACGCTAGTGAGCGGGGGGATTTAGAACGGTATATCATCATCAAATTCATGCGCCATGGGTGCTGCAGTTTCCGTTGCTGGCATTTGTTGTTGCGCGTGTGATGGTTGTCCTTGGGACCCTTGGGACATGGAAGGTGGAGATTGGCCTTGACCTGCGCCGCCTTTGCTATCCAGCATTTGCATTTCATTGGCGACAATTTCTGTAGTGTATCTATCCACATTGTTCTGATCTTGCCATTTGCGGGTGCGCAAACTGCCTTCTACATAGACTTTGGCGCCTTTACGTAAATATTCGCCCGCAATTTCTGCTAAGCGATTAAAAAACACCACGCGGTGCCATTCTGTACGCTCTTGTGCTTCACCGGATTGTTTATCCTTCCAGCTTTCACTGGTTGCGATAGTCACGTTGGTGACGGCGCCGCCGCTGGGCATATAGCGCACTTCCGGATCTGCGCCCAGATTCCCAACGATAATTACTTTATTTATGCCTCTTGCCATTGCTTACTCCTACTATTAACTGAGTTTTTTAAATAATCTAACCGTCTTATAGTTACCCACCCGACTGCCGTAAGGAGCAAGCAACCGATGCCTATTCCCCATGAGCCTTTCCATTGCTGCAAGCAGCCGCCTAACGCGCCGCCGGAAAATAAACCTAAAAATTGCGAAAACGAGTATACACCTAAAGCAGCGCCTTTTCCTCTTTGTGATGCAATGCGTGACACCAAAGCAGGAAAAGACGCTTCTAAATAGTTAAATGCGGTAAAAAATAAGATTGCGGCAATAATAAATATGCTTAAATGCATGGTATTAATTAATAAGAATATCGCCATCCCTAACCCAATCATCGCAAATTGCAGGCCTTTTTGTTGCCATGCTAAGCGCTCTGCATGACGCAAAAAAGGGGCGATTAAACAAAGCGATGCACCCAAAACGGGCAAATAAAAGTGCCAAACATGTAAAGAAGTTAGTCCAGTAATATATTCGATTTTCGCAGGGAGAATTAAAAAAGTTGCCATTAAAACGGCATGGAGAATAAAGATATTCACATTTAAGCGCCATAAATCATGATGCTGCAAGAGGTGGCGTATTTGAATTTTTAAGGCCGTCGGCTTTTCTAGCGGCTCGGCTTTAATGAGCAATAAAAGCAACATCCCCAGCATCGCTAAAAAAGCGGTGATCTTAAAGATACCAGCCAAACCAAAATAACCATCTAACACGGGGCCCAGCAAGATGGCTAATACAAACGTTGCGCCAATGCTAATGCCAATACAAGCCATCACTCGGGTGCGCACTGAATCACGTGTGGTATCCGCAGCCAACGCCAAAATAGGAGAACCGATAGCGCCTGCGCCCTGAATCGCGCGTCCAATGATAAGGCCGGTCATAGAGTCAGAATAGGCAGCTATCAAGCTTCCTATCGCAAATATTCCTAAGCCTATTAATATAATCGGCTTACGCCCAAAATAATCAGAAAGAAGACCAAACGGTAATTGTAGCAATGCCTGGGTAAAGCCATAAATTCCTGCGGCCAAACCTATCAAACTAGGGGTTGCCGCGGGTATTCTGCTCACATATAACGCCAATACCGGCAATACCATAAAAAGGCCCAACAACCGGCAAGCAAAAATCAGCGCTAAAATGACGGTGCTTTTAAGTTCGGAGCCTGTCATTCGTGCTACAGCAGTCATTCACCCTCTTTGCTTGGTAACCAAATCCACGTATATTAGCAAGTTTGCGCGTTTACTGGAAACGATATGGATAAGATCACAATAAGAGGTGCACGCACACATAACCTCAAATCTGTTAACTTAGAGCTCCCGCGCGATAAGTTAATTGTTATTACAGGATTATCAGGCTCTGGGAAGTCCTCCCTGGCATTTGATACGCTCTATGCCGAAGGGCAACGGCGCTATGTAGAATCACTCTCTTCTTATGCCAGGCAGTTTCTATCCGTAATGGAAAAGCCGGATGTTGATCATATCGAGGGTCTATCTCCTGCTATCTCTATTGAGCAAAAAACCACCTCGCATAATCCCCGATCCACCGTTGGCACAGTAACTGAGTTATATGATTATCTTAGGCTGCTATTTGCACGCGCCGGCCAACCGCGTTGCCCGGATCATAATACGCCTTTAGAAGCACAAACCATTACCCAGATGGTAGATCATATACTTTCACAACCGGAAGGGAGTAAAGCCTTATTATTAGCGCCGGTGGTGCGCGATCGTAAAGGCGAGCATATTCAACTATTAGAAAGTCTGAAAAATAAAGGCTTTGTGCGGGTGCGGATTAATGACACGTTATATGATTTAGATGATGCCCCCAAATTAGATTTACGCAAAAAACACAGTATTGATGTGGTGGTAGATAGAATTAAAGTCCGCGCAGATTTACGCGATCGTCTGGCAGATTCTTTAGAAACCACCCTTAAATTAAGTGAAGGTCTCGCAAAAGTACATTGGCTGGATAGCCAAAAAGAAGAACTCTTCTCGGCCAAATTTGCCTGTTCTATCTGCGGTTATAATTTACCAGAACTGGAACCACGCATTTTCTCCTTTAATAATCCAGCGGGCGCTTGCCCCAGTTGTGATGGCTTGGGCAGTAAACAATTTTTTGATCCTAAACGCATCGTGCATTTACCGGAAGTCAG
>JABDCK010000054.1:3986-4940 GCA_013288185.1 Gammaproteobacteria bacterium
GCCTGATAATCCTGTAATAACAATTAACTTATCGCGCGGGAGCTCTAAGTTAACAGATTTGAGGTTATGTGTGCGTGCATTTACCGGAAGTCAGTTTAGCCTGCGGTGCGATTCGGGGCTGGGATAGGCGTAATCAGTATTATTTTAGTATGCTGCAATCTTTAAGCAAACATTATGATTTTGATTTGGATACCCCTTATATCAAACTCCCTCGTAGCATTCAGCAAAGTATTCTCTATGGCAGTGGTGATGAAGAAATTACTTTCAACTATGTCAATGAACGTGGTGATATCCGGCGTAAAAAGCATGTTTTTGAAGGAGTAATTCCTAATTTAGAACGGCGTTATCTTGAAACAGATTCTGAATATATTCGTGAAGAATTATCACGCTATCTTGCCCATCAACATTGTCCTGAATGTGAGGGTCCCGTTTAAGAAAAGAAGCGCGCCATGTTTATATGGGCACCAAATCACTTCCACAAGTCACGAGCATGAGTATTGGAGATTGTTTAACCTTTTTCCGTGAATTAAAACTCAAAGGACGGCGTAAAGAAATTGCGGATAAAATCTTAAAAGAAATTATGGAACGTTTGCGTTTTTTGGTGGATGTAGGCTTAAACTACTTAACCCTGCATCGTACAGCGGAAACGCTTTCCGGTGGTGAAGCACAACGCATTCGCTTGGCCAGTCAAATTGGTGCAGGGCTGGTTGGCGTCATGTATATTTTAGATGAGCCTTCCATTGGTCTGCACCAACGCGATAATGCGCGGTTACTGGAAACATTAAAGCACTTACGCGATATCGGCAATACCGTCATTGTGGTTGAACATGATGAAGAAGCTATTTTAGCGGCGGATCATATTGTGGATATTGGGCCGGGTGCTGGTGTGCATGGCGGTCAGGTGATAGCACAAGGTAACGCCGCCGCCATTAAAAAATCCAAAGAATCTTTAAC
>JABDCK010000055.1 GCA_013288185.1 Gammaproteobacteria bacterium
GTGCTTTAGATGCCGCATTATTTTCAATTGATTATCACATTTTACAAACAATACTGCATGCATCTGAAGAAGCTAAACGGTCTTTTGAGCTAAATAATTATACTCATGTCCAATATAGTATTAATAAATGCTTTTGGACTATTGGCATTTACCTTAAGGGAAAGTTAGAGCGCTATGCAAGCGTGGAAAAGGATTTTTTCGATAAAATAGCTCAGAATATTTCTAATTATTTAAACATAAAAAATAATATTTCATTCACCTCTGAAAATCTACATTGTTGCTATAAATTAGCTGAATTGGTTGGCGTAGATTGGTTTGAAGAAAATGCATCGAAATTCCCCTGGAGTGTTTTTGTTGAGGGTCTTGAACAATCTAATAGCTTTAAGGAACTAAAATATTTTTTTAACAACATGCGCGGAAGTCTCCACCTATAACGGCGTTGTTTAGCGCTTGCGTAGTCATTCTACTCATATCCTATATGCTGCCGCAGTATAGGATATGTATATGATTATGCTGACATATTAATTGGTCTGCCCCGGGCAGGAATCGAACCTGCGACCTGCCCCTTAGGAGGGGGCCGCGCTATCCACTGTGCCACCGGGGCTTAGATTTAGAATAGAAATTCGTAGGCGAGGGTTAATCCTAGACCCACCATCGCTAAAATAAACAGTATTTTTAGCATGGGTAAGCCGTAGTAATAGAATCGCTTTAAGTCTTCTTTTTGAACCATTATCAATGCCTCTCTAGAATTTAACCCACGTAGCTTACCATGAGTGGCAAGAGGCGTCATCTTCTATTATTATATAGTTAAATGACAAAAATTTGACAGAGTTTGAGATCCGATACTATTACTTAAGGACGTGGAATGAATAATGACAGGGAGATAGTCATGGAAACAGAAAACACGATGCTTGAAAGTATAGAATCCAAAATTTCTTCAATGACGGAAACTGTACTTATCAATGCTGCAAGTTTAAGCAGTCAAAATATTAATTTAAAAGAAGTCCTTTATAAAATAGAGTTGGCCTATATTCATGAAGCCTTGGAAAAAGCCAAGGGCGTTGTCTCTCACGCTGCTGAAAGGCTCGGGATGAGAAGAACCACCCTGATTGAAAAAATGCGAAAATACAACATAGCGAAAGGTTAATATGCCAATCCGGTCCAATATCTCTAGTGATGGTAAGCAACTGGTTATTCGTGTAAATGGGCGCTTTGATTTTAATATGGCCCAGGCATTTAAGGAAGTCTTTGAAAAGCAGAAGATAGCACCCAAAGCCTATGTTGTCGATTTAGAGAACTCTGATTATCTAGATAGCGCTGCTTTAGAAATGTTGTTAGCCTTACGTGAACATGCAGGTGGCGATAATGCCAATATTAGTATTATCAATTGTCCTGCTGAATTAAAAAAGATATTAATTACAACAAAATTAAGCGAATTAATCACAGTGAAATAACCCCTTCCTGGTAATAAAAGTTCTACCAATTATCGCTTTTCCCACGTTTTTTTGAAAAATCTAGCGACTTGATTTCATTCATATCTTTGTCAAAAATCCTGAATTTAACAGTAACTGATACAGATTGTCCTGCACGGTTTTCCGTTATATGTCAAAAAGTTATTTGCTAAGCTAACAAGTGTGAATGATGAATGTTTTCAAGGGACAATGCACTAATTTGGGCAGTTGGAGGGCAGTATGGTAAGGAACATCGACCAAGAATGTGCAGCAAAACCAATCATTGCACCGGTAAGTGAAACCGATGAAGGTTTTATAAAGGAATATGCACCCTTAGTTAAACGTATCGCCCATCATCTACTCGCCAGATTACCCGCAGTGATTCAAGCCGATGATCTTATACAAGCCGGTATGATAGGTCTCATTGAGGCAGCTAGAAATTTTAATCAAGATAAAGGCGCTACTTTTGTTACCTATGCAGGTATTCGTATTCGCGGTGCTATGTTAGATGAAATTAGAAAGGGAGATTGGGCGCCACGCTCTGTTCATCGCAACACAAGACGCGTTGCTAAAGCTGCCAGGGCGCTGGAACATGCCACGGGCAGAGATGCACGTGATGTTGATGTTGCCAAATCATTAGAGATGAATTTAGAGGAATATCACCAAATTGTGCAAGACTCCAGTTGCACCAGAATTATGGCTTTTGAAGACTTGGGAGTGAGTGAAGAGGTATTAGATTGCCCATCCACGAATCCCATTCCAGGGCCGCTAGAGCGCATCCAAAAAGATGATTTTAAGCATAAACTTTCCAAAGAAATTGCCAAACTGCCGGATAAAGAAAAACTCGTCATTGCTTTATACTATGACGAAGAATTAAACTTGCGCGAAGTGGGTGAAGTTTTAGGGGTAAGTGAATCCCGTATTAGCCAAATCCACAGCCAAGCAATGATTCATCTTAAATCCAAATTAATCCATTGGAAATAACATCATCAATTCGTAATGTGTCCATCCGCTAATGGGGTATTTGCACCGTTCCCTTTATAGCTAGTCTTGTTTCTATCTTATATTTTTGATATCCTTTGCAATCAAAATAATTCAGTTTGCTAAGGGTGGGTTTTATGAAATATTATATCGTGAATGGCTCCTTGAAAATCGAAGACAATATCTCAACTGCATACTATATGTTATGTTTGGCACCTAAAGAACATGATTATATTAAGGAACCTAAAAATACCAGTCCTTGGAGTATAGATATCCCTAAATTTTCAAGCGTTTTTAAAAAAAATTATAAAGATTGCCTAACAGGATTTGAAAGCTACGAAATGGCGGTGCAAGCAGCAAAGAAACTTGCTGAGAAAGAACCTGGAAGTGCATACCCTATATTTGAAGTTGAATACCATGAAACTCCCTATGAACTTCATTATTATTCTTCTAGTAGTGAAAAATTAGATTTGAAGGCATATGAAATACCTATCAAGAAAATGAAAGTGTTAAGTGCCTCCCTCGAGCATTGTAGTCCTGAAGGAGAAATTAAAGCCCCATTTAAAAAAATAGATCTGATTATAGATCCTGCAGAAGGTCCGAGTGCACTAGGCTCTTTAAAGTTCGTTGCACTTGCTGGCGGTTTTGTTGTTTTGGGCGTTGGCGTTTTAATGGGCAGCAGCTTCTTGATAGCATTGGGTATGCTTGCTGGTGTAGTGAGTGGGTTGAGTCTAGTGATGAATAAGCAACAAAATACAGAAAAACAGAGTGATAAACAAAAATATGAGAATAACAAAAAAGCGGTTGCTGAATTCAAAGAAAAGGTAAAAGCAAAAGAAGCCAATATTCCTTCCGCTAAAAAGATTTTAGATTTAATGAGCCAGCTTGAGGCAGCTAATCCACCTGAGCCTGAATTTGATGCTACAGGCCACCTCCTTAATGCGGATAAGAGCAATAAGTTTAGTGTGGTTGGTTTTGAACATTGTTGGTTAGGTACTGCAGTTGCTTTTGAAAATAATGAAGATAAATACAATAATCTTGCAGCACATGTTGAAAAGGAAGTCACCGAGCGGCTGAAAAATGCTAAACCATAATATAAAGGGTTGGGTTTTATGAAATATTATATCGTAAATGGCTACTTGAAAATCGAAGACAATATTTCAATTGAAAAATATAAAGAATGTTTATTATTTATTGAATATGCCAACCTTGGGAGTAAAGATATCCCTAAGTATTTAGGCTTTTTTAATAAAAAATATAAAGATTGCTTAATAGGATTTAAAAGCTACGAAATGGCGGTGCAAGTTGCAAAGAAACTTACTGAGGACAATCCTCAAAGTGCATACCCTATATTTGAAGTTGAATACCATGGAACTCCCTATGACACTCTTATTTATAAAAATGAAACATTAGATTTGACAGCATATGAA
>JABDCK010000056.1 GCA_013288185.1 Gammaproteobacteria bacterium
CATAAACAAAAAAGCAGAATAACTTTAATTAATAGTATTCCAGCAATTTTTTGTGAAAAAGAATTCATTAACATGGTAACCTCAAATATAACACGTTATCTTAAAAGATATATGGATGATATTAAATAGGGATAGTTATGTTACATTCAAAAAACCGTACGAAGCTTTTTTATGACGCCTGGACTTCTACGCTGCTATTAGCCACATCGCTTATTTCACCCGTAAGTTTGGGGGCAAATTGTCCAAATCCGGTTACCGGAGATTGTACAGTGGGTGTGGGCAATAGCGGGTACACTATTGCCGACACCGCAACTCTGACATTGGCTGGTGCGGATATTGACGGCAGCGTCCTTATTGATCCTAACATCACCGCCACCCTTTCGTTTACCACTTCTCAGCAAATAACGGGCGCGATAAGTGCAGTGAATGATACGGGCGTTTTAGTGATTCAAACACCTAGCAATATCACTTCAACCATTGTTAACGGCATAAGTAATCTAGCAAATATTTCGCTAACGGGCTCCGGTACAATAATTGCAGATAATTCTTTGGGTGCTGAAACTTTCAATTCCGGCGATAACGCTACACTGACGTTAGACAGTCTCACAGTAAATGTTTCAGGTAAAAATGCCCAATTATTTGCTTTTGCGGTTGACGCGGGTAATGCAACGGTTGCATTAGGCAATAGTCATGTAACCGTTAATAATGTATCAGGCCAAGTCTATGCTTTCACCGCTCAAGCCGGTAACGCAACGTTAACGTTAGATAATGGCAGCGTAAATCTTCCTCAATCTAATAACCAATTATATGCTTTTGCCGCTCAAGCAGGTAATGCAACGGTAACATTGAACAATGGCAGTGTAAGTATCCCAAACGGTCAATTGTATGCTTTTGGGGCAAATACAGGTAATGCAACCTTAACATTAGGCAATGTTAACGTAACTATGGCAGGAGGTAATTTATATGCTTTCCAAAGTGCAGCCGGTAATGCAACGGTAACATTAGGTAATGGCAACATAAATATTCCTGGAAACGATATATATGCTCATACGAATATCGGTAATGCAACGCTTATTGCAGGTGGTGGCCAAATTTCAGCACAAAATTTGTATACCACTGCCATTACCAGCGGTAATGCCACAACAACCCTAGGCAGTGGCCCAATCGTGCTTAGTGGAGATTTAGGTTCCTATAGTAATAGCATTGGAACGCTTACTATTGGAACCGGCGCTGTAACTACAAGCACCTTATTCGCAAATGCCTCTCCCCCGGTTGTTAATCTCACTATAGGTTTGGGAGGTCTTACCGTAACGGGCAAGAATTTTACGTTAGCAAATCATAATACCCTGGTATTCAATCTAGATGGCGCAGTTCCAAACGCGACATTATTTAATTTCCCAAATTGCAGACTTACCCTTGACGTTGGCAGCACAATTAGCGCCGAAAATGTCCCTTATGTAACGCAAACACTAACGCTAGCATCCGCTAACATGTTCACGGACAATGGTGCAACTTATATACCCATTTCAGTACCCGGCCTAACGGGGACCTGGACACATAATGCAAATAAAATTCAACTACATGTAAACTATACCGGCACCAATATTGCTAATAATGCAATTTATTCTAATACCATAGGCATTGGCGGTGCGCTCAGCCAATTAAATTTAAATGCACTATCAGCGGAATTACTACAAATATTTAATTCTATAAACCTTGCTTCCAGCAATCCAGCCGCGATGAACAATGCCTTAGCAGCCCTAGCACCTTTAGTGGATGGCAGCACCGTGGGAATATGGAATTTGCAAACACTGCTGACAAATTTACTCTTAGAGGGATACGGACAACCACAAGAGCAGCGTTATTATATCGCAGGAGATTCACAAGAAGAACACCATCTATGGGTGGCAGGATTAGGAACACATCTTAATCAACAAATGCGCCAAAATGTTGCCGGTTACCGTGGTAGTTTAGAAGGCGTTGCACTGGGTGCCGATACGCTGTATGACGCAGGTAATGTAGGGATTGCCTTAGATATTTCTAACTTGACGCTTGATGCTAATATTTCTCCTTCTACCACCCATGTTAATCATTATGCAATTGATTTATATGGGCGTTATGCGTTTATCGATGGCGTCCTCTCCGGGGGATATAATCAATACCACAGTACGCGTAATATTTATTTTGGCACGGTGAGTATCTCACCACAAGCAGACTATCATGCTTGGCAAGTAGATGCGCTGGTGCGCGCTGGTTTTGATTATGATGCGTGCTTTGTCAATATTCATCCCTTCGTATTAACCCAATATGATTATTTAACCCTGCAACAATATACGGAAACCAATGCTGGCACAGCCAATCAATCGGTGGCAAGTGCGGATTATGATCAATTTTTAGTAGGTGCCGGTGTTGGCCTTGCCCACACCTGGGAATGTGATCGTGTCACCATTCAACCGGATTTATATGCAAATATTTTATATGCGCTTAAAAATGCCACCATGCAAACCTCATCACAATTTGTAGGCGGCGGCCCAGCATTTATAACCCAAGGCTTTACCCCATCCCGCACTCAATATCATTTGGGTGCTGAAATATCTTTAATTTCTCAAGGCGGCTGGGATACACGTTTAGGGTATGATGCGCAAATTCAAAATGATTTCCTGGCACAATCTGCCTTTTTCCGCTGGTGTTACAGTTATTAATTTTTAGCGCGCAACATATCAATAACCGGTTGTGTCATTGGCAAAACACCATGCCAACGTTGAAAGGCTAGCGCTGCCTGCTCTACCAGCATACCAATGCCATCATAGGTTGCACCAGCATGATGTGTCTTGGCCCATTTTAAAAATAGCGTTGCTTGATTTTTTAAATAAGCTAAATCTATAGCAATTGTTTTTTGAACCCAACGCGCAGCTAAAGGCGGCAATTCATTTTGCAAACTGCTCGAGGTTGCATTAATCACGATATCAAAAGGTGCCTCATGAGATGCATCTAATGCTTCATAAGTATACGCATAAAGGCGGGCATCTTGAGAAGCGATGCTTTGGGCTTTTAAAAACGTGCGATTAACAATGACTAACTGTTGGAGTGAGTAAGTTAATAATGGGTAAATAATGCCACGTGCGGCGCCACCCGCGCCTAGAATTAAAATCCGCTTTTGTGCCAAATTAAGTCCCAAATCTTGAACCATATAGCGCACCAACCCCTCACCATCCGTGTTATCTCCGCATAATTGAGATCCCTGCCAATAAATCGTATTAACCGCTTTAGCATACACTGCAGCTGGGGTATGCACTTTACAAAGATTATATGCTTCTAGCTTCAAAGGCGCCGTGATATTAGCACCTTGTCCACCACGCTTTCTGAATTGTTCAATAGCCTCTGCTAGCTGGCCGGGAGGAGTAAAAATGGGTTCATAACTGAGCGCTATATCTTTTTGTTCTGCAAAAGCTTTATGGATTAAGGGCGATAAACTTTGGGCGATGGGCGCACCGAATACTGCAAAATGTTCCATATCATTCCTTATGAATTGCCTAATATAACATAATATGCTAACTTTCGAAAATGAACAAAAATATTCTAAAAAATGTCAAAATAACGCTGACGCTAGCCTTGCCTATTTTAGGTACTCACGTTATTGAGGCACTGGTTCCTTTTATCAATACAGCTATGGCCGCCTCACTCGGGGAAACGTCTTTGGCCGCATCTGGACTTGTTGGCTCAACTTTTCTTGCTTGCATGAGCTTGTGTTGGGGTATTATTGCTGCGATTGGAATTTTGACAGCAAACCA
>JABDCK010000057.1 GCA_013288185.1 Gammaproteobacteria bacterium
GAGCGCTTGAATTTCTTGTTCAAATGATGCGCATTGCGCATTCAAACTGAGTAAAAAAAGGCACGTTATGCAGAAGATTTTAATGGTACGCATAAATTTTCTTCCCTGAATATAAAACAAATAAAAAAAGTAATGAGCGCAATCACCGAGACATAAAGACTGGGGATTAAAGGCGCTTGATAGGTTAATGAAAGATACTGGGCCACCATTGGCGCACTACCACCAAAAATTGCCACCGATACGCTATAGGCAAATGAAATGCCCGTATAGCGTATTTCTGGAGGAAATAAGTCATACAATATTTTCATCATGGGTGCGCAAACAATTCCATTGGTAATACCGTATAGTATCATGGCGACGAAAATAAAGGGGTAATAGCCTGTGGCGGACAAGATAAAGATCAGTGGTGCGCCAATGGCGACTAACGCTAAACCCAGGAGATACTGACGATAAGGATTGGTTAAGTCTGCGACCACCGCCATCAGTGGAATTAACACCATGACAATCACTTCACCAAAAATGGCAAAAAAGGAGGCGAGATGGGTTGATAATCCGGCTTCCTGTTTAAGAAAAGCCATCATATAAATATTGCCAATGTAAACAAAAACCCCAGTAAAAGCCGCGATACTGGCCGTGATGAGCAGAGATTTTTTATGATTTTTCCAGATGGCAATAAAGGGAATTTCTGTGCGCTTTATCTTTTCTAAAAGCAAAGGGGATTCGCTTACCGTTCTTCTTAAAACCATACCGATAAGACAGGCTAAACCACCCAACATAAAAGGAATGCGCCAAGCCCACACCGGTGCTGCTGGCAATGTCGTACAAAATGCTGCTAAACCACCCAATACCATTCCGCCCGCCGCCGCTGCGCCTATCCAACTGCCGGCCAAGGTAGGATGTTTGCTTCCGGTTTTTTCAATGAGAAAAATCGCCGCGCCATTGTATTCACCGCTCACTGCAATACCTTGGAACATTCTTAAAATTAATAATAATAGGGGAGCGAGTGCACCTATGGTTGCATAAGTAGGCAAGCAGCCTATGCCAAAGGTGGCCGCGCCCATGAGAAATAATGATCCCATTAAGGCAGGTTTGCGACCAAAACTATCGCCAATATGACCAAAGAAAATAGCACCCACCGGGCGCAGGATATAACCAATGGCAAAGATCCCATAGGTTTTTAAAATACCTATGCCAGGCGAGCTTTCAGGAAAAAATAAGCTCGATAACGTAATGGCCATATAACCATAGAAGGTATATTCCGCCCATTCAATGAGTGTCCCCAGAGAGAGGATGGCGGTTATATATCTTTTTTCAGCGTTTCTTTGACAAATAGGGAGCATACAATAGCCAATACAGTACAGATGGGTAAAACAATCGTTGCCCGTTGATAGCCCACCAGCTGTAATAACCAGCCAAGTAAAGGCATCAACAGTGCGCCTAATAATACAGAAAACATATTGGCAATAGCCATGGAAAAGCCTGCCGATTCTTTATTATGTAATTCACCTGCAGCAGCGTAACTGGCAATTAAGCCCGTATTGGTCAAGCCGTAGAGAAACATAATGCCCATAATGAAAGAGAGGGGTAAATGGGGAACATAAAATATAATAGGCAATAAAATGCTACCCATAATGGCAGAGCCTAGCATTACCGGACGACGCCCCACCTGATCTGCGAGCCAGCCGGCAATGGGGCCGCCTATCGCCCAGCCAACAAACAAGAGTGAAACCGCAATGGACGCTTTGTTCGCATTGGTATGTTGAATATGAGTAATAAATTCTCTGCCCCAGAGCTCACCCATGGAATCTGTGGGTGCATAAATTAATCCGGCATAGAGCGCGTTAATCCAGGTAAATTTGTTGCAAAGCACATGCGATATTTGTATGTGCGAACCAGCACTACTGGGTAAAGCACGAAATGGTGGTGCCGTTTTGCCTTGTGGGCGATTACGGACAAAACTATAAATGAGCAGCGCCAGTACCAAGAAAACACCCGCATACAGTGAAAAAGTATTGCGCCAACCCACGGCATCATTTAAATAAGGGACTAAACCGTTGCCGGCAGAGGCACCCGCCATTCCCAGAGCTTGGGTAACTCCCACCAACAGTGCAAGTTTTTGCGGTTCAAACCAAACGGTAATAAGTTTTAGAGCGCCAATAAAAGCCGTTGCAGAGCAAAAACCCAATAATATTCTAGAAAGAACGGTTGCATCAAAGCTATGGGCATGTGCAAAAATAAAACAACTCGCGCTACATACAAAAACGGCAATGGTGAGTAATAGTCTGGAGCCAAATCTATCAACGAGATAGCCTACCGGCATTTGCATGATAACGTAAGGTAAATAAAAGGCTGCGCCTAATAAACCAATATCAAATTTGGTGGTATGGGCGAAAGCGGCTTGTAGCTGTTCAATGATTTGTCCCGGCGTGACTCGAACCACATAATGCGCAAAAAAGAAAAAGGCGGCTAAGCCCCAAATCAGCCAAGGGGTAAGCGGTGAGTAACGTTTGGTATGCAACATACTAAGCCACTAAGCAAAAGAAACCAATTATAAGTGTATAGCGGAATAAAGGACAAGGGTAATTATTAGTTTGCAGATCAACTTAAATTGATACACTATACTAATACTGAAAAGTTAAATTTTGGGTAAAACATGTGTGAATTGTTGGGTTTGAGTGCAAACGTACCTACGGATATTTGTTTTTGCTTCAGCGGCTTAATGTTACGCGGTGGTAAAACAGGGCCGCACAAGGATGGCTGGGGCGTGGCCTTTTATGAGGGCCGTGGCTGCCGGCTATTCCAAGATACCATCCCCAGTAGCAACTCAGAAATTGCCAAATTTATTAAACATTATCCGATTAAGAGTCATCATGTGATTTGTCACATTCGCCGGGCGAATATTGGCAAGATTTGCCTGGAGAATACCCATCCGTTTGTAAGGCAGCTGTGGGGTAGAAATTGGTGTTTTGCGCATAATGGCCAGCTGAGAGGAATTAAGAAAAAGCTCAAACTCCAGCATTTTGAACCCATTGGCACTACGGATAGTGAGCATGCTTTTTGTTGGATATTGGAACAATTCCATAAAAAATTTCCAAAGCCACCTAAAAAGGAAACCGATTTATGGCCCGTTCTAAAAAAACTTTGTGATGATTTAGCAGAATATGGCGTGTTTAATATGCTTTTGAGTGATTCACATCATTTATATGCGCATTGTTCTACTAAATTAGCATGGATCACGCGCAAGAGCCCCTTTGGTAAAGCGAAATTGATTGATGATGATGTAGAAATTGATTTTCATCATCGCACTACGCCAAAAGATATTATCACGATTATTGCCACCACACCGCTCACGGATGAAGAATGGACGCGCGCTAAAAAAGGGGATTTTTTGATTTTTTCAGAAGGAAAGCAGAAATTCTTTACAACAATTTGAAAGGCCTTTTTTCGCTAAATGCCGAATTGTGCATATCTGTTAATTGTTCATATAACTTAAAATTAAGACGAGAAATTATCATAAAAGCTGATTCAGCATCTTCTCTTGGCGCGCCATAGAAAGAACCAAACCCCTTTTCTTTTGCAAAACGAATAATCCAATCGGCATATTCAGGCATAGAGGATTTCAAAGCAGCATTGCGTAGATGTTTTTCTTCCAATGGAAGCCGACACAAGGCTGAATAAGAAGGCACAAATACTTTAACATCTTGACCTAATGGACCATATTTTGACATATTTAATTACCGCCATTTAACTTAAAATTTTCAGGAAAACGCAATTCTACC
>JABDCK010000058.1 GCA_013288185.1 Gammaproteobacteria bacterium
AGTGAGCGCAAATGCTAGCAAAATTCTGCTTAGCGCGCCACCCTATCCTGAAAATTAGTTAGCACATCAACATTCCTCCGTTGATATGCAAGGTCTCCCCTGTAATATATGCCGCCTGTTCTGAGGCTAAGAAAGCTACCCCTGCTGCAATATCCTTTGGCTGACCCCAAGTCCCCACCGGAATGCTCTTCATAAGAGCCGCCCGCTGCTCCTCATTCAATGCCCGCGTCATATCGGTATCAATAAAGCCCGGAGCGACGACATTAACCGTTATCCCCCGTGAGGCCACTTCTCGCGCTAGCGATTTTGAGAAAGCAATAACCCCAGCCTTCGTTGCCGCGTAATTACATTGGCCAGGATTTCCCATGACCCCCACCACAGAGCTTAACGAAATGATTCTGCCCCATTTTGCTTTCAACATAGCACGAATACACGCTTTGCTTAAGCGAAAAACACCCGTTAAGTTGGTTTGCAAAGTTGCATCCCATTCTTCATCTTTCATGCGCATGAGTAAATTATCTCGCGTAATGCCTGCATTATTCACCAAGATTAAAGGGTGCCCAACGCCTTTTTCAAGCGTTTCCATACATTGTGCAATAGATTCCGCTTTTGCAACATCCAGCACAATGCCATGGCCTTTTAAACCATTTTTTTCCAAGAAATTTGAAATGTGCTGTGCGCCTTCTTCAGACGTTGCACTCCCCACTACCGTTGCCCCCATTTGTCCTAAGGCGAGCGTAATAGCTTGCCCAAGACCGCGGGTTGCACCGGTAACCAACGCGACTTTGCCTTCTAAAGATGAGAGTTGCCACATACCTTAACTCCTTGCACGACAATTTTCTAACGCTACTACAAGTTCCGATGTCATTTCAATCCCCATCGTTTTTAACTCTGGCGCGATGCGTTTAATAAGACCGGATAACACTTTACCAGGCCCACATTCAATGACAGTTTGCAATCCTTCATGAGAAAATCTTTGAATTGTTTCAACCCAACGCACCGGATGATAAAGCTGTTGTACTAAGCGCGCACGAATATCATCCGGATGCGAACAACTATTGACATCTACATTATGAATTACTGGAAAAGTGGGCGATACCATTGCTACTTGCGCTAGCACTTTTGCAAAAAGCATTGCCGCAGGGTACATTAAATCGCAATGCGAAGGAACGCTCACCGGGAGCATTAACACTCTTTTGGCGCCTTTTTCTTTGGCTAAGGCACTCGCTCGTTCAACTGCCTGGGTATTCCCCGCGATCACCGTTTGACCAATTGCATTAAAATTAACGGCAGCCACCACTTCTCCCTGTGCTGCTTCTTTACAAACTGCAGATAATATTTGATCATCTAAACCAAGCACCGCGGCCATAGCCCCTTGACCTTTGGGCACAGCTTCTTGCATCAAGCGACCGCGTTCTGCCACTAATTTAACACCATCTTCAAAGCTTATGGCATTGGCACACACCAACGCCGTATATTCCCCCATGCTGTGACCGGCCATTAATGTAGGCATGGCCCCATTTTTTTGCTGCCAAACTCGCCATAAGGCAACGCCTGCCGTTAATAATATCGGTTGGGTATTAACGGTATTATTTAGATCTTCTACTGGTCCCTGTTGCGACAAGTGCCATAAATCTTTTCCCAACACCTCAGAGGCAGTCGCAAAAGTTTTTCTGATAAGGGGAAAATCTTCTGCAACACTCTGCAACATGCCAATTTGCTGTGAACCTTGTCCAGGAAAAACAAAGGCTAGGGTTTTATTATGTTCAACCATATTTTTACCTTAAAATTTAACCAGCGCTGATCCCCAGGTTAAGCCGCCACCAAAAGCTTCAAATAAAAGCATTTGTCCAGGCTTAACCCGGCCATCACGTACAGCAACATCTAAGGCTAATGGAATAGACGCGCTTGAGGTATTACTATGCCTATCAACGGTACAAATAACTTTATCCAATGAAAGATTTAATTTATCTGCCGTTGCTTTAATAATACGGATATTGGCTTGATGCGGAATCAACCAATCAATTTGATCTGAACGCAATTGATGCTTTTGTAAAACATCTTGCGCCATTTCTCCCAATTTCGTCACCGCTATTTTAAATACTTTTTGGCCTTGCATTTTTATATACTTGTCTACGGTTAGTAAATCTTCATAACTACCCTGCGCATATAAGTCTGTTGATAGAATTCCCGGCGTCTCACTCGCCGCTAAAACCACCGCGCCTGCACCATCACCAAATAATACACAGGTGGTTCTATCTGACCAATCAATTAAACGGCTCATTAATTCTGTGCCAATCACCAGCGCACAATCAACCACCCCCGCTTTAATGTACTGATCGGCAATACTTAACGCATAAATAAATCCGGTGCAAGCCGCTTGGATATCAAAGGCAATACAGGTAGGAATTTGCAATTTATTTTGGACTAAACACGCAGTGGCGGGAAAAACTCTATCGGGTGTACCGGTGGCAACTATCACCATTTGTACATCCTGGGGTGAACGCTTGGCTGCCGCTAGGGCTGCGCTTGCCGCCTGAGCGCCCATGCTGGAAGCCGTTTCCTCAGGTCCTGCAATATGTCTTTGTAATATACCGGAACGTTCTTTGATCCAGGCATCTGAGGTTTCAACACGCTTTTCCCAATCTTCATTGGTAAAAATAGTGGGAGGCAAATAGCCGCCTGTCCCAATTATTTTAGTGTACGTCATTGCCCGTCTTCCGCGTGGCTAAAAGACTCTCAACTTCAGAACGTATTCGTTCTGGAATATTTTTTTC
The DNA here is from genome assembly GCA_013288185.1 of Gammaproteobacteria bacterium. Lineage (GTDB taxonomy): Bacteria > Pseudomonadota > Gammaproteobacteria > Berkiellales > Berkiellaceae > Berkiella. The sequence goes on from JABDCK010000058.1 coordinate 2,778, forward strand.
CACTTCAATGATTGCTTCTGCAATTGCTTTTTTTGAAATTAATCCGCAGCGCATTACCATGGCTTTTAATAACAATGCCATTCAAACCTAAAAAAGTAGCGCCATTATATTGACCGGGATCAAAGCGAGCATGCAGAGAACGTAAAATGGGTGCAGCCAGTAACGCAACAAATTTAGTATACCAATTGCGCGAAAATTCACGGCGCACAAACTGAACCAACATCTTGGCAATCCCTTCACTGGTTTTCAAGGAAACATTGCCAACAAAACCATCACAAACCACCACATCGGCTTTGCCTTGATAAATATCGGTTCCTTCCACAAAGCCAATATAATTAATACCATGGGCTTGCGCTAACATTTGCGCGGCTTGTTTAACCGCCTCGCTGCCTTTAATCGCTTCTGTACCAATATTTAATAAACCTATTCTAGGTTGCGGGATATTATCTACGGCTTTGGCAAGCACTGATCCCATGACGGCAAACTGAAAGAGATGCTCGCCTTGGCAATCAACATTAGCACCTAAATCTAACATCCGTACCCGTCCCATGGTTTCTTTATCTGCATTCACCGGCATCAAATATACAATGGCAGGTCTATCAATTCCTGGGATGGTTTTTAAGACAAAACGCGCAATCGCCATGAGTGCGCCTGTATTCCCCGCGCTCACACATGCATCGGCTTCTTTGGTTTTTACGAAATCAATTGCCAAACGCATGGATGAATCTTTTTTGGCCCGCAAGGCAGCCGCGGGGGATTCGTCCATTTGAACTTGTTCAGACGCATGATGTAAGCGCAAACGTGTCGCGTCATACGCTTGTGGATTGCGCTTTAACTGTTCAGACATCATCGCGGAATCAC
>JABDCK010000059.1 GCA_013288185.1 Gammaproteobacteria bacterium
ACAAGCAGCCATGAAAGATACCATTTTAATTGCCGGTAAAGGCCATGAAGAATATCAAATCATTGGCGATACAAAATTTCCCTTTAGTGACGTGGCATGCGTCAAGACATTTTTAGAAAAGGATGATAACAATAATGAAACTATCAGCGTTGGCTAAAGCAATAGGTGCCAAATTACAGGGGGCAGATGTCACACTCCCTCCTATTGTGATTGATAGCCGCAAAATATCCGCCGGGGATTTTTTTGTGGCCCTTAAAGGTGAAAATCATGATGGGCATGATTATATTGCTGGGGCAATCGCGCAAGGTGCTAAGGTGGTGCTGGCTAATCGCGGTCCACAAAATGATAAAGAAAAAGCCATTACTTTTTTACAAGTGCCCGATACTATAGAAGCATTGGGTAAATTAGCCGCGGTTTGGCGTACCCTTTACCCAGTGCCGATGGTGGGGATAACCGGGAGTTGTGGTAAGACTACGGTAAAAGGGATGACAGAATCAATTTGCGCGCAGCAAGGTAAAGTACTGGCTACTAAAGGTAATTTTAATAATCATATTGGGTTACCATTAACCTTATTACGCCTGGATGCCAGTTATGATTTTGCCGTGATTGAGATGGGGGCGAATCATGCGGGGGAAATTGCCTATTTAGGAAAAATTGCTAAACCCACCATTTCGTTAATTACCAATGTACTGCCTGCGCATTTACAAGGTTTTAAAACCGTGGCTGGGGTTGCCAAAGCCAAAGGGGAAATTTATGAAATTTTACCACCGGACGGAATTGCCATAATCAATGCCGAGGAAGCATTTGTTGATTATTGGCATACGATTATTGGTGAGAGAAAAATAATTACGTATGGATTAAATGGCATGGTACACGCCAGTGCTATTGAATTACATCCTTTTTATGTCAGTTTTACTTTACATCTTCCTGCACAACACCAGCGCGTGAAGATTAATATCCCTGGCCAGCATACCGTTATGAATGCATTAGCGGCAGCCAGTGCGGGTTTTGCTTTAGGGTTTAATTTAGAGGCGATTGTGAAGGGCTTGGAAGCTTTTCAAGGGGTTCCCGGAAGATTGCGTTCTTTTACAGGATTTAATCAGGCACGGATTATTGATGATAGTTATAATGCCAATCCCGGCTCCATGAAAGCAGCATTAGAAGTGTTAGCGCAATGCGAAGGTGAGCGCCTATTTGTGATGGGGGATATGGGTGAATTGGGAGAAGACTCCATAACGTATCATGCGCAAATTGGTGAGTTTGCCCGTGAGAAAAAAATTGAACGGTTACTTGCGGTAGGGAAATTAACGGAACACGCGGTGAAGGCTTTTGGGCAAGGGGCAAAAATGTACCCGAGTAAAGAAGCGTTGGTAGATGAACTTAAAATATCACTGAACGCGCAAGCAACGATTTTAATTAAAGGCTCACGATCTGCTGGCATGGAAGTAGTAACGCAGGCATTGACCATACACGAGGAATAATTATGTTACTTTGGCTAGCAGATTTTTTATCACAATATTATCGTGCATTCCATGTGGTGCATTATTTAACCTTGCGCACTATTTTAGCGGCGTTAACCGCATTGATTTTTGCCTTATGGTTTGGTCCCTATATGATTAACTGGCTGCGTCAGCATCAGATGGGGCAACAAGTGCGCTCGGATGGCCCGCAATCCCATTTTAGTAAAGCGGGCACTCCCACTATGGGTGGCGCGCTTATCCTCATTGCCATTGCGGTGGCATGTTTGTTATGGGGCGATCTCTCTAATCGTTATTTTTGGGTGGTGTTATTAGTCACCTTTGGATTTGGTTTAATTGGTTGGGTGGATGATTATCGCAAAATTGTAAAGAAAAATTCTAAAGGATTGCCTGCACGGTGGAAATATTTTTTTCAATCTTTGATTGGTTTAATAGCCATACTGTATCTTTACTGGATTGCAAAGACGCCAGTGGAGACACAATTGGTAGTGCCGTTTTTTAAAAATGCGCTTATTCCTTTGGGTCTTTTTTATATCTTTTTTTCATACCTGGTAATTGTAGGAGCCAGTAACGCAGTTAACCTCACGGATGGTTTGGATGGTTTGGCGATTTTACCCACGGTTTTGATTGGTGGGGCACTGGGTGTATTTGCTTATTTGGGCGGCCACGGTGAATTTGCGCAATATCTGGCTATTCCCTATGTGCATGGCGTGGGGGAACTCAGTGTTTTTTGTGGTGCGCTGGTGGGTGCTGGATTGGGATTTTTGTGGTTCAATGCCTATCCTGCCCAAGTATTTATGGGGGATGTGGGCTCGCTTGCCTTGGGTGCTGCGCTGGGAGTGATTGCGGTAGTGGTGCGCCAAGAAATTGTCTTTTTTATCATGGGCGGAGTGTTTGTGATGGAGACCGTCTCTGTGATATTGCAAGTGGCTTCCTTTAAGTTGACGGGGCAACGTATTTTCCGGATGGCACCGATTCATCATCATTTTGAATTAAAAGGCTGGCCAGAGCCTAAAGTCATTGTACGTTTTTGGATAATGACGGTGGTGCTGGTGTTAATTGGTCTTGCAACCTTAAAGTTACGGTGACGCATGCATTATGTGGTGATTGGATTAGGGGTGACAGGTTTATCGTGTGTGCGGTTTTTACGTCAACAAGGATTTGACGTTATTGTGATGGATACCCGGATTGAACCTCCGGGGTTGGTGGAGTGTCAGCAAGCCTATCCAGAAGTACAGATTTTTACAGGTAGTGATTGGCCGCAAGCGCTTTTAAATCAGGCGCAAGCGTGTGTGGTCAGTCCTGGGATTAGCTCGATTATTCCCCCATTGCAAAATGCCAAAGCGGCTGGAGTTGAAATTATTGGGGATATTGAATTATTTGTACGCGTTAATACCGCGCCTATCATTGCTATCACCGGGGCCAATGGCAAGAGTACAGTTACCACTTTGGTGGGAGAAATGGCTAAAGCGTGCGGTAAAAAAGTTGCGGTGATTGGCAATATTGGCACCCCCGCTTTAGATCTGCTAACAGCAAAAACAGCGTATGATTTGGTGGTGATGGAGCTTTCTAGTTTCCAATTAGAAACCACGTATAATTTAAAACCATTGGCGGCGACGGTATTAAATATTAGCGCAGATCATCTCGATAGATATGCGAGCTTTGCGGACTATGTACGTGCAAAACACCGTATTTATCATCAAGCACAGCAGGTAATTATCAATGCGCAAGATCCATTATCATTCAGTGCAGAGTTACCACGTGAGGCCAAGCAGTGGTGGTTTACTTTAGCGGAACCCAAAGCAAGAGAATTTGGGATACGCCACGGCTGTTTGGCATTTGAAAATGAGAATTTAATACCGAGCAGTCAACTCAAAATTTTTGGTCAACATAATATTGCTAATGCCTTAAGTGCATTGGCTTTGGGGACTGCTGCTGGTTTAGCAATGGCAGGGATGTTACAAGCTTTGCAAACGTTTTCAGGACTGGCACACCGTTGCCAATGGGTGGCCGATATTAATGAGGTGCAATGGATTAATGATTCAAAAGGGACCAATGTGGGCGCGTGCCTTGCCGCGTTACAAGGGTTGGGTGTGGGATTAAACGGAAAAATAGTATTGTTGCTGGGGGGGCTTGGCA
>JABDCK010000060.1 GCA_013288185.1 Gammaproteobacteria bacterium
ATTTGCAGAATGCTTGGCGATTCATCTATTTTTGCATGAGTGTTTTACGATGGAAAGTTTTTGTGAAGACGAAAAAGGAAATTTTGCTAACGAATATCAACACTATTTTACTGCGGAATCAGAAAAGTTATGTGCTTTAGAAGAAATGCTTAATCCAAAGAAGGTTTCCTCAACTATGGCTGATAGTCCGATAGCTATACGCCAGCTTACTGCTTAGGCTAATATCACGTTCTTAGCAAACCAACTTGGAATAATACCATGCCATCAACAAACTTGCATCAGGCTATAGACGAAGGTTCTCTTCCCAGTGCCATAGAATTAATGGATAGAGGGGTAAATCTTGAAGAATTACAGGGTGGCTTAACCCCTTTACATTATGCCATAGAAAAAAACCAAACTGCTATTGCAAAAGAACTTATAGCCAGGGGCGCGGATAAAGAAATCATTTGCGGTAATTGGACGCCTTTAATTCGAGCTATTTTCAATGGACAAAAAGAGATTGCACAGGCATTAATTAATGCTCGCGCGAATGTGGAAATCCCTATAAAAACGGACCGTGGAGATTTTCCGCCATTAGGTTTTGCAATAAAGCAAGAACAACCAGAAATTGCGCTTGCTTTAATTGAGGCTGGTGCGGATGTTAATGTGATTGTAAATGAAGCATCCTATTTGCATGCTGCTATCGAAAAACAGCAAACTGATGTTGCAAACGCACTTATAGCAAGGGGTGCGAATATAGAATTCATTTGCGATAATATAACGCCTTTAATTCGAACAATTCTCAAGGAACAAAAAGAGATTGCACTGGTACTAATTAATGCTCGCGCGAATGTGGAAATCCCTATAAAAACGGACCGTGGAGATTATCCGCCATTAGGTTTTGCAATAAAGCAAGAACAACCAGAAATTGCGCTTGCTTTAATTGATGCTGGTGCGGATATTAATGTGCTTGTAGATGGAGAATCCTATTTGCATGTTGCTATCGATAACGAACAAACTGAAATCGCAAAAGCACTTATAGCGAGGGGTGCGAATAAAGAAATCATTTTCAATAATGCGAGGCCTTTAATTCGAGCTATTCTCTTTGGGCAAGAAGAGATTGCACTGGCATTAATCAATGCGCGTGTGGATGTGGAAATTCCTATAGAAACGGACCGTGGAGATGTATCGCCATTAGGTGTAGCAATAGATAAAAATCAACCTAAAATTGCGCTCGCCTTAATAGCTGCTGGTGCGGACGTTAATGGGTTCATAAATGGAGCACCCTATTTGCATTTTGCTATCGAGCGCCAACAAACTAAAATTGCAATAGCACTTATAGCGAGGGGTGCGAATAAAGAAATCATTTTCAAAAATGGGACGCCTTTAATTCGAGCTATTCTCTTTGGGCAAGAAGAGATTGCACTGGCATTAATCAATGCGCGTGTGGATGTGGAAATTCCTATAGAAACGGACCGTGGAGATGTATCGCCATTAGGTGTAGCAATAGATAAAAATCAACCTAAAATTGCGCTCGCCTTAATTGCTGCTGGTGCGGATGTTAATGGGTTCATAAATGAAGCATCCTATTTGCATAGTGCTATAGCGAAACAGCAAACTGAAATCGCAAAAGTACTTATATTGAGGGGCGCTAATTTGGAAACGCAATGCAATGAGTATACTCCATTGCAAGAAGCAGTGCTTGCTAATAATCCAGTTGTTACTGAGGCGCTAATTAAAAATGGTGCAAAGATTTCTGTTAAATATAGAGAATCTTCGCTTTTAGATCTTGCTTTGACGAACGGTAATCCTTGGATTGTTAGATTGATAGTGGATTCCGGTGTAAAAGAAATATCCGTCAACCATCGTCAAAAAATGTCGGATTTGCATTACGCAATAATTTTAGGTGATGAAGCACTTGTTAGTGCTGAGCTCGAGAAAAATAATAGTAAAGATGTAACCTATAATGGTATGTTGCCATTAGAAATAGCTTTATACATGGGCCGCTCTAAAATTGCAGAAATGCTGATTGGAGCGGGGGTAAAAAAAGAAATTTCATTTGATGTATTGTGTGCTAGTTCAGAGCGCTGCTCTTTATCCTTGATGACTTCTTTAGTACCGCATTCTCTAATTTATAAGATCCCTTTGTCAAGAATTATAAACCATAATTTTTTTGATTCACAAGAAAATGTTAAGAATTTATGGGACGAATGTAGTAATGGAGTTAAAGTAGGTGCTTATATTCTGAAGCACCAATTGGTTTCACCTGTTAAATTGCAGTGTTTAGCCATATTAGAGATGGTATATACAATAAAAGTATTGGATAATTTAAAGCGCAAAAAGATAGCCGCTATGGGCGAAAATGCAGATGCTGATAAAGATGTATTGCAAGCAAATAAGCATTATAGAGAAACAATTGTTCCTTATCTTGCAGAACACTATAAAACTGTTTCATTAGAAGATACTGAAAAAGAAATAAGAGAATTGATTTTAAAAGAAATTGTTAAGGAATGTGAAGATTATTGTAAGATAAATGTGGAAAATTTTGAAGAATGTAATAGAAAAAATTCAATAAAACAATTTATTGTAGATAATGGTAGTGACTTAGTTGAAGGAAAATCCTCCACACTTGAAGCATCTGCAACACTTATCGTGGATAATACGCGTCCTCAAGCTGCATGGCGAGGTTATAATCCCTTTGCAAAGGTTTCAGGTAAATTTGCGAATCTATTAACGCCTTCTGAAAATGATGTTGAGATCTTTTCTACGCAGGCTTCGCATGAAGGAAAGCTATCAGAAAAAGAAGGCTCCTTATTAGTGAGGACTCGAGTAGCAGATTATTTTCGTTTTGTGGTAGATAAAAATGACGGTGATGTTTCAGATAAAATTGCAAACTTTTTGATTCAACTAAGCGAAATGAGAAATGCGCATGGGTTAAATGATCCATCTTGTTTTCCGGGTTACTTGACACGTATTGCTAAGATGGGTGCCTTTCATAGTGTTGGCAAATTGCCTTGTGATTTTGTTGAATTTTTGCATGATCATTTTCGCACAAAAGTGTTGCAACAGTTTAAAGAAGAATATAACTCCAAAAAAACACTTGAGGAAAAATGTGATCTATTAGCGTCATTGACAGATTTAAATGAGACGTCAGCAAGAGATATCATTCTAGATGAAAAGGATTATGCAGAATCTTTGTATGCTATTAGAATGGAATTTATGGAAATGATAGGAACCGTTGATACTATTTTTGAAGAGATTAAGAATAGTCCGCAAGCAATAATTTTTGATGAAAATGATGAGGCATATATTTTGCAATACTTAGTGGATGTCTCTAGAAATGAAATTGGCACGATGCTGGCTGATTATCATCGGCGTGCGCTTGATAAAGCTCCTACACCTGATGAATTAAATGCAGCGAATCCTTTTAATGAAAGCGAGGAAAAAGAACATGCATTATTTGATTTGATTTTTGCCCAGATACCTTCTTTGCATATCATAAGAACT
>JABDCK010000061.1 GCA_013288185.1 Gammaproteobacteria bacterium
TTACAAAGCAACAACGCCTCTAGCACTATTTTAGTATTAAGAATATTCCCTTTTCCTATCTTCAAAAAATGTTGCTCAGTTTCATTAAGCAATAGCACACAGTCAGACTTATCTTGCATAACTTGCGTTTGTAATAATTGTAATTTCTCAACAACTGCAAGTATGGCAGGAATGTCTGCGGGCAATACTAATCTCGCCTTTTGAGATACTATTTGATGCGACATTTTGCAGATATTTTCGTCCAAATGTACCACCAGTGATGATGCTTCAATAGCATGCAGCAAGCATCTTTGTGCCGCAACTTCTTCAGCAAAAATTGCAATGCGTGAATCCAGTTCTTGTGCACTAACTTTACTCTTTTCCCGTCGTGCACGCGCAAGCGCCAAACTCTGCTCAGCAGCTTGAATATTTCCATTTTCAAAACAACGTTGTCCCCACGCAAGCTCACTTTCCACTGGAGATAAAAAGTATTTTTGCTTGTCTTCAATTAAACTAGGATCCAAAATATTATTTATCACAACTTCATAGTGTGGATAGAGTTTATCTCTATATTTCTTAAAAGAAAAAGAAGTATAATCTTCAGATAGCTTATCCCAAAGCATCAGCACTAATTTTTGATAATTAATTCCCGCACTGCCATCCTCAATATGATTTAAGGCAAAAAAACCGCAATTAATCAATTTAATGGTATCAGGCTCATCAATATCCATATCCAGTGGACGCGATAATTCTTCTACGAACAAGGCAAACATTACATCATGCTCAAATATTGAGATGTCATATGAATTTAAGAAATCACGATGCGCCATCACCTCAGCTGAATCATCATAGGGAACAAAATTTGAAGCCTTATACAGAGTTTGGCTCAGGCGCGCTGTTAAATATAACAAACGTTGCCGGTGTATTGGCGTTTTCGGCTTAAGTTTTTTTTCGGCGCGCAGCGCTAACTCTCTTTCATGCTGAATTGCTTTAGCCTGCTTTACTTCTTTATGTGCACGCTCTTTCAAGTTAATTGAATTAAATAAAGAACCGTCTAAATATGGCATAACCCTGCTCTCAAACCGCCTTAAAGACTGACGTGCCTCCACTAAAGTGTGTTGTGCAGCTTCACTTTCACCGTTCAAGAATAAGTATTCACAACGAAGAAAATATATTTTTATAGGTACAGTCAAGACTTCTGAATGTTCAAGAACACGTATAAGGAAAGCTGTCTTGTACACAGGCCTTTCTAGCTCAGCAAGCATACCGTAAATTAATTCTTCATATGCTGGACGAAAGATATCAATGATTTGAAATAATCGGTCAGTTTCCCGAGAAAGATCGATGTCAGCAGCAAATATATCCGGATTGCGCTTATAAAAACCAAGCAATCCATTGAGAGTCATTGAGAGTATATTCCACTGATAAACATCAATTTCAAAAATTGATACCACATCAATATTAATATTTGGTAAAAGTCTATCCTTAACAAAACAAGCAACATTTACCGCACATAAAGCACGTTGCAGCAATTCTTTATGTTTAGGAGTTTCAAGATCTTCAGCTAAAATGCCATCTGTAATTCTCTTAAACTCCGCATTTTGGTGCTGAATAATGGCCGTAATAACGCGAAAATCAATCTCCTCATTGGCAAATAGTTCGCGCTCACGCGCCCGATTCATTGTTGCAGCTGCTGCAAATTTTATAATTTTTTCAGCAATACTCGCTGCATTACTTAAAGCAGTAAACTCCAATATTTCAGATTTCGGCTTTGTTGCATTAATTCCCTTACAATCACTTTCAAATTTAGCAACTATGCTTTCTTTATACGCTTCTGGAATTTTAGGCAAGAGATCACTTCTTATGCGGTTTAAATCAAATTTCATCTGTTTAAGAAATTCAGCGGCTCGATCATACTGATACGACATTTCCATAAAGTTATAATGGACTTGGCAAGCTAATATATTTCTAAAAAAACTCTTATCTGTATTTAAGAGTGTGTCTTTAATATGCCCTAATTCTTGAGGAAATTCCTTTTTGAACATTTCTAGTGAAAACGCTTCCATTTTTGGCATTAACTCTCTATGCAAGTCAATCATCATATTGACAATAGAAATAAATTCTTCCGAATTCTCACCTAAATCAACATTTACAAAGCGTATGGTGATTGTTGCAATACTTTCCATTAAGCGTGCATACATTATATACAAAATAGCATTTTCCAAGACATATTGGCATTTTTCTTCTTTAATAAGAGGAACAAGTTTGCAATATAGAAAGTAAAGCACATGAGCATATTGGTAACGTTGACGCAAATCGTTTATCCAGCTTTGCATATCAAAATTTTCAGGAAAAGGCTTGTTTTGCGTCGCTAGATAATCATGAATTATACCAGCATGCTCATAAGGTTTACTAAATAATGCCTTTTCAGAATTCTGCAGTTTTCTAAAAGCACGCGCATTACTCATGGCACCAGATTTCCAAATTACATCCACTAACCTTTTAGGGTCTATATTAGTACCTTTTATCATGCTTGCACTGCCTTTAATGATATACGCCCTAACTTTTCTGAAAGTAAATCCACCGAGGGTTGTTCCCTGCTATTTTGGTATCCTGGCGTATAGGTCTTCAACGGAGATTGCAGACATCTCAAAATACTAGAACGATTATATTTAATACGATGACAACGCAACAACGTAAATTGATATAGCATATTCTTCAGCTCAGGCGAATCCAGCGCAATAGCATCATAGCCGCGGATAAAATCCTGTTTGCGACCTTCACGCTCACGCAATGGTAGCCGTTTTGTCAAATGTGAAATAATAGCCATTTTAAAATAATGCGGAACCACTGCTTTAAGTTGACATTTAATGGCAGTAGCATCTGGAGTGCCAGCATCTTTAAAAGAATTTGCAAAGGCATCAATCAAAGTATCTATTTTAGATTGGCTGTAATCTTTAGAAATTTCACAACTTTTAACAATTCCTGGCAATATTAATAGCCCTGTAATGTTTGTGCTATTAAACTTAAAATGTTTACTCTGCAATTGCGAATACACAAAATGCATAACCGGCGATTGCATATCAAACTTTTCATAATGCGCGGTAACACCAGGCACCAGATAACGTAACCATTTTAGCACGTTTACTATTTT
>JABDCK010000062.1 GCA_013288185.1 Gammaproteobacteria bacterium
GAAACCGGCAAATTATCATGTCAAAACACTACACACAAGGATTTCTATAAAAATAAAATAAAAACCCAGCTACCCAACATATTTTTAATGGTGTAAAATATCGTTTGATGAGTTATCTTCTTTAGTACTTTCCTCTTTTTTAACCTCAGGCTTGTCTTCACTCACCGGCAAAGGTTGTGGTAATCGCACTAAAGCTATTTGCAGAACCTCATCTATCCATTTCACGCAGTGAATTTTCAGATCTTCTTGAATATTTTGCGGAATTTCTTTGAGATCCCGTTGGTTCTCTTGCGGAATAATCACTTCTGCAATTCCCGCACGGCGCGCAGCTAAGAGCTTTTCCTTTAAACCACCAATCGGTAATACCTCTCCTCGCAACGTGATTTCACCCGTCATCGCAACATCTGCGCGTACCGGGATCTGGGTTAATGCAGAGACGAGCGCTGTACACATCCCAATCCCAGCACTTGGACCATCTTTAGGTGTAGCGCCTTCCGGCACATGAATATGAATATCATGCTTTTCATAAAAATCTGCGGGTATCCCTAAGGGGATAGTTCGCGCTCTCACCACAGATAATGCGGCTTGAATAGATTCTTGCATCACTTCGCCAAGCTTCCCAGTACTCGTTGTCTTGCCTTTACCCGGGAAAACAGCCGCTTCAATCGTTAAAATGTCTCCGCCCACTTCTGTCCAGGCAAGACCGGTAACTTGCCCGACTTGATCGTGTTCTTCGGCTAATCCAAAGCGAAAACGCTTTACGCCAAGGTAATGTTCCAGATTATCTTCCGTGACTTTTACGTGTTTAATACTGCTATCCATCAAGATTTCTTTGATGACTTTGCGTGAGATCTTAGAAATTTCACGCTCCAGATTTCGTACCCCTGCTTCTCGGGTATAGTAACGAATGATAGCTAAAATAGATTCTCTGGAAATATCCAATTCTTGTGAACTCAACCCATTATCATGTAAGCGTTTTGGAATTAAATAACGCTCTGCAATGTGTAATTTTTCATCTTCGGTATAACCCGGAAGACGAATAACTTCCATGCGGTCAAGCAAAGGAGGTGGAATATTCATGGAATTTGCCGTTGCAATAAACATCACATCGGACAAATCATAATCGACTTCTAAATAGTGATCATTGAAAGTATTGTTTTGTTCTGGATCTAACACTTCCAATAATGCAGCGGCAGGATCACCACGAAAATCCATCGCCATTTTATCGATTTCATCAAGCAAAAATAATGGATTTCTGACCTGCACTTTGGCTAATTTTTGCAATATTTTTCCAGGCATTGCGCCAATATAAGTACGCCGGTGACCGCGGATTTCTGCTTCATCACGCACGCCGCCTAAAGACATTCTCACAAACGTCCGCTGCGTGGCCCGTGCAATGGATTTGCCCAATGAAGTTTTTCCCACACCCGGAGGCCCCACTAAACACAAAATAGGACCTTTTAATTTCCGGACGCGCTTTTGCACCGCTAAATATTCAAGAATGCGTTCTTTAATCTTTTCCAAACCAAAATGATCTTCTTCTAAAATACGCTCCGCTGCAGGCAAGTCTAAACGTAATTTGGTTTTCTTTTTCCAAGGAACTTGTAATATCCAGTCAATATAATTGCGACTGACGGTTGCTTCAGCAGACATGGGCGCCATCATCTTTAATTTTTTCAATTCCGCATTGGCTTTGCCGTAAGCTTCTTCAGACATTCCTGATTTTTCTATTTTTTCTTTGAGCTCGTCATATTCACTGGCTTCATGGCCCAATTCTGATTGAATCGCCTTCATTTGCTCATTGAGATAATATTCTCTTTGACTGGTTTCCATCTGCTTTTTAACTTTGTCGCGTATTTTACGCTCAACTTGCAGCAACTCAATTTCAGATTCAATACGCGCCATTAACTGCTCTAGCCGCTCACGGAGCGAAATGATTTCTAAGAGGGTTTGCTTTTCTTGAATCTTTAAAGACATATGCGCCGCAATAGTATCAGCCAAACGACCAGCATCATCTATACTCGCAACAGAAGCTATTATTTCCGGTGGGATTTTTTTATTGAGCTTGACATACTTTTCAAATTGCGTCATTAACGTGCGAACTAAGACTTCGGCCTCTTCTTCACGCAGCGGCTCATCATTAACGTATTCCACTTCACTTAAAAAGAAAGGTTCCTGCTGTACATATTTTAAAATCCTGCCACGACGCACACCTTCTACCAACACTTTTACCGTGCCATCCGGTAGCTTTAATAATTGCAGGATAGTAGAGACCGTGCCTAACGTATATATATCAGCAACTGCGGGGTTATCTTCCGTAGCTTCCTTTTGGGCCATAAGCAATATTTGTTTATCCGCGGTTGCCATAGCAGCATCAAGTGCTTTTATAGATTTTTCACGTCCCACAAACAGTGGTATCACCATATGCGGATAAACAACAACATCCCTTAAAGGTAGTACTGGAATTTCCATCGCAGCTCCTTAGTCTCGTTCCTGTGCCAGTAGCGGCTTTTCTGAGTTTTCATAAATCAATAGTGGGGGTGATTCTCCCTTAATAAAGCCTTCATCAATCACCACTTTACCGACACCTTCCATAGAAGGAAGATCGTACATAGTATCCAATAGCACTTGCTCTAGAATAGAGCGTAGGCCTCGAGCCCCCGTTTTTCTTTCTAAGGCTTTTTTAGCAACCGCGCGTAAAGCTTCATCACGGAATTCCAAACCAATATGCTCCATCTCAAATAATTTAGCATATTGTTTGGTTAATGCGTTTTTAGGCTCCGTCAAAATTCTTACCAACGCATTTTCATCTAATTCTTCCAAGGTTGCGACCACCGGCAAACGACCAACAAATTCAGGAATTAAACCATATTTAATTAA
>JABDCK010000063.1 GCA_013288185.1 Gammaproteobacteria bacterium
AATCTCTAACCAACAAATCTGCACCATGGTTAAATAGCACCATGGCCGCTTGGGAATATATTGCTGTATGCAAAGGAGTTCTTCCTTCATCATCTTCGATATTGACATCAGCATAAAATCTTTCAATAAAGGATATCAATACTACAGGATTATTGATACAATGCAGCGGTGTTTTTCCATGCGCATCTTTAATATTGGGATGAACACGCCTATCAATTTCTTGATAATGCATCAGTAGATTTGCAATATATGGACAATATACAAAATGTAAAGGGGTTTGCCCTTCGTCGTTTGTAACAATTGGAGAAATACCACATTCTTCAATAAGTACCTTTGCAATATCTGCTTTTTTATCTTTAACTGCCCGATGTAATGCGGTCTCGCCGCCAAATGCTCTTGCAAGTGGGTTTGCACCATTAGCAAGAAGCATTCTAAGTATTTCAACGTTCTGCGCGAAAAAAATAGCGGTTTCCCCATCTTCATTATATGCATTTGCATCTGCACCATAACGGAGAAGAATCTCCACCCAGGCAGAACTAATAGAAGCTGCATGATGCAAAGCGCCTGGTGTGATGTAAGCGCCGCATGTTCTGATAAGAAATTCACTCATCTGTGGGTTTCTTGCATGTTCTAGTGGATTATCAATGGTAATACCTGATGCCAATAAAGTTTGTATTAACTCATATTGATCATTTTCTATCGCCCATTGGAGCTCGATTTGCGCGGGAGTCAGAGCCATATTCAAACCTCTTAAAATTACAATGTTGGCCTTAAACGGGCATAATAGTTTCCATCTTTTGCTACACCAGATTTAAGAATAAGACCGGGAGTAGCTGCGTTGCGTGCTTCAAAAAAGGCAAGATCAGAAGCATTATTTAATTCTCCGGTGGGAGCGCGGGTGGGGACTTGTCTATCTGCAAAAATAGTGACACTATAAGTGGTTGCGATAAAATCCACCGGGATATTTTGTGCTCTCAGGTATTCTTCAAGATCTTCACAAAGCATCTGCTCACAATTGCCCTTGCATTTTACCACTATGCAGGCACAGCCTAAATGCCGTTTATCATATAAAAGTACCCTTTTAGCGGTTAAAATGGATGTAGGTACATTGATAATATTTCAAAAATGGTATTCTCTTTTATTAATGCTAAAAATTGCAATAATTCCGTATAATATTCCTTTTCTTCAGGCTTTTGTGTAGTGGCTAAAATATTTTCCATTTCTTGCAGCACTTCATTTAAAAGCACCATATTAAAAGGATTGGTTATAAACCGATATTGCAACATGTCATTTTCTCCAGAGTGCTTATGCAATTGGGGGTCCCAATATACCCCATTTTTGATTATGATGTTTATATTGAAAACGTAAATGAGTTTAAAGGCATTCACCCAAAACTTGATAAAATTTTATATGCGTTTACCGTTGTAAGCCCTTCTTGAGAAGGGCATCTTGAAACCCTGCCAAATTTACCAGCTCTGGATAAATCCAATTTTGCCGACATAGGGAGTAGAAATACATGCATTGTGACCTATGAGTAAATATGAAAGATCAGCGTCAGATACAACAGTTTTTGCTTAAAATCTCTGATATGGATATGCAAGGGGTTTTAGCAGAGCTCAATACCTCTTGGCAAGGCCTTACGCCAGAGGAAGTAGAAGACCGCTTGGCACATTATGGCAAGAATCAAGTGGCGAGGGAAAATCGCTTAGCCTGGTATAGGCTGTTATTAAGTAACTTTAGAAATCCTTTTATCGTTGTGCTTATCATCTTAGGGACCGTTTGTTATATCACAGGAGATATTCCTGGCACCATTATTGTTTCTATCATGATTGTTTTAAGTGTGTTAATGCGCTTTATACAAGAATTTAGATCCTCGCGTGCTTCTGAAGCCTTACGCAAGATGGTGAGTACCAAAGCAACGGTCAAACGTTGCTTTAAATCCGCAGAAGATGAAGGTGAGAAATGTCTGATTGAACATTATGAAGTTCCTTTTGAGGATTTAGTTCCCGGCGATATACTCTATCTATCTGCGGGAGACATGATTCCCGCCGATGTGCGCTTAGTGCACTCCAAAGATCTCTATATTAGCCAATCTGCCTTAACGGGTGAATCAATGCCCGTAGAAAAATATGATACGCTGGCATTGGTCGTTGAAAAGACTAGTGCCAATGGGGCAAAAACCAGTAACAACCCCATGGAACGCAATAACCTCTGTTTTATGGGCACCAGTATTGTGAGTGGTTCAGGTAAAGCCATTGTCGTTGCCACTGGTCAAAATACGTATTTTGGCACTCTCGCAAAACATTTGATTGGTTATCGCAGCTTAACCAGCTTTGATAAAGGCGTGAACAGTGTTACCTGGTTATTGATACGCTTTATTGTAGTGATGGTGCCTATTATCTTTATTATTAATGTGGTATTAAAGGGTAATTGGACAGAATCATTTCTCTTTGCAATTGCGGTTGCCGTAGGGCTCACACCTGAAATGCTACCCATGGTAGTGACCGCTAATCTTGCCAAAGGCGCCATTGCCATGTCTAAGCATAAGATGATTGTCAAACGGCTTAATTCCATTCAAAATCTTGGTGCCATGGATATACTGTGTACCGATAAAACTGGCACATTAACCCAGGATAAGATTATTTTAGAAAAATATTTAGATATTCACGGGGAAGAAAGCTTACAAGTATTAGAATATGGCTTCTTGAATAGCTACTATCAATCCGGTCTTAAGAATATGTTAGATAAGGCAATTTTAGAGCACGCCCATTCTGAGCGTCACTTAAGTTCTTATCAAG
>JABDCK010000064.1:0-517 GCA_013288185.1 Gammaproteobacteria bacterium
GAATGGCAGCGGTCTTCTTTTTCAATGCTTCTTGTGCTTTCGTTTCATTTTCTTGTTCTTGCAATTCTCGGTATTGTTCAGGTACGGCATTACCGGGGATGCCGCGAATGTTTGTTGGAACGCCGACAGTATGAGAGGGAGTTTTGGACAATTCATCTGCGGGTTCTTTTTTACCTCGGGAAACCGCAATCACTATCCCGACGACAATAATGATCCCAAAGAGAATGACAAATGTTCGCATTCTTGCATTTGATAAGCCTTTGACTAATTTTAACGATTTAGGCATAACTATAGTCCTGATAGTTTAATATCGATGGTCTTGCCATTTTGGGACGCTAAGATATAAGGTGTTGCCATCATTTCATATACATGGGTGCCATCTGGGCTTGCAACGGTTGCTGTCCAAGCGGGTGATAGAACGGTACATTTTGTTCTAAAGTAAATTTTACCATCTGCCATCCACGCCTCCCTCGGCTTCAGAAAGAAAAAGAGAAGATGCCTTTAATAATTTATTGGA
>JABDCK010000064.1:527-2775 GCA_013288185.1 Gammaproteobacteria bacterium
CCCATCTAAAAGATTTATCAAAACAGAATTAACTGCAGCATTAAATGTCGTTTCAACAACGGGGACGACGGCTTCAGGCCCATGACCTCTTACCTGTAAATCAACCCGGAAATCAACATTACGTTGGCCAGCAATTAACGTAATCATAATAGGGGTATTCAATCCCCATAAACGTACCGCTAAGTTTCCATGCGCATATTGTTTTAAGTTTTGTACAAATAATGCATTCCCTTTTTGATCCCATTGAATATTAAAGCTTTGCGGATCACCAATGCTATAAGCCGTAATGGGCCATGCGGACCCAGTAGAATCAATAAATATCAATGAAGAAACAAAACCTGCCGCTAAACGCACGATGGGTGGTGAACTGCCGGGATCAAGGTTAACGACAATAGAAGAAAAATGTGGTGTCGGTGGCACGGTTGCGGAAGTGGCTTTTGCTTGTAGCGTTAAATCATAATATTTATGTAAATCTATTATTTGTTCTGGACTCAGCGGTAATACTTCATCCAATAAATTATTAAAGGCATCTTCTCTTTTTCTTTCTGAAGCCGAGGGAGGCGTGGGTACACTTATAACCGTCTCTGTTTCTTGGGCGTTGGATTTGGTCTGTTGTTGAAAGCTTTGCGCGATAGCTTGTAATTGTTCGGGGCTTAAATTTTTAGCCTGCTTTAATAGCTCATTACTTTGTTGGGCATTCATTTGCGATAAATCTTGGGGCAATTGAATGTTTTGCGGTAGACCACCACCGATTTGTAAGTTTTGCTTTGGCGCAGCATCCTGCTGTATACCGGAGCCTGTCACTAATGCAGATAACGGCGGGGTCGCCGTTATTGCTAAAAGTGAAGAAAGCAGCCGTAATGTTTGTTTCATTATGCTTGACCTTCCCTCACCACAAAGGAGGCAATACCCACACCTTTTGGTGAATCTAATGTTGGCACGCGTGAAATCAACATGGTGAGAATGATATTTTGTCTATATTGTTCCGAAGCGCTCTGATACGTTAATAACATGGGTAGTTGTACCTGCCAGGCATACACACCATCCGCGGTTAACCCTTCTTTTAAAATAATGGGTGCGCCAGTGGGTACCGAAGAAACCACTAATTTTTTAGTTTGCACGGCTTGTAAGTTGCTAGAGTCTTGTAGTGCTTTTAAAAAGTTTTGATACCCTGTTGCGGTAAAGTAAATGCGGACATCTTGCAATGCTTTACGATAATTCACAAAATTAAAAGTATAAGCAGAGGTTGCCGCTTCTGTGGCCCATTGGAGTAATGCATTCGTGCTTAAATTAGGTTGGCTTAACGGCGTGAGCGCGATCAGTTTCCCGTCAGAGGTTGTGGCGAAATATTGTGGCCCCGGTCGGTTCGCTCTTTCATAGAATTCCCAAACAATTAACAAAGCAATGATGCAAAGCATCATGAGGCAACAAACCATTAATCTGCGGTAATTGTCACGGTAAAAGTTATTACGGACAAGGACTTGTTCCAGCGCTCCGGTTGGATGTGCATGCGCTTTTTTATGGGGCGCGTTTGCTTTTTCCAAAGATTGTTTGGAACCTGAATCAGTCGTGCTAGTGGCCATTGCTGATTATCCCTTATTGCCTATTTTATTTAACGTGCGTAAATAACGTTAGTTGAATTATAGCATTGAATATACACCCTTACCTAAAGTCAACTTTTGTAAGTTTGATAAATTAAATTCCTGGCAGTTTATTCTGTTTGATAGTTAACCAAGGTTTTGCTGAGCGCGTGTTACCCGCGATAAATGATCTCAACCAACGTTTAAAAACGGGTAATGTAAATCCCCAGCGGGCGAGCATGGTAAAAAAGGCGCAAGCACAGCAAGCGGCAATAAAAGTCCAGAGTCGAATATGTAATAGAAAAAGTAATAATGGTATTGCAGAATAAGCATCCATAATAAAAAACATAGGTATTCGCGCGGAGTCTCGCCAATGAGCGGTTTCAGGATGACGCATGAATATTCTCCTTATAAATTTGTTCTAGGGTGCCACTCCAGCGTCCTTATCAGCGCCTTTAGAACCCGCTGACATAATTTTAAAAGTCCGCTCTGAAATAATTCCCGCTTCAAATTTTCGTTGTGCGTCCACTATCATGGGTTGGCCACGTTCCTTCAGCAGGATACGCGTTTTGGCAGCGAGCATATCTACTTCCGTATTAACTAAAATATCTCTCACTTCTTCGTCAAAAATTAAAAATTCTCTGAGGGCTACCCGTTTATTATCTATG
>JABDCK010000065.1:0-802 GCA_013288185.1 Gammaproteobacteria bacterium
TTGCCGATTACTTAAACAGCCATTTTGCCACATTCTTTGTTCAAGATGCTCTAAATGCAGTGGGATCTCTTTTCTTACAAACCAGATAAAATCATACCAATCTCTGCCTTTAACGCGTTTTTTCCAAGTACGACATAATACAGCAAGCATTTTCCCTGCAAAGAGATCTGAAGGCGTATATGCATTAATAGATACAGGGAGTGGCTCATTGATTGTTTTAGCTTCTACTTTAAATAAGGGGGGAGGATTGGTATCAATTTCAAGTTTGATTTTTATGGTGGCATCTTTTGCAATACCACTCAGGGTGAAATTCTTTAAGCCAATGTTAATTAATTCATGCACAGTATTTGCTTTAATAAAGGCAGATTCAATTTGAGATTGCGAATTTTTAATTTTTGAACTTACGGAGACATTGAATCCAAAGGCTTTTAGCTCATCTGCAATAGCTTGATGATACGGTTTTAATGAAAATTCAGGATTGGGTACTAATAAAGAAAAATCCAAATCTTCTGAGAACCTATCTAAGCCATATAATATACGTAAAGCGGTTCCACCATAAAAAGCTGCATGCTCAAAAAATTTTGCACGCCATAAACCAACCAATGCAATTTCTTGAATAATTTCTCTTAATGCTCTAATGCTATCTAATGATGTTTTAGGCTGATAGCGTATCAACATTTTCTCAATACTGCTATGCATTTTTATTCCTTGAATAGCCTTTGCCAATAAATTAATAGTTGAGTTTTGATAATATTTAGAAATTATATGGATTGAACGCAAATCGAATTTAAAACATCTCGGG
>JABDCK010000065.1:853-2621 GCA_013288185.1 Gammaproteobacteria bacterium
GGGGGGCCGCGTAGTCCTGTAAACAGGCGCTAACGAGGTTATAGTCTATTTCCTCATTCATAGCCTTATCACGAATACGCTGAATTGCTGAGGTTTTCATTTTAGCTCAAATATCAACCAGTATGTCGATTATTATACGACATACTGGCTCAAAATAAAGTAAATATCCTTGTGAGGTGTCATTCCTCAGACTCTTCCCATTGCATTATGGGCTCTTGGGTAGGAATTTTATAACTTTCTTCTGCCCAGGCGCCTAAATCTATCAATTTGCATCTATCAGAACAAAAAGGGCGATGAGGATTGCTGGGTGCCAGCAAAGTAGTTTGCTGGCAAGTGGGACAGGGTCTTTCAATCATGATTTAAATCGTACAACAGGTTAATTCAAAAGGAATATCTGCGTTCACCAGCCCGGATTTTCCTTGCTCAACGTCAGCCAGTAAAAACCGAATATTCACGCGATGTTTGCTGGCACTAATTTCAGGGTAAACGCCATGCTCAGATTGTAAACGGATCCGAATCAGCTGGCAGACGCTTTGACCATTTAAGGTTTTTTTAGAAGCGAGCTGGTTAAAGAAATTGAACGACATATTAATAGTTTGCAACGTTTGGCTAAAACCCCTTCCATTGATGTAAACTCCATGACCAAGGAAAGCGATTTCTCTAAAGGTTCTAGTGCTTCTAACCATTGATGTAAAGAGGCTAGGCGCGTTTTCATGGGCAAATGCAGCCAATAATGAAAAGCAGGCAAATCAAAACTGCAAGTGCCGCCCGGAATAATTAACCGTTGCCGAATGCCATTGAGAAATTCACTATGCAATAAAAGCCCTTGTTTTACGGAATAGGCTTTGAGGATATCGGAGGCTATTTCTAAATCACGCAGGACATTATTGAGCGCGTTTACATCAATGGAAGGGGTTTTAGCCAAACGTTGCAAACTATTAATATGTCGTTCAATTTCTTTAACCAGCTCGCTTCTAAAATCTGTGCGTTCAACCAAGTTGTAAAGCTCAATTATGATGCTGACGCAATCTTTAGCATCCCAAATGCTAAGCAAGTTATTTAAACGATATTTAGCTAGTTGAAACAAATGTTCCATGCGCAGAAAGGTACGGATCCTTTCATTTAGTGGGTGTTCAAAAATGAGATATTGTTGTGTCACAATCCATGCTCCTTAGAAGATTAATGCATTTTAGCAAAGAGTTGAGGTTCATGACAGAGAGAAAAGTTGGTGTAAGTCTCTGATCTTATTTTTAAGTTCAATCGAGCTGCTGTTATTGAGCAATACTGTATTTGCTATTTTTAAACGCTCGTCACGTGGGGATTGTGCCGCAATTACTTTTTTAATTAAATTTTTAGCACAGCCATCTCTTTTTGCAGCCCATATAATTTGCTGTTCCTCACTGACATCAATCACAATGACATGATTTATAATGTCACGATAGCGATCAAAATGTTCCGCCAATAAGGGGATCACTACTACACAGTATGGGAAATCTACCTCACTTATTTTTTGCAATATAATTTGATGAATAGAAGGGTGTAAAAGCCCTTCCAACCATCTTTTTTGCTCGGGGTGATTAAAGATCAATTCTCGCAACATGCTGCGGTCTAGTTCACCATTTTTTTGCAGGATTTCAGGGCCAAAGCGTTGCACAATTTTTTTGAGCGCTGGCTGCTGTTTTGCCACCAATGCCCGGGCAATTTGATCAGCATCGATAATAGGCGCGCCGCATTCTGCAAAAAACTGTGCGCTTAGACTTTTGCCACT
>JABDCK010000066.1 GCA_013288185.1 Gammaproteobacteria bacterium
AATTCAGGCATATTTTAAGGAGTTATAGGACATGGATTCAAATAATATCAAAGCATTTAAAATTATTTCTGCAGCGTCTTTAAAATTGATAGGCGGTGGAATAAATTTTGAAAACCCACCCCCTCAGCCAAATCCAAGTTTAAACCTTATTGGACAAGGCACGCATAACGCAGTTCAAGGTATAGCAGCTGCTAATGTTCCTATTTCACCAAACGTTACTGTTACAACAATTGTTGGAGGTAGTACTGTAACTCATGAATCTATGGTTGGTATTTCGATAACTGGTACATTTTAATTAAAGTAATAAGACAAAAGTGTATTGTAGGGTGAACGGAGTAAAAAGCAAAATGAAATTACATCTCAATAAATGTGCATCTTTTATTTTTATTTTAATTTGTTCACCCATATCTTTTGCTAACCTTGATCAATATGATCTAGTTTACCGTTTAAAATTAGCTGACAGAACTGCGGAAAAGGAAAATATGTCCTGCTTTGATGTGGAAATGGTCATTAAAGGTAATGAAAAAGGTGAATTTCTTTTAAGAATCCCTCACAATATAACGCAAATCTTTATTCCAAAAGAGAATCTTATTAGCATGGATGCTACGAAAGAAGAAGGGGTATTTAATTTTAGATTTGCACCTAAACGTGATACAAAAATCAACTATAAATATTGTCCTGTTAATCCTACGAGAACTATATATGAGCCAATTATAGAGCCTGATTTTTTTCATTTTCTTGCTGGGAACGTTTTAATCAACCCAGAACATGCCGTAGACCCTATGAATATCAAGGTTGATTTTAAAGAGTTACCTTCTCAATTTACTGTAGCCACAGCACATAGCATTCAAGAAAAAGTTTATACCGTAAACCAACCTATACAGAATTTTAGAGATTCCGCTTTTGTTGGAAGTATTTATGAAGTTGAAACCATTAATATAAAGAATCAGCCGGTTCATATTATGACAAAAGATAAATGGACTCTTTTTGACAATAAAGATTTTGTTTATTACCTAGAAAAGCTTATTACTGCACAAAGAACCTTTTGGAATGACTTTGACTTTCCGCACTATGTTATTGTTTTAATAAAATTAGAATCACCTGATGCTGAAAAGTACATTCATGGTTTTCATAAAAAAAACATACTCAGCATGTCAATACCTGATGGTAAGATTGAAAAATTATATAAAGTATTTTATTCTTTGTCGCATGAGTTGTTTCATGCTTGGTTAGGCATAAGTATTGAGGCGCCTCAACCACAAGGCAATTTGCAATGGTTTTTTGAAGGGCTAAATGATTTTTATGGACTTCAATTTGCATTAAAAAGCGGTATAATTGATAGGAAAAGTTATATTCAGGTTTATAATCAATCATTGCAATCGTATTATGTATCGCCATTTTATCAAGCAACAAATAATGAAATAAGCGAACATTTTTTAAACAGCCATATATACTACGGTATAATTGCTCAAGTCAGAGGTCACATTGTATTTAATGACTATATAGCAAGACATCCGCGAGGATCGGAGATGTATAATCCCTTAGATATGGCGCTAAAAGAAATTGGCACGCAATTTGGCAGGAAAAGTGGAAAAGTGATAACTGAAAATGATTTAGATATCATATTTTCAAAACATCTTGGAGATCAGGAATGGTCCCAAATGAAAAGATCCATAGAAACTGGAAAATTGGGTTCTATCTCACCTTATTTACTTGAAGGAGAGGCAGTACTTATCAAAAAATCTGTTTGGGCACCCTCATTTGGATTTGATACAGAAGCATTGATTAAACACAATGCTTTAAAATCATTAAAAACTAATTCTAATGCCTACCGTGCAGGATTAAGAAAAAATGATCATATATTAGTCCATCATTTCGCTCTCAATACTCCAAGAGTTGTGGCTCAAGTGGTAGTTGAAAAATCTGGTGAAAGTAAATTGATCAAATTTTATCCAGAAAAGGTAATAAAATATATTCCACAATATGCATTAGTTAATGTGGAATCGTGAGCTGGAATCATACACTGATGATTCTGAATCAAAATAATAGTAAATTCGTAATCATATGGGTGATTAATTTTCCGTGGTGGAGAGCGTGGTTGATTTCCCCACTGTGATTATTTATTTTGCATATAAAAATAATTAGCATTATCATATCCCGGGAAGCCATTAAAAATTTAAGGATAGAAGATGTATGAACTAAATGCGACGCAAGTATTTTTTGTTTCTGGCGGGAAAACAACGGTAATAATAAGTGATGAAATTAAATACGATTGGATTACTACTAAGTTAATGGTTGATATTGCTGCTGTTGGTATAATAGGACTTATAGGGTACCCTCTATCTATAGGAGTCTATACATTTCAAAGTGCTGCAATTGGGCTTGCAATTGGCATGTTCGGTGGAATGATAAATGGTTTAAACTACGCTTATAACGTTTATAAACTTTAAAACGGTAAAAGTTTTGAGATTGGCTGACACAGTTTTGTAAACTGATTTTGTCTCGATGATTCTGAATCAAAATAATTGTAATTACTGTAATTATGTGGATGGCGCCCTGTCCGCGGTAGCGGGCGAGTTTGCTAGCCCCACGCTC
>JABDCK010000067.1 GCA_013288185.1 Gammaproteobacteria bacterium
ATATTAATACGTATGCGTCCAAAAATAGAAATGGCCAGGAATCCGTGCTATTCCATGAGTTAATTCCTGGTCATCACTTGCAAATCGCGCTTGCTTTAGAGAATAAATCAAGACATCGCGTAGAACAATATTTATGGAATCATGGGTATGAGGAAGGATGGGCATTATATGCAGAGCGGCTTGCTGATGAAATGGGTTTATATGAAGACAAACTGTCACGTTTAGGAATGTTATATAATGAATCTTTGCGTACAGCGCGTTTAGTGATCGATCCGGGCATTCATGTTATGCATTGGACTCGAGATCAAGCGGTAGCTTATTTAAAACAACATACGATTTTGGAAAATCATATTATAGAGGGTGAAATTGATCGCTATATTATGCTTCCAGGTCAAGCAACGTCTTATATGTTAGGTAAGCTGGAGATTGATAGTTTGCGTCATATGGCACAACGTAAGCTAGGAGATAAATTTGATATTAAGGAATTTCATCATCAGGTACTTAAAAACGGTTGTGTGACACTTCCCATGTTACGAGAAAATATACAAGCATGGTTAAACCGCATCCAATAAAAAACCACTCAAACGCGAAAACTTACGCAATATTAATAAAATGAATTATTGCGTAAGTTAAGAGTTAGTTAAGAAAATATATCTATGCGCAGGGCGGATGCGAAAGCTTTTTAGGAAGCAGGTTCATCATGTTGCGCTTCAGGGGTTACCATAACAATAATGCCATACAATGGATGATCAATATAATGCAGTTCATGCGCGCGTAGGCGACTAATTCCTTTTAAACGAAAAGTTTGCATGCGTAATTCATTACGTGGCTCTGGGCGATACTCTTGCCGGTATTCTTGTCTAAAGCCGTCTTGATCTGGACCATAGCCCCGGCCGTAACCTTGACCATATCCCCGGCCATAGCCTTGTCCATAGCCGCCTTGTCTACCATAACCGGTTCTTTTTTTAGCGGTGGTTTCAGAAAATCTTGCCATACTTTCTTGCTTATTGGATGCAGGTTTTACCACTAATGGTTTAGTGAAGAGGAAATCTACATCCGCATGAATATATCGACCCGCGCTTAATTTAATAAAGCCATTAACTTCATTGTTACCATCATAGGGTTTGCCACCTGTTAGATGCACCTTGGTTGCTGCTTGTGCTGGAATGGTTTGACGCCAGCTTTCTTCCATAACAATGCGATATTTATTCTTCAACTTTTGTTTTATTTCTTTGAGCGTTAATTCGTCTTCTGGCAATTTTCCAAAATTTGCCTTGGGATCATTTGAAACAGTAACAGCATTACTAAAAGAGGGTTTGCCAGGGTCCAGTGGCCAATCTTCGGATAAAGCGCTTTTGTCCCAGGATTCAAGCACTAATACTTCTACATGATACCATTTCTCTTTAGGCTTTACGGCATCTGGGGCGAGCGCCTTCTGTGGTTCATTCACAGGCGCAGCTACGGGAGTTGGGGCTGGCGCATCAGCGAATGTCATGGTGGCGTAGCACAAGAAAGGAAGGAGAAAAGAAACGATTTTTTTTTTGCGCATGTTGGCACTCACTTATCACATAATGATTTTATACAGAGTCATTAAACGCTATACTCGCGCTACTTTGAATTTAGGATCTCGTCATTGCGAGCGCTTAGCGAAGCAATCCAGATCGCTCTAAGACTGGATTGCTTCGCTAAGCTCGCAATGACGGAACTCCTAATTTCATAATTGGTTCAATAAATTTTCTACAGTTTGAAAACGCTTTTCAGGTGTTTGCATATCAAACATAAATTTAATTTGATGCGAGCCTATCAATTTAAAATGTTGTGGCATCGTACGAATCATTTCAATCACTTTATCCGGGTTAACGGTGGTGGTTGGCTCAAATTCAATTTTACCACTGGCCGTAGACGCTTCTATTTTATGGATCCCAAGTGGCTGCGCTTTCAGTTTTAATTCGGTTAGCTTAAAAAGATTCTTGGTGGCTTCTGGCAGCAGCCCAAATCTGTCAATCATCTCCACCTGCAGTTCATCTAAAGCATTACTATGCTTAGCATTGGCAATCCGCTTATATAGAATAAGCCGAGTATGCACATCTGGCAAATAATCCTCTGGGATAAGGGCCGTCAATTGTAGATTGATTTCTGCGCCCGTTCTTAAAGGGGCATCTAGTGCCACTTTGTTACCCGACTTAAGGGATTGTACGGCTCTTTCTAAGAGCTCCATATAAAGGCCATAGCCCACATCTTGAATATTGCCACTTTGTTCTTCTCCCAGTAATTCACCGGCACCGCGGATCTCTAAATCATGGGTGGCTAAAGTGAAACCTGAGCCCAGCTCTTCTAAAGACTCTAGCGCGTCCAAGCGTTTAATAGCTTCTGCGGTTAAACGTTTACGGGGAGGAGTTAAACAATACGCATAGGCTTGGTGATGGGAACGCCCGACACGACCCCGTAATTGATGCAGCTGGGCAAGTCCTAACTTATCCGCTCTGTCCATAATGATGGTATTGGCAGTGGGAATATCAATGCCCGTTTCAATAATGGTGGTGCACACTAAGACATTGAAACGCTGATGATAAAAA